>NZ_JAVDVA010000005.1:0-414837 GCF_031456635.1 Streptomyces sp. 3330
TCGGCCCAGAAGCCGGGTTCGACTCCGGAACCGGACGCAGTCCCGGAGTCCAGGCCGGACCACGAGCCGAAGCCGGAGTCGGCCCAGGCCCCGGAGCCGGTCCAGGCCCCGGAGCCGGTCCAGGCACCGGAACCGGACCAGAAACCGGAGCCGGTCCAGGCACCCGCCTCGGCCCAGAAGCCGGGTTCGACTCCGGAACCGGACGCAGTCCCGGAGTCCAGGCCGGACCACGAGCCGAAGCCGGAGTCGGCCCAGGCCCCGGAACCGAACCAGAAGCCCTCGCCCCACCGCGGCGAGTCCCGCCGTGCCGACGGCACGGAACCCCCCGCTCCCGAGAACCCCACAGGAGGCCCGCAGTGAACGACGCTCTCGACGTCGCCCTGCGACTCCTGGTCGTCTTCGTCGTCTTCCTCACCTTCCCCCTCATCGTGGGTCAGACCGAGCACAAGGTGATGGCCCATATGCAGGGCCGCCTGGGGCCCATGTACGCGGGCGGTTTCCACGGCTGGGCCCAGCTCGTCGCGGACGGCGTCAAGTTCGCCCAGAAGGAGGACATCGTCCCCGCGGGCGCGGACCGCCGTATCTTCCAGCTCGCGCCGGCCGTAGCCCTCCTCCCGTACCTCGTGGTCCTCCTCGCCATCCCCATCGGCCCGGGAGAAGGCGCCGTCGGCCAGGTCGTGGACGCGGGCATCTTCTTCGTGCTCGCGGTGATGGGCATCGGCGTGCTCGGCTCCCTCATGGCCGGCTGGGCCAGCGCCAACAAGTTCTCCCTTCTCGGCGGCCTGCGCACCGCCGCCCAGCTCCTCGCCTATGAACTCCCGATGCTGCTCACCGCCGCCTCGGTGGCGATGGCGGCCGGCACGGTCTCCCTGCCCGGCATCGTCGACGCCTTCGAGTGGTGGTGGCTGCCCTGGCAGATCACCGGCGCGTTCGTCTTCTTCGTCGCCGGTCTCGCCGAACTGCAGCGGCCCCCCTTCGACATGCCCGTCGCCGACTCGGAGATCATCTTCGGCGCGTACACCGAGTACACCGGCCTGCGCTTCGCCCTCTTCCTCCTCGCCGAGTACGCCGGGATCGTCGTCCTGTGCGGGCTGACCACCGTCCTCTTCCTGGGCGGCTGGCACGGCCCCTGGGGCGCCGAAGGCCTCGGCTGGGTCTGGACCCTGCTCAAGGCGGCCGTCCTCGCCTTCGTCGTGATCTGGCTCCGCGTCACCTACCCCCGCCTGCGCGAGGACCAGCTCCAGAAGTTCGCCTGGACCCTCCTCGTCCCTCTCTCCCTCGCTCAGATCGCCCTCACCGGCATCGTCAAGGTGGTGATCCGGTAATGGCCCCCATCCCCGGCAGCGGCCTCGCCAAGGGCCTCGCCGTCACCCTCCGCACGATGACGCGGAAGACCGTCACCGAGCAGTACCCGGACGCGCAGCCCGAACTCCCGCCCCGCACCCGCGGCGTCATCGGCCTGTTCGAGGAGAACTGCACGGTCTGCATGCTCTGCGCCCGTGAGTGCCCCGACTGGTGCATCTACATCGACTCCCACAAGGAGACGGTCCCGCCCGCCGCCCCGGGTGGCCGCGAGCGCAGCCGCAACGTCCTCGACCGCTTCGCCATCGACTTCGCCCTGTGCATGTACTGCGGTATCTGCATCGAGGTCTGTCCTTTCGACGCCCTGTTCTGGTCCCCGGAGTTCGAGTACGCCGAGACCGACATCCACGAACTCACCCACGAACGCGACAAGCTCCGCGAGTGGATGTGGACCGTCCCGGCCCCACCCGCCCTCGACCCCGCCGCCGAGGAGCCGAAGGAGATCGCGGCCGCCCGCAAGACGGCCGAGAAGCTGGCGGCGGCCCAGGCCGAGTCGAACGCTCCTCGGACACCCGAGCCGAACGCGCCCCAGGCACCCGAGCCGAAGTCACCCCGGGGAGGAGAATCGTGACCCTCGCTCAGGCACCCCACGGCTTTCTCTCCCCGACCGGCGTCGAGATCGCCTTCCTGCTCGTCGGACTCGTCACCTTCGGCGCTGCCCTCGTCACCGTGACCACCAGGCAACTGGTGCACGCCGCCCTCTGGCTCGTGGTCGCCCTCGGCGGCCTCGCCGTCGAGTACCTCCTGCTCACCGCCGAGTTCATCGCCTGGGTGCAGGTCCTCATCTACGTCGGTTCCGTCGTCGTGCTCCTCCTCTTCGGTCTGATGCTCACCAAGGCCCCCATCGGCCGCTCCCCGGACGCGGACTCCGGCAACCGCTGGGCCGCTCTCACGGTGGCCGTCGCCGCGGCCGCCGCGCTCGTCTGGGTGGTCGTCGACGCCTTCCGTGCCACCTGGATCGATCTGGACGGTCCGGTCGCCAGCTCCACCGAGGTCACCGGCGCGAGCCTCTTCCAGAACTGGGTCCTGCCTTTCGAGGCGCTCTCCGTCCTTCTCCTCGCGGCACTGGTCGGCGCGATCGTCCTGTCCCGCAAGGCGAAGGCGGAGTCGAGCTCTCCCCCCGTGAACTCCCGGCCCGCCACCAAGAGTTCCCGATCAGTCACAGAGAGTTCCCTTTCTGTGCCGGACGCCCGCGAGAACCCGGCCGAGCAGGAAGGCACCCGCTGATGCACCTCGCCTATCCCGCCGTCCTGTCCGCCCTGCTCTTCTGCACCGGCCTGTACGGCGTCCTGGCCCGCCGCAACGCGATCCTCGTCCTGATGTCCGTCGAGCTGATGCTCAACGCCGTCAACCTCAACCTGGTCGCCTTCGACGTCTGGCTCAGCAGGACCGCCGAGGAGACCCTGCACTCCGGCCAGGCGCTCACCCTGTTCACCATCGCCATCGCCGCCGCCGAGATCGGCATCGGTCTGGCGATCGTCCTCGCCGTCCACCGCAACCGGGGCACCGCGGACATCGACCGTCTCCGCGACACCGCCGAAGGCCACGAGAGCCCCGACGGCCCCGACAGCGACACCCCCGCGACCGGAACGGCCGCCGAGAAGGCTGAGGCCACCGCGTGACCACGACCACCCTCGCCGTCCTCGTCCCCCTCCTCCCGTTCCTGGGCGCGGCCGCCGGACTGCTCCTCGGCCGGACCGCTCCCGGCTTCGTACGCCCGCTCGCCGTCCTGCCGACCCTCGCCGCCCTCGTACTGGCCGCGATCGTCGCCGTACGCCAGGGCGGCGACGCCTCGATCACGGCGGCCACCGAACTCACCCCCACCGGCTCGATCCCGATCGAACTGGCGCTTTACATCGACGGCTTCGCCGCCCTCGTCGCCCTCGTGGTCGGCCTCGTCGCCACCTGCGTGCAGATCTACTCGACCGGCTACCTCCGCGATGACCCGCGCTACCCCTCCTACGCCGCGCTCGTCTCCCTCTTCACCTCCGCGATGTTCCTGGTCGTCTACTCCGGCGACCTGATCGTGCTGCTGGTGGGCTGGGAGGTCATGGGCATCTGCTCCTACTTCCTGGTCGGCCACTACTGGGAGACCCCGGAGGCCCGCGCCGCCTCCATCAAGGCCTTCCTCGTCACCAAACTCGGTGACGTCCCCTTTCTCATCGGCCTGTTCGCCCTGGCCACCGACGCCGGGTCCTTCCGGATCACGAAGGTCCTCGACACCGTCGCCCACGGCGGACTCGACCACCCGACGGTCATCGCCCTGCTGCTCCTCGCGGGCGTGGCCGGCAAGTCCGCGCAGTTCCCCCTGCACACCTGGCTCCCGGACGCGATGGCGGGCCCCACGCCCGTCTCCGCGCTCATCCACGCCGCCACGATGGTCGCCGCCGGCGTCTACTTCATCGCCCGCCTCCTTCCGGTCTTCGAGGCGTCCTCGGCCGCGATGGTGACCCTCGCCGCGATGGCCGCCGTCACCATGCTCGGCTCGGGCCTGGCCGCCCTCGCGCAGGACGACATCAAGCGCGTCCTCGCCTACTCGACGATCGGCCAGCTCGGCTACATGACCGGCGCCCTCGCCGTCGGCGACCGCGGCGCCGCCGTCTTCCACCTCCTGTCGCACGGCGCGTTCAAGGCACTGCTGTTCCTCGCGGCCGGCGTGATCATCCACGCCGCCGGCACCAACTCGCTGGCCGCCATGTCCCGCATGAGCCACCTGCGCGAGCGCGTCCCCGACGCCTTCTGGACAATGACCGTGGCGCTTCTCGCGCTCGCCGCGATCCCCCCGTTCAGCGGCTTCTTCTCCAAGGAGTCGGTGCTCGGCGCCGCCGAGCACATCACCGCGGGCCACACCGAGCACGCGCCCGGCGCCGCGGGCTGGATCGTCCTCGTCGCCGGTCTGGTCACCGCCCTCCTCACGGCGGCCTACGCGACCCGCCTGTGGCTGCTGACCTTCCAGGGCCGGGGCGCCGAGGCTCCCGACCACGGCCGCCAGCCCCTGACCATGACCGTCGTGCTGTGGGTCCTGGCCGTCCCGTCCCTGGCCCTCGGCGGGCTCGCCTACCGCACCCTCCCCGACTGGTTCGACGGCAACGACCTCGCCCCGACCCTCGTCACCTCCGTGCTCGGCACGGGCGTGGCCCTGGCCGGCGGGCTCGTCACCTACGCCGCCTGGCGCCATCGCGCCGGACTCGCCGCCCGCGTGCCGCTGGGCGCGGTCGCCGCCCACCCCGAGGGCGACGCGGGACGCGTCGAGGCCGAGGCCATCGCGACACACGCGCCCGCCTACGGAGACGTGGCCTTCGCCCCCGACCCGGCGGACCCCGGACGGCTTCTGCTCGGTCCGCTGCACCGCCACGCGGCCGTCGGCTTCCACCTCGACGCCGTGTACCAGGCACTGTTCGTCCGCCCGGTCCAGGCCGGCGCGCGTCTCGTCCGGTTCCTCGACCACGAGGTCGTCGACACCTACGTACGCGGCGCGGGCGCCCTGCCCCGCTGGCTGGGGGCCGCCGTACGGCGCGCCCAGACCGGCAACGTCCAGACCTATGTGAGCGCGCTGCTCGCCGGCACCGTCGTCCTGGCGGTCGCCGCCCTTCTCGTCGCTTCGGGAGCGTGAGCGGGCGTGATCGGTATCAACGAGTCCGTGATGCAGTTCCTTCTTGCATTCATCGTGGTCGGCCCGCTCCTGGGCGCCGTCACCGCTCTACTGCCTGCTCCGCCGGGACTGAAGGGGAAGTCACCCGAGCAGGCCGTGCTCCGCCACGGCATGACCGTGACCGGCGCGATCCTCATCGCCGCGATCGTCCTCGCGCTCGGCTTCGACCATGACCATCCGTCGAAGATGCAGGCCACCACGGACATCAGCTGGATCCCCGCACTCGACGTGCGCATCCACCTCGGCATCGACGGCATCTCCCTCCCCCTGCTGGTCCTGACCGCGCTGCTGACCTTCCTCTGCGCGGTGTACTCCTACTTCAGGCGGCAACAGCAGCCGCCGGCCTCGCAGACCGCGGACCCGTCCCCGAAGGCCTTCGTCGCGCTCGTCCTCGTCCTGGAGTCCGGCACCCTCGCGGCCTTCGCCGTCCTCGACCTGCTGCTGTTCTTCCTCGCCTTCGAGATGGTCCTCGTCCCGATGTACTTCCTCATCGCGCGCTGGGGCGGCGCGGGCCGGACCCAGGCCGCCTGGAAGTTCATCCTGTTCACGCTGCTCGGATCCGTGGTCATGCTGCTCGGCCTGCTCCTGATCGGCATCAAGGCGGGCACCTTCGACATGGTGGCACTCGCCACTGACAACGGCCGGTCGCTCACCACGTCCGTGCAGGTCATCGCCGTTCTCGCGATCGGGATCGGGCTCGCCGTCAAGACTCCGATGTGGCCGCTGCACAGCTGGCTGCCCGACGCCCACACCGCGGCCCCGACCGTCGGTTCGGTCCTGCTGGCGGGCGTGCTGCTGAAGATGGGCACGTACGGGTTCGTCCGGATCCTGCTGCCCGTCGCGCCGGACGGCTTCCGCACCTTCGCGCCCTACCTCGCCGCTTTCGCCGTCGTCGGGATCATCTACGGGTCCCTGGCCTGTCTGGCCCTCGCCAAGCGGGGCGCGAAGGGCGACCTCAAGCGCCTCATCGCCTACTCCTCCGTCGGGCACATGGGTTTCGTCCTGCTCGGCATCGCGACCATGACCCCGACCGGCGTGAACGGCGCCCTGTTCGCCAACATCGCCCACGGCCTCATCACGGGCCTGCTCTTCTTCCTGGTCGGAGCGCTGAAGGACCGCACCGGCACCACCGACCTGGACACCCTCGCCGAGCAGACCGGCGCCGCGCTGTACGGCAGGACGCCCCGCCTGGGCGGCCTCCTCGCCTTCGCCGCCGTCGCCTCGCTGGGCCTGCCGGGCCTCGCCGGTTTCTGGGGCGAGATGCTGGCCCTGTTCGGCGCCTTCGACCCCGCCGCCGACCTCAGCCGCCCCGCCTTCCTCACCTTCACGGCGATCGCCGCGTTCGGCACCCTGCTGACGGCCGCGTACCTGCTCGCCGTGGTCCGCCGCGTCTGCATGGGCGTCGTCCCCCAGGACGCTCCGCGCCTCTCCGACGTGCAGACCTACGAGTTCGCGGCCTGGGCCCCGCTCGTCGCCCTCACCGTCGTCGCCGGTCTGTGGCCGAAGGCCCTCCTCGGGCTGACCGACCCGGCCGTGCAGCAGCTCCTCGCAGGAGGCACCCGATGAGCTCCCTGGCCCAGCCCGTGTTCCAGCCCCTGGCCGCGCCCTTGGTCCAGTCCGTCGACTGGACGGCCATCGCACCGCCCACCCTCGCGGCGGTCGTCGCCCTCGTCGTCCTCGTCGCCGACCTCTTCGTCGGCGACGCCCGCAAGCCGCTCCTCGGCTGGCTGTCGGTCGCGGGACTCGCCGCCTCCACGGCCCTCCTCCTGCCCCTCCTGGACGGCGACCGCTCCACCTTCTGCCTGACCGGCGACACACACGTGTGCAGCTACACGGCCGACCGCTTCACCCTGGTCATCCAGTTCCTGGTGCTCGGGGGAGCGCTCCTGGCGGCGCTGCTGTCGGTCACCGCCCTGAAGGACGCGCGCGGGCGGCTCCCCGAGGGGGAGTTCTGGTTCCTGCTGCTGTCCTCCGCCGCCGGTGCCGCCCTGCTGCCCGCCTCCCGCGACCTCGCCACCCTCGTCGTCGCCCTAGAGGTCGCCTCCCTGCCCGCCTTCGCCCTGGTCGGCATCCGGCACGGCGACCGCAGGTCCTCCGAGGCGGCACTGAAGTTCTTCCTGTCGTCCGTCACCGCGACCACCGTCAGCCTCCTGGGCATCAGCTTCGTGTACGCGACGACCGGGACCCTCTATCTCACCCAGGTGGCCGACCGCATCCAGCATGTCGACGGCCGGCTGGACACCCTGGCCCAGACCGGCGTGGTCCTCACCCTGATCGGCTTCGCCTTCAAGACGGCCGCCGTCCCCTTCCACTTCTGGGTCCCCGACACCTACGTCGGCGCCCCCCTGCCCATCGCCGCCTACCTGTCGGTCGTCGGCAAGGCGGTCGGCTTCTCCGGCCTCATCCTCGTCACCGTCATCGGCTTCCCGTCCTACGCCGACGTCTGGGGCCCCGCGCTGGCCGTGCTGGCCGCGCTCACCATGACCGTCGGCAACGTCGGCGCCCTCCGGCAGCAAGCCACGCGCGCGTACAGCGCCGTACGCCTGCTCGCCTGGTCCTCCGTGGGCCAGGCCGGCTACCTCCTCGTACCGATCGCCGCCGCCGCGTACTCCGACGACGCCGAGCACGCCATCGGCTCCACCGTCGCCTACGCCCTCATGTACGCCGCCGTGAACCTGGGCGCCTTCGCGGTGGCCGCCCTGGTGGGCCGCAGCAGCGCGACGAACCGGATCACGGACTACCGGGGCCTCTACGCGAAGAACCCGGCGGCGGCCCTGATCCTGGCCTTCTTCCTGCTCTGCCTCGCCGGACTGCCGCCCGGCATCATCGGTCTCTTCGCGAAGGTCACCGTCTTCTCGGCAGCCGTCGACGCGGGCCTCGGCTGGCTCGCGGTCGTCATGGCCGTCAACGTGGTGATCGCCCTGTACTACTACCTCCAGTGGACGGCCCTGCTCTTCCGCGCCCCCGAAGGCGAGCCCGAGAAGCACCACGTCCCCGCCCCGCTCACCGCCGCGATCGCCCTCACCGCGGTCCTCGGCATCGTCCTCTCCGGAGCACCCCAGCTGGTCCTGCGCTTCACCGACACCGGCCTCTTCTGAGCCCGCACGCGCGCGCAGGCCCCCGTCCTCACCCGGACGGCCCACACCCGTGCCCGCAGGCACAAGGGAACTAGTGCCTCCCGCCTGGCGTTGACCAGTACGGGAAGGTGCACTGGATGTGACACCACGGCACAGTGCCACCGGACAGAGCAAGATCCGCAAGCAAAGGGTTCCCCTGCTGCACGACTTGGAGGGCGTACCGTGCACCGCCGGCACAACGGGCTCAGGACCGCAGTACTCCTCGGGGGACTGTCCGCACTCATCATCGTCATCGGCAGCTTCTTCGGCCGCATGGGGCTGGTCGTGGCCGTCCTGATCGCGCTCGGCACCAACGCGTACGCTTACTGGAACAGCGACAAACTGGCGCTACGCGCGATGCGCGCCCGCCCGGTGAGCGAGTTCGAGGCCCCCGCCCTGTACCGGATGGTCCGCGAGCTCTCCACCCAGGCCCGCCAGCCCATGCCCCGCCTGTACATCTCCCCGACGGAGGCGCCCAACGCCTTCGCCACCGGCCGCAACCCGCGCAACGCCGCCGTGTGCTGCACGGAGGGCATCCTGCGTCTCCTCGACGAGCGCGAACTGCGCGGCGTCATCGGCCACGAGCTCAGCCACGTCTACAACCGGGACATCCTCATCTCCTCGGTCGCGGGCGCGCTCGCCTCCGTGATCATGTTCCTGGTCAACTTCGCCTGGCTGATCCCGATCGGCCGCTCGGACGACGACGACGGCCCGGGCATCCTCGGCATGCTCCTGATCATGATTCTCGGCCCGCTCGCCGCCAGCGTCATCCAACTCGCCATCAGCCGCTCCCGGGAGTACGAGGCGGACGCCTCGGGCGCCCAGCTCACCGGCGACCCGCTGGCCCTCGCGAGCGCGCTGCGCAAACTGGAGACGGGCACCAAGCAGCTTCCACTGCCCCCGGAGCCCCGCATCGAGACCGCGAGTCACATGATGATCGCGAATCCCTTCCGCCCGGGCCAGGGACTCTCCAAGATGTTCTCGACGCACCCGCCGATGGCGGACCGCATCGCCCGGCTCGAGAAAATGGCAGGTCGCCACCAGTGAAGACCATCCTGAACGTCATCTGGCTGATCCTGAGCGGATTCTGGCTGTTCCTCGCCTACCTGGCGGCGGGAGCGCTGCTCTGCATCACGATCATCGGCATTCCCTTTGGCATCGCCGCCTTTCGTATCGGCGTCTACGCCCTCTGGCCCTTCGGCTACACGACGATCGAGCGCCGCGACGCGGGCGCGCCCTCCTGCCTCGGCAACGTGCTGTGGCTGGTCCTCGCCGGCTGGTGGCTGGCCATCGGGCACATCGTCACAGGCCTCCTCCTCTGCGTGACCATCATCGGCATCCCGTTCGGCATCGCGAACTTCAAGCTGATTCCGGTATCGCTGTTCCCGCTGGGCCGCGAAATCGTGCCCACGGACCAGCCGTTCGCGGCGCGCTGACGGGCCGGACCCGATCCGCTCGCGGTCCACGGCCCGTCAGGGACCGGGCTACCGCCCTCCGACGGCCGATCGCGCCGGTTGTCCACAGGCCGCGGGTTGTCCACAGGCCGGCCCGGTTGTCAGCGGCGGCTTGCATCATGAACGCATGACCGAGAACGAGCAGTTGTGGGCAAGGGTGGCGGCCAAGGCGGCCACCACCCGCCCCCGGGGTCGGCCTTCCCTCCCCGACCCCGTGGACGCGGCCACCGTGGCCCGTGCCGAGGCCGCGCTCGGCTTCCGCCTGCCGTCGTTGCTCGCCGCCCTCTACCTGCGTACAGGGGACGGCGGATTCGGCCCTGAATACGGCCTGCTGCCCCTCCTCGACAGCTCTCCGGCCGGTGAACCCGCCGCCGTCGCCCAGTACCTCGCCCAGCGGGAAAGCGGTCGCGAAGACCCCGACTGGCCCTGGCCCGAGGGCGTCCTGCCGATATCCCACCGGGGCTGCGCGATGTACGCCTGCGTGGACTGTCTCTCCCCGCAGGCGACGGTCCTGCTCTTCGAACCGAACCCCGGCGACCCCGACCACGCCTGGTTCATGGACGCCCCCAGCCTCACGGCCTGGCTGCACACCTGGCTCGACGGCACGGGCTGGTACGACACCCTGGGCGATGACCTGAAACTGGCCCCCTGGACCGAGTTCCGCATACGCACATCGACGACCGGGTCGACGACGCCGTAGGGCGTCCAGGCACGCACCCTTGCCCGGGCACCGCTGCCCGCCCCTGCCGGCGCCCCCGCCGTCGTTCGTCCTCCGTCGTTCGCGGCCCGTCGTCCGTCGTCCGTCGCCTGCCGTCTGCCGTCCCTCACCCGGCGTCAGCCGACCGCGCCCGGGTGTCCGTCGGCCTACGGCTGCCGCGCGCCGCCCGCCCGGCGCCGCCGTACCCCGTAGGCGAGCGCGCCCACCGCCAGTACCCCCGCCCCGACGATCACCGAGGTCCTCGGCAGCGCGAACGCGAGCACCACGCAGCCCAGGAGCCCCACCGCGGGCAGCAGCCGCTTCGCCGGAGCCGGATCGAGCGTCCAGGCCGACGCGTTGGCCACCGCGTAGTACGCCAGCACGCCGAAGGAGGAGAAGCCGATAGCGCCCCGGACGTCCACCGTGGCGGCCAGGACCGCGACCACCGCACCCACGGTGAGTTCAGCCCGGTGCGGCACCTGGAAGCGCGGATGCACGGCGGCCAGGGCGCCGGGCAGGTGCCGGTCCCGGGCCATGGCCAGCGTCGTGCGCGAGACGCCCAGGATGAGCGCGAGGAGCGAGCCCAGCGCCGCGACCGCCGCCCCGACCCGTACGACCGGCACCAGCCCGGGCACCCCCGCCGCCCGCACCGCGTCGGCCAACGGGGCCCCCGCCCGTCCGAGACCACCCGACCCCAGCACCGAAAGGACGGCGACCGTCACGCACGCGTACACGACCAGAGTGATCCCGAGGGCCAGCGGGATCGCGCGGGGGATGGTGCGGGCCGGGTCACGCACCTCCTCGCCCAGGGTCGCGATGCGGGCGTACCCGGCGAAGGCGAAGAACAGCAGCCCGGCGGCCGTCAGCACCCCGCCGACACCCCCGGAGGCCCCCACGTCCAGCCGCCCCTCGTCGGAGGCGCCGGACCCCAGGCACACCGCCACCACGGAAGCGAGGACCGCCAGCACCACCGCCACGATCGCCCGGGTCAGCCAGGCCGACTTCTGGAGGCCGCCGTAGTTCACCGCGGTCAGCGCCACCACGGCCGCGACCGCCACCGCGTGCGCCTGCGCCGGCCAGACGTACGCACCTACCGTCAGAGCCATCGCCGCACAGGAGGCCGTCTTGCCGACCACGAACGACCAGCCCGCCAGATACCCCCAGAACACGCAGAGCCGCTCACGCCCGTACACGTACGTGCCGCCCGAGGCCGGATACAGGGCGGCGAGTCGCGCCGAGGACATGGCGTTGCAGTAGGCGACCAGCGCGGCGAGCGCGAGTCCGAGGAGCAGCCCGGAGCCCGCGGCCCGCGCGGCGGGGGCGAGCGCGGCGAAGACGCCGGCGCCGATCATCGAGCCGAGCCCGATGAGCACGGCGTCGCCCAGGCCCAGCGTCCGCCGCAGTTCGGCGCGCGATCCGGACTGTGTCATGGGCCGCACCCTACTGATCGGCGGAACCACCGGGTGCCGCGGTGACGTCGTCCCCAGCAACACGACACGAACACGACACGACACGACGGCACGAGCCCGCGTGCGACGCGGGGCGCGGGGTGCGACGGAAACGAGCACCGCCCGTCCGGAGCGAGCTACATCACAGTGCCCCGACAGCGCGGGCACAGCACGGAAGGGCAGGTTCAGGACATGAGCATCATCAGCTGGATCATCCTGGGGTTGTTGGCCGGAGTCATCGCCAAGGTTCTGCTGCCGGGCCGCGACCCGGGCGGTTTCATCGGCACGACCCTCATCGGCGTCGCCGGCGCGTTCATCGGCGGCTGGATATCGGCCCGCTGGCTGGACCACCCCATCACCAAGGACTTCTACGACGGGGCGACCTGGGCGGCGGCGATCGGCGGTTCGCTGGTGCTGCTGATCGTCTACCGCCTGCTGTTCGGCAACTCACGCGACTGAGCGCCGCCCCCAGGGGACCGGCCGAGAAGGGTGGGTGCCGGACGGGCGCCCACCCTTGCTCACAGCTGTCCGGTTCGACTCGGCTCGACTCGGTCCGGCTCGCGTCTGTCCGGCTCGTGACCGGCCGGTCGACTACCGGTAGTTCACGAACTGGAGAGCGAAGTCGAAGTCCTGGCCCTTGAGCAGGTTGATGACGGTCTGGAGGTCGTCGCGGCTCTTGGAGCTGACACGCAGTTCCTCGCCCTGCACCTGGGCCTTCACGCCCTTGGGGCCCTCGTCGCGGATGAGCTTCGCGACCTTCTTCGCGTTCTCCTGGGAGATGCCCTCCTTGATCTCCGCGAAGAGCTTGTACTCCTTGCCGGAGAGCTGGGGCTCGCCCGCGTCCAGCGCCTTGAGGGAGATCCCGCGCTTGATCAGCTTGGACTGGAAGACGTCGAGGACGGCGTTCACGCGGTCCTCCGAGTTCGCCTCCATGAGGATCTTGTCACCGGACCACGAGATCGAGGCGCCGACGCCCTTGAAGTCGTAACGCTGCGAGATCTCCTTGCCGGCCTGGTTGAGGGCGTTGTCGACCTCCTGCCGCTCGACCTTCGAGACGATGTCGAAACTGGAGTCGGCCATGTCCTGTGGCTCCTTGTATCGGGGTGCTTGTCGGGTGCGTATCGGCGTGCGTGGGGGCGACCGCCGAGCCCGGTGGGATGCCGGGCCGCATCCGCACAAGCCTAGCCACCCCGCTCCCTCCGGGCGGCGAGGAATCAGGTGGCGAAGCACCCCTGGGCATCGGGTATCGTTTACGTCGTTGCCAGGGAGCACCGCCGAAAAGCGGTTCGAACCGGCGGCAAACCCGGCGGTGTGCCCGAGCGGCCAAAGGGAGCAGACTGTAAATCTGCCGGCTCAGCCTTCCCAGGTTCGAATCCTGGCGCCGCCACGCTGAGAGAGGGAACCCCTCCGTACTGCGGAAACGCAGAGCGGAGGGGTTTCTTCGTTGGCGGCGACGGTCTGGGCGGCAGCGGGCTTCACTTCCCTTCGGCGGGGTCTTCCGGGGGCTCGGAGGCCCGCGGCGGGGGTGTCTTCGCCGCTCTCTTCACCTCTGCCTCGACATCGTTGCGTGGTCTGTTCTCGTCCTTGGCGTGCTCGGTCACCGCGGCCTGTACGTCGCGGGCGAGGTCGCGCCAGGCGCGCCAGGCGGTTTCGTAGGTGTCGGTCTGGATGTCCGGCCAGGGGGTGGCCGTGGGTGCGCCGTACGTGTCCCGCAGCGCCTCGACCCTCGCGTGTGCCTCGTCGGCCGCGCGTTGCTTCTCCACGAGTTCCTCGAAGGTATGTGCCACGTGTACGGATGCTAGGGACGTGCTCGCACTTCCGCGCGGCGAGCGGGGCGCGTCCCGGCACGGGGTACCCGCGTGGCCCACTGGGGCAGACTGATCCCATGTCCACCGCGTCCAGCCGTCGTAGAACCTGCCCCGTCTGCCGTCGCGAGATCGCCGTCGTCGCCGGACGGTTCGCCCGGCACGACCCGCCGGGGGCGCGCGGGACCGGGGACCTCGTCTCCTGCCCCGGCTCGCGCAGCGCGGCGCAACTGGGCGCGGCCCAGCCGTCGTTGGACGGCTATGTGGTCCCGGACTTTCCCGGGCAGCTGCCCCTCTTCTAGGGCGCCTTCCGCCGCCGGGCCCCTCGCACCCCCGGGCCGCGCCCCGCAGCCGCTCTGTGACCGTCCCCCGGGCCGCGCCCCGCAGCCGCTCCGTGAACGTGCTCCGGACCGCGTCAGTTCCCCGCCAGCGCCTTGACCGCCACCGGGACCGGGACCGAGCCGCTGATGAGCTCCAGGGTGAGGCCGGACGTCGCCGGGGTGTCCAGCAGTTCGGCCAGCACGGCGGCCACGTCGTCGCGTGGAACGGTGCCGCGGCCCGTGCGGGCCTCCAGCCGGACCAGGCCGGTGCCGGGGTCGTCCGTCAGCGAGCCGGGGCGCAGGATCGTCCAGTCGAGGGAGTCCAGTCCCTGCACGTACGCGTCCGCTTCGCCCTTGGCGCGCAGGTAGACGTCGAAGACCTCGTCACCCCGGTGGCCGGGGTCCGCGCCCATGGACGACACGAGGACGAGGCGCCGTACGCCCGCCCGGACCGCCGCGTCCGCGAACAGGACCGCCGCTCCCTTGTCCACGGTGTGCTTGCGGTCCACTCCGCTGCCCGGGCCGGCGCCCGCCGCGAACACCGCCGCGTCCGCGCCCCGCAGCCGCTCCGCGACGGCCTCGACGGACGCCGACTCCAGGTCCAGGACGATCGGTTCGGCGCCGGCCGCTCTCAGGTCGTCGCCCTGTTCCGCCTTGCGGATGATCCCCGCGACCTCGTCCCCGCGCGCGGCGAGCAGACGCTCCAGCCGCAGCGCGATCTGACCATGACCACCAGCGATGACAATGCGCATGCTTCCGACCGTACGCCCGGACCCCGGCATCCGCCGCACGACTCCGCCCGGGGCCCGGCCCGATCCCGGCTCAACTCCCCGGCCGGTCCCCGCCGTCCTACGACAGTTGTCCCCGTCCCTGCCTCGGCAGGCCCCACTCCGGGGCGGCCGTCGAGTTGCGGTACTCGCGGACCGCGCTCGTGCGGGCCACCACGCGGCCCTGGTGGATCACGATCCTGCTGTACGCCAGGGACAGGGCGCCTGCCAGCCGGTCCCCGCGGACGGCCAGGAGGTCGGCCGGGAACCCCGCCTCCACGCGGACCTCGGGGAGGCCCAGCGCGGCCCGCGCGGACGTGCTCACGGCGTCGTAGGCGTCCTCGGCGCGCAGACCGTGGCGTGAGGCGAGCAGGTAGGCCGCCTCCAGGGGGTCGCCGCGGCCGACCGGGTTGCAGACGTCCCGCAACGCCCCGCTGCCCGCCGCGATCCGCACACCGGCCGCGCGCAACAGCCGTACGGGCGCCACCTCCCGGTGGTCGACGGCGCCGCAGCCGCCCTGGGGGAGGCAGACCACCGTCACGCCGGCGGCGGCGAGTTGGTCGGCGGTGCGGGTGGCCGTCTCGGCCGGGAGGTCGTCGAGGCCGCCGCAGGGACTCAGGGTGACGCCGGGGCGCAGGCCGCCGGCCATCGCGGCGAGGCGGGCGAGGCGGGCCGGGTCGGCGGCGTCGGTGTGCAGGTCGACGGGGCAACCGTGCTCGGAGGCGACCTCCAGGACGGTCTCCACGTAGCCCGTCGGGTCGGGGTCCAGGTCCGGGCAGCCGCCCACCACGGAGGCACCCATCTTCACCGCGTCCCGCAGCATCGCGAGTCCGTCCGCCCCGGCCGCCCCGGTCAGCACCCGGGGCATCGCCACCGCCGTCAGTTCGGCGAGGCCGCGCAGGGAACGCCGGGCCTGCAGGACGGCGGCCAGCGCGCCGAGGCCCTGGACGTCGCCCACGTGCACGTGGGCGCGCAGCGCCGTCGCGCCGTGGCCCAGCTGCAGCAGTACCGCCTCCGTGGCGCGGCGCTGGACGTCCTCGGGGGCGTACGAGACCGGGCCGTCGGCGTCGGCGGTGAGCGCGGTGTCGGCGTGCGCGTGCGGTTCGGCGGGGGCGGGGAGCAGGAGGTAGCCGCCGAGGTCCACGCGCGTCCCGCCGCGGCCGGGGCCGGTGGTCAGGCTGCCCGCCGTGCCGACCGCCTCGATGCGCCCGCGGCCCAGCCGTACGTCCACGGTGCGGCCGTCCGCCAGGCGCGCGCCGGACAGCAGGAGGGCGGCGGGGTCCGGCACGCCTCCCGGGACGCCGGACGAGGACGACGGCCAAGGGGGCGGCTGCGGCTGGCTGTCGGGCATCGCGCTCCAGGGGCTCGGCTCGGGACTGCGCGGGGACGCGGGTGACGCACGGTCGCGGGGACGCAAGATCACGCAGAGTGAGTCGAGCCTAGGACGGGGTTTCGGCGCGAGCGGGGAGGAGCGCAATAGTCGTACCGGTGTGGTCCGGCGTGCGGGAGGGGCCCGTGGGGTCGCCGGGACCTCGGGGAATCGGCCCTCGGGGCGGTCCGCAGAGGCCTCGGGAAACGGATTTGGGTGAACGGCTGCGGACCGTGTAATGTCTTCATCGCTCGCCCCAATAGCTCAGTCGGTAGAGCGTCTCCATGGTAAGGAGAAGGTCTACGGTTCGATTCCGTATTGGGGCTCTGGTGGGTGAGGTTCCCGTCGCAAGGCGGGACCTGATCCCATCAAAGCGGTGTAGCTCAGTCGGTAGAGCAAGCGGCTCATAATCGCTGTGTCACCGGTTCAAGTCCGGTCACCGCTACTGACAGTAGCCGATTGTGGGGTCGGTCCTTCGATCGGCTACTCTTTCATGCGTTATATCTCGTCCCATCCGTTCGTCAAGGAGCACTCCTGTGGCTGCCACCGACGTCCGCCCGAAGATCACGCTGGCCTGCGTGGAGTGCAAGGAGCGGAACTACATCACCAAGAAGAACCGGCGTAACAACCCGGACCGACTGGAGATGAAGAAGCACTGCCCGCGTTGCAACGCGCACACCGCGCACCGCGAAACGCGATAGTTTCAGGCTCGTATGCGAGGCCGTCCCCGAGTGATCGGGGGCGGCCTCGCGTCGTTGAGCGACCGGTACCGGCCAGTAGAGCGACACTGACCGGTACAGCGACAAGCAGCAGAGCAACCAGGAGGTGCCGAGGCCATGGCGCTCGACCAGTCCTTCGTCGGGCGGACCTACCCGCCCACCGATCCCTATGAGGTCGGTCGGGAGAAGATCCGCGAGTTCGCCGAGGCCGTGGGCGACGCCCACCCGGCGTACACCGACCCGGACGCCGCCAAGGCGCTCGGGTACGCCGATGTGATCGCGCCGCCGACCTTCGTGTTCTCGATCACCTTCAAGGCGGCGGGGCAGGTCGTCCAGGACCCTCAGCTGGGCCTCGACTACAGCCGGGTGGTGCACGGCGACCAGAAGTTCGCCTACCGGCGGCCGGTGCGGGCCGGGGACCGGCTCACGGTCACCTCGACCATCGAGGCGGTCAAGTCCATGGCCGGCAACGACATCCTGGACATCCGGGGCGAGGTCCACGACGAGAGCGGTGAGCACGTCGTGACCGCCTGGACCAAGCTCGTCGCCCGCGCGGCGGAACCGGCGGAGACCGCGGCCGCCACGGACGGGAAGGTGTGAGGAACCGATGACGGCGAAGATCGCTTACGACGACGTCGAGGTCGGCACCGAGCTGCCGGCCCGGTCCTTCCCTGTGAACCGCGCCACGCTGGTGCAGTACGCGGGCGCCTCAGGGGACTTCAACCCCATCCACTGGAACGAGCGGTTCGCCAAGGAGGTGGGTCTGCCGGACGTCATCGCGCACGGCATGTTCACCATGGCCGAGGCGATCCGCGTCGTCACCGACTGGACCGGCGACCCGGGCGCGGTCGTCGACTACGGCGTCCGCTTCACCAAGCCCGTCGTCGTCCCGAACGATGACCAGGGCGCCGTGATCGAGGTCGCCGGCAAGGTGGGCGCCAAGCTCGACGACAACACCGTGCGGGTCGACCTGACGGTGACCAGCGGCGGGCAGAAGGTCCTCGGGATGTCCCGGGCGGTCGTACGACTGGCCTGACCGCGAGGCGGCACGCGAGGTAAGGGGCGCTCTCCAGAGGAGGGCGTCCCTTACGCGTGGGCGGGCCTTGACATAGTTAGTGATTGAGCACTAACTTTGCCGCATGGTCAGGATGAGCGCAGACGAGAGGCGTGAGAGCGTCATCCGCGCGGCGACGAGCGAGTTCGCCCGCGGCGGCTATCACGGCACGTCCACCGAGGCGATCGCCAAGCGGGTGGGTGTCTCGCAGCCTTATCTCTTCCGGCTCTTCGCGGGCAAGAAGGCGATCTTCCTCGCGGCCTCCGAGCGCTGCATGGAGGAGACCGTCCGCACGTTCGAGGAGGCGGCCAGGGGGCTGGAGGGCGAAGAGGCCCTGCACGCCATGGCGAACGCGTACATCAAGGTCATCGAGGAGCAGCCCGAACGGCTGATGCTGCAGATGCAGATGTATGTCGCGGTGGCCGCCGCCGAGGCGGAGGGCGACCACGGGTTCGGGGAGGCCGTCCGTGCCGGGTGGATGCGGCTCTGGGACATCGTCCATGTGCCCCTCGGCGCCGACGTGAACGAGACGACGACCTTCATGGCGTACGGCATGCTCGTCAACTGCCTGGTGGCCATGGGTTTTCCGCCCGACCACCGGGTCTGGGACGGGCTGTATCCGTCCGCCCGGTTCAAGGGCCGGCTGGAGAAGTAACGCGGGCGGCGCGGTTCGCCCACGCGACCGATGGGCGCCCTTTTTTGGGCGCGAAAGTTAGTCATCCATAACTAACCGAAGTTCGATCACCCGCTGGGGGAGCGATGTCAGAGCAGACCGCACGTCGCGGGGGAGCCGTCTGGGCCCTCGTCATCACCAGCGTCGCCGGGTTCATGGCGGCCCTCGACAACCTCGTCGTCACCACCGCCCTGCCGTCCATCCGCGAGGACCTCGGCGGCGGACTGGGCGACCTCGAATGGACCGTGAGCGCCTACACGCTCACCTTCGCCGTGCTGCTCATGTTCGGCGCGGCGCTCGGTGACCGGTTCGGTCGCCGGCGGATGTTCCTCGCCGGGCTCACCGTCTTCACCGCCGCCTCCGCCGCCGCGGCCATGGCCCCCGGCATCGACTCCCTCATCGCCGCCCGCGCGGTCCAGGGCGTCGGCGCGGCCGTCATGATGCCGTTGACGCTCACCCTCCTCACGGCCGCGGTGCCCGCCGCCAAGCGCGGCATGGCCTACGGCATCTGGGGCGCGGTCAACGGACTCGCGGTCGCCTCCGGGCCGCTCATCGGCGGCAGCCTCACCGAACACGTCTCCTGGCACTGGATCTTCTGGCTGAACGTTCCGCTGGGCCTCGCCCTGCTGCCGCTCGCCCGGCTGCGCCTCGCCGAGTCCTACGGCACCGGCGCCCCGCTCGACTTCCCCGGCACCCTGCTCGCCAGCGGCGGCCTCTTCGGGCTCGTCTACGGCCTGGTGCGCGGACCGGCCGACGGCTGGACCAGCCCGCTCGTGCTGACCGGACTGTTCGCGGGCGCCGTCCTGCTCGTCGGGTTCGTCCTGCACGGGCTGCGGGCCAAGAACCCGATGCTGCCCATGCGGCTCTTCCGGTCCCGCGCCTTCGCCGGGATCAACGCGGCGAGCCTGCTGATGTTCCTCGGGATGTTCGGCTCGATCTTCCTGCTCAGCCAGTACATGCAGGGCGTCCTCGGCTACTCGCCCACCGAGGCGGGTCTGCGGATGCTGCCGTGGACCGGCATGCCGATGCTCGTCGCGCCGATCGCCGGCATCCTCTCCGACCGTGTCGGAGGCCGGCCGGTCGTCGCCACCGGGCTCTTCCTCCAGGCCGTGGGTCTCGGCTGGATGGCCGCCGTGGCGACCGTCGACGCCTCCTACGCCGTCCAGCTTCCCGGTCTGATCGTCAGCGGCATCGGCATGGCGCTGTTCTTCGCCCCTGCCTCCGCCCTGGTGATGTCCAGCGTCCGGCCGCAGGAGCAGGGCATCGCCTCCGGCGCCAACAACGCGCTGCGGGAGGTCGGCGGGGCCCTCGGCATCGCGATCATGTCGTCGATCTTCGCGGCGCAGGGCGGCTACGAGTCCGGCCGGAGCTTCGTCGACGGACTGCGGCCCGCGCTGGTCACCGGGTCGGCCGTGGTGGCCCTCGCCGGGTTCGCCGCCCTGCTGATACCCGCCCGACGCCGGGCGGACCTCGACGCGACGGACTCCGGGACCGGCTCCGAAGCCGCTCAGCTGCTGGAACCCGCCGCCCGCTGAGACACACGGCGCGGCACATGCCCCGACCCGTCCGGCACGCGCGCGTACGGCCCCGTCCACCCCGGCGGGGCCGTACACGCGCGCGTGACGACCGGGCGGAGGCGGGCGGACCGGTCCGCCGGGGGCATGGGCGGACGGGGCTGTCGGTGGTGTCTCGTAGGCTGGGCGCGTGCAGGAACTCCACGATGCCCCGCTCGCCCCGCTGACCACCTTCCGGCTGGGCGGTCCCGCCACCAGGCTGGTGACCGCGACGACCGACGCCGAGGTGATCGCCGCCGTGCGCGAGGCCGACGCCGACGGCACGCCGCTGCTGATCGTCGGCGGCGGCTCGAACCTCGTCATCGGCGACAAGGGCTTCGAGGGCACCGCCCTGCGCATCGCCACGCGCGGCTGCGAACTCGTCGGGACACGGCTGGAGCTGGCCGCGGGCGAGATCTGGACCGACGCCGTCGCCCGCACGGTGGAAGCCGGGCTGGCCGGCGTCGAGTGCCTGGCCGGCATCCCCGGTTCGGCGGGCGCGACCCCGATCCAGAACGTGGGGGCGTACGGCCAGGAGGTCTCCACGACGATCACCGAGGTGATCGCCTACGACCGCCGGGCGGGCGAGACGGTCACCCTCACCAACGAGGAGTGCGCCTTCTCCTACCGGCACAGCCGCTTCAAGGCCGACCCCGAGCGCTATGTCGTCCTGCGCGTCCGCTTCGGGCTCGAGGACGCGGACGGGCTGTCGGCGCCCCTGAAGTACGCCGAGACGGCACGCGCGCTGGGCGTCGAGCCCGGGGACCGGGTGCCGCTCGCCGAGGCCCGCGAGACCGTGCTGAAGCTCCGCGCCGGGAAGGGCATGGTCCTCGACCCGGAGGACCACGACACCTGGTCGGCCGGTTCCTTCTTCACCAACCCGATCCTCACCGACGCCGACTTCGCCGCGTTCCACGCGCGCGTGCGGGAGCGGCTGGGCGACGGCGCGGAGCCGCCCGCGTACCCGGCGGGCCCGGGGCACACCAAGACCTCCGCGGCCTGGCTGATCGACAAGGCGGGCTTCACCAAGGGGTACGGCAGCGGGCCCGCCCGCATCTCCACCAAGCACACCCTCGCCCTCACCAACCGCGGCGCCGCCACCACGGAGGACCTGCTGGCGCTGGCCCGTGAGGTCGTGGCCGGGGTGCGCGAGGCCTTCGGGGTCACGCTGGTCAACGAGCCGGTGATGGTGGGCGCCGGGCTCTAGCCGGCCGACGGCTCGGCGGCCAGCCAGTCGTCCACGCCCGCCAGAAGCTTCGCCCTGACGTCGTCCGGCGCAGCCGAGCCCCGTACCGACTGCCGGGCCAGCTCCGCCAACTCCTCGTCCGTGAAGGCGTGGTGGCGGCGGGCGATGTCGTACTGGGCCGCCAGGCGCGAGCCGAACAGCAGCGGGTCGTCGGCGCCCAGGGCCATCGGCACCCCGGCCTCGAAGAGCGTCCGCAGCGGAACGTCCTCCGGCTTCTCGTACACACCCAGCGCCACGTTCGACGCCGGGCACACCTCGCAGGTCACGCCCCGGTCGGCGAGCCGCTTCAGCAGCCGCGGATCTTCGGCCGCCCGCACCCCGTGCCCCAGCCGGGTCGCGTCCAGGTCGTCCAGGCAGTCGCGCACGGACGCGGGACCGGTCAACTCGCCGCCGTGCGGGGCGGACAGCAGCCCGCCCTCCCGGGCGATGGCGAAGGCCCGGTCGAAGTCCCTCGCCATGCCCCTGCGTTCGTCGTTCGACAGTCCGAAACCGACCACGCCCCGGTCCGCGTACCGCACGGCCAGCCGGGCCAGGGTCCGGGCGTCCAGCGGGTGCTTCATCCGGTTGGCCGCGACCAGGACCCGGATGCCGAGCCCGGTGTCGCGCGAGGCGGTCTCCACCGCGTCCAGAATGATCTCCAGCGCCGGGATCAGACCGCCCAGCCGGGGCGCGTACGACGTCGGGTCCACCTGGATCTCCAGCCAGCCGGAGCCGTCCTTCAGGTCCTCCTCGGCGGCCTCCCGCACCAGCCGCCGGATGTCCTCCGGTTCGCGCACGCACGAGCGGGCCGCGTCGTACAGGCGCTGGAAGCGGAACCAGCCCCGTTCGTCCGTGGCCCGCAGCCTGGGTGGCTCCCCGCTGGTCAGCGCCTCGTTCAGCGCGTCCGGCAGGTGCACGCCGTACTTGTCGGCCAGTTCCAGCACGGTGGTGGCCCGCATCGACCCGGTGAAGTGCAGGTGCAGATGGGCTTTCGGCAGCTCAGAGACATCACGTACACGCTCCATTCCAGGATCCTGCCGTACCTTCCCGTCCTCCCGGTAGCGCTTTCCCCGATCGTGGTCTTGCTCGCACGCAGACACGAAGAGCACGCGGGCGTGAGGAGCGCGGACACGAAGAAGCGGGCCGCCTCCCCGGGGGAAGGCGGCCCGCCACGCGCGCGTGAGGACGGGGACGTCAGTCCCTGGCCTCCGCCAGCAGCTTCTGGATGCGGCTCACGCCCTCGACGAGGTCCTCGTCGCCCAGCGCGTACGACAGCCGCAGGTAGCCCGGCGTGCCGAAGGCCTCACCTGGGACGACCGCGACCTCGGCCTCCTCCAGGATGAGCGCGGCCAGCTCGACCGAGTCCTGCGGACGCTTGCCGCGGATCTCCTTGCCGAGCAGCGCCTTGACGGAGGGGTACGCGTAGAACGCGCCCTCGGGCTCCGGGCACAGGACGCCGTCGATCTCGTTCAGCATCCGCACGATCGTCCTGCGCCGCCGGTCGAAGGCCTCGCGCATCTTCTCGACGGCCGACAGGTCGCCGGAGACGGCGGCCAGCGCGGCGATCTGCGCCACGTTGGAGACGTTCGAGGTGGCGTGCGACTGGAGGTTCGTGGCGGCCTTGACGACGTCCTTCGGGCCGATGATCCAGCCCACCCGCCAGCCGGTCATCGCGTACGTCTTCGCGACGCCGTTGACCACGATGCACTTGTCGCGCAGCTCCGGCAGGATCCCCGGCAGCGAGGTGAACTTCGCGTCGCCGTAGACGAGGTGCTCGTAGATCTCGTCCGTCATCACCCACAGGCCGTGCTCGACGGCCCAGCGGCCGATCGCCTCGGCGTCCTCGGCGTTGTACACGGCGCCGGTCGGGTTGGACGGGGAGACGAAGAGCACGACCTTCGTGTTCTCCGTGCGGGCCGCCTCCAGCTGCTCGACGGAGACCCGGTAGCCGGTCGTCTCGTCGGCGACGACCTCCACCGGGACACCGCCGGCCAGCCGGATGGACTCGGGGTACGTCGTCCAGTACGGCGCCGGGACGATGACCTCGTCGCCCGGGTCGAGGATCGCCGCGAAGGCGTTGTAGATCGCCTGCTTGCCGCCGTTGGTGACCAGGATCTGCGAGGCGTCCACCTCGTAGCCCGAGTCACGCAGCGTCTTCGCGGCGATCGCGGTCTTCAGCTCGGGGAGACCACCGGCCGGCGTGTAGCGGTGGTACTTGGGGTTCTTGCAGGCCTCGACGGCCGCCTCGACGACGTAGTCCGGGGTCGGGAAGTCGGGCTCGCCCGCGCCGAAGCCGATCACCGGACGCCCGGCGGCCTTCAGGGCCTTGGCCTTGGCGTCCACGGCAAGGGTGGCGGACTCGGAGATCGCGCCGACGCGGGCGGAGACCCGGCGCTCGGTGGGAGGGGTTGCAGCGCTCATGGCACCCATGGTTTCAGACCGGAAACCGGCCCGGCACACGGGTTTCACGGACTGGTCAGCCGACTGAACATCAGAGTGATTCCGATCAAGGCCGCTTTCCGTTCGACGAGGCGCTCAAGACCACGTACACTCACACGTCGTTGGCCTTCGACAGCCGCGCCCCAACAGGTGCACACCGAGCACCCGGTCGGATGCGGTACGTTGGGGAACACACAAAGGGTCGTAGCTCAATTGGTAGAGCACTGGTCTCCAAAACCAGCGGTTGGGGGTTCAAGTCCCTCCGGCCCTGCTACACACTCCGTCACCAGGATGTGTGCGCAGCGCATGTACGTACAGCAATGCATCGCCGTGCGGCTCAGACCGGGCGCGGCACGGCCACGACCCGGGAACAGGTGAGGACGAATGGCGGACGCCGTGGGCTCCATCGACACGCCTGATGCCCAGGACGAGGTGCCTGAGGCGCAGAAGAAGACCCGCAAGGGCGGCAAGCGCGCCAAGAAGGGCCCGCTGAAGCGTCTCGCGCTCTTCTATCGCCAGATCGTCGCCGAGCTCCGCAAGGTCGTATGGCCCACGCGGAGCCAGCTGACGACGTACACGACCGTGGTGATCGTCTTCGTCGTCATCATGATCGGCCTGGTGACCGTGATTGACTATGGACTCAGCCACGCCGCCAAGTACGTCTTTGGCTGAGCCTAGAGCGAAGGGCGCCGAGGTATCCGGCGCCCCTTTCGCATGTTCCACCCCTATGTATCCAGGAAGAAGCAGCCACCGTGTCTGACCAGAACCTGAACGACGCCATCGAGCCGGAAGAGTCCGTGGACGACGAGCTCGACATCGTCGAGGGCGCGGACGAGGTGGACGAGTTCGAGGCTGCCGAGGCCGAAGCGGGCGAACCCGCGGAGGAAGCCGCACTCCACGTCGAGGGCGAGGAAGCCGACGAGGACGTCGAGGCCGAGGACGTCGTCGACGAGGCCGAGGAAGAAGAGCCGGCCGAGCCCGTCGACCCCGTCGTCGCCCTGCGCGAGGAGCTGCGCACCCTCCCCGGCGAGTGGTACGTCATCCACACGTACGCCGGCTACGAGAACCGCGTGAAGACCAACCTGGAGCAGCGCGCCGTCTCGCTGAACGTCGAGGACTACATCTTCGCGGCCGAGGTGCCGCAGGAAGAGGTCGTCCAGATCAAGAACGGCGACCGCAAGACCATCCGTCAGAACAAGCTCCCCGGCTACGTGCTGGTGCGCATGGACCTGACGAACGAGTCCTGGGGCGTCGTCCGCAACACCCCCGGCGTCACCGGCTTCGTGGGCAACGCGTACGACCCGTACCCGCTGACCCTGGACGAGATCGTCAAGATGCTCGCCCCGGAGGCGGAGGAGAAGGCCGCCCGTGAGGCCGCCGAGGCCGAGGGCAAGCCGGCTCCGGCCCGCAAGGTCGAGGTCCAGGTGCTGGACTTCGAGGTGGGCGACTCGGTCACCGTCACCGACGGCCCGTTCGCCACGCTCCAGGCCACGATCAACGAGATCAACGCCGACTCGAAGAAGGTCAAGGGCCTCGTCGAGATCTTCGGCCGCGAGACCCCGGTCGAGCTGAGCTTCGACCAGATCCAGAAGAACTAGCGTCCTCTGGAGCACAAGCCTCCGATCAGGTCAGACAGGCTTTCGCAGCCGGTCTGACCTGCTCGGTTTTTGGCCGCGCATGGATACCCGTTATCGTTGTGCGGTATGCCTCCATCCGGATCATCCGGAATGAGGCTGAAAACTCTCACTAGGACCCGGAGAGAGCAATGCCTCCCAAGAAGAAGAAGGTCACGGGGCTCATCAAGCTCCAGATCAACGCCGGTGCGGCCAACCCCGCGCCGCCGGTCGGCCCCGCGCTCGGCCAGCACGGCGTCAACATCATGGAGTTCTGCAAGGCCTACAACGCCGCGACCGAGTCGCAGCGTGGCTGGGTGATCCCGGTGGAGATCACGGTCTACGAGGACCGCTCCTTCACCTTCATCACCAAGACGCCGCCGGCCGCGAAGATGATCCTCAAGGCCGCTGGTGTCGAGAAGGGCTCCGGCGAGCCGCACAAGACCAAGGTCGCCAAGATCACCGAGGCGCAGGTCCGCGAGATCGCCACGACCAAGCTTCCCGACCTGAACGCCAACGACCTGGACGCCGCGTCGAAGATCATCGCCGGCACCGCCCGCTCCATGGGCATCACGGTCGAGGGCTGATCCCCAGCCCCGTAGCACCTTCGTAGCACCGTGGAAGGGCCTGCTCGGCCCGTACCACGACTCCTCAAGACACACAGGAGCAGTAGTGAGCAAGCGCAGCAAGTCCCTCCGCGCTGCGGACGCCAAGATCGACCGGGAGAAGCTCTACGCCCCGCTCGAGGCCGTCCGTCTCGCCAAGGAGACCTCCACGAGCAAGTTCGACGGCACCGTCGAGGTCGCCTTCCGCCTGGGCGTCGACCCGCGCAAGGCCGACCAGATGGTCCGTGGCACCGTGAACCTGCCGCACGGCACCGGCAAGACCGCCCGGGTCCTGGTCTTCGCGACCGGTGACCGTGCTGCGGCCGCGGAGGCCGCGGGCGCCGACATCGTCGGCTCCGACGAACTGATCGACGAGGTCGCGAAGGGCCGTCTGGACTTCGACGCCGTCGTCGCCACCCCGGACCTCATGGGCAAGGTCGGCCGCCTCGGCCGCGTGCTCGGTCCGCGTGGTCTGATGCCGAACCCGAAGACCGGCACGGTCACCCCCGACGTGGCCAAGGCCGTGACGGAGATCAAGGGCGGCAAGATCGAGTTCCGCGTCGACAAGCACTCGAACCTGCACTTCATCATCGGCAAGTCGTCCTTCGACGACGAGAAGCTGGTGGAGAACTACGGCGCGGCGCTGGAGGAGATCCTCCGTCTGAAGCCGTCCGCCGCCAAGGGTCGTTACATCAAGAAGGCCGCGATCAGCACCACGATCGGCCCCGGCATCCTGGTCGACCCGAACCGCACCCGCAACCTTCTCGTCGAGGAGGACCCGGCCGCGGTCTGAGCCTGACAGCTCACCCTCAGTCGGCGACGAGCCCCGCAACCTTTCGAGGTGCGGGGCTCGTCCCTTTTGCCGTACGTATCTTTTTTCGTACGACTGTCAGTGCTGTGCGTTAGCGTTCAGTGACAGGAATCCATGGGGGTGGGACGAATGAAGCGCACGACCCTGCGCCGCGCGGGCCTCTCGATCGTCACGGCGGCCCTGCTGACGGGGGTGACGGCCTGCGGGGGTTCCGGTGGTTCCGGCGGCTCCGACGGTTCCGGGAAGGGCGGGGACGACAGGCCCCGGCTCAGCCCCATCGCGGCCCTGCGCACCGCCGAGAAGTCCACCGACGGCGCCGACTCCGCGAAGGTCGAGTCGACCACGACCATGGGCTCGGTGATGTCGATGACCGCCGACGGCGCGCTCGGCTGGGGGGACGGCCTCACCGGCACGCTCACCATCACGTACACCGGCGGCACCATGGCCGACACCATGCGCCAGATGGGCACCACGTCGATGGAGGCCCGCTATCTGCCCGACGCCTACTACGCGAGGATGGGCGACACCTTCGCGGAGCAGGCCGGCGGCCGGCACTGGATCAGATACGCGTACGACGACCTGGAGAGCCTCGGGGGCAGCTCCGGCGCGTATCTGAAGGACCAGATGCAGAACACCACCCCCAACCAGTCGGTGAAGCTGCTGCTGGCCTCCGGGGATGTCCGGGAGGTCGGTGAGGAGAAGGTGCGGGGCCAGCGGACCACGCACTACTCGGGGACGGTCGAGGTGGCGGATCTCGCCGAGAAGAACTCCGACCTCAGCCGGAGCCAGCTCGACGACCTGCGGAAGACGCTGGAGCAGGCCGGCGTCACCACGGAGACGATCGACATCTGGGTCGACGACCGGGATCTGCTGGTCAAGAAGGTCGAGAAGGGCGAGACCACGGCCGGCGCCTACGCCCAGACCGCGTACTACACCGACTACGGCACGGAGGTCTCCGCCGAGGTGCCTCCGGCGAGCGACACAGCGGACTTCTCGGAGCTCGTGAAGCAGCAGGGGGCGGGCACCGGCTCGTAAATCACGGGACCTCCCCCGATCCCCGGTATATCTTCACGATCTTGCTGTGAACCGGCCGTGTGGTCGCTGTATCGGGTTCTGGGGGAAGTGGGATGAGGGTTTCCGTGGGTGTCCTCGGGCTGGCCGCGCTGCTCGTCGCCGGGTGTGCGGCGGCGGGCGGCACGGAGAGCGGGGGTGACTCCGCCGCCGCGGCCGCCGTCGCCCGGGCCGCGGAGAAGGCGGAGGAGACCGTCTCCCTGCGCTACCGCATGACCGGGCGGACGCCGGAGGAGGGCCGGATCACGGCCGAGGCGGCGATCGGCGTCGCGCCGCCGGCCATGAGCCTGAAGTCCACCAGGCTCAGCGGGCCCGACCGGGGCACGGGCGAGTTCCGGCTGGTCGGCGGGGTGCTGTACGTCGGCACCGACGAAGCCGGGGAGGACGGTAAGCACTGGATCAGGTTCGGGGCGCCGGGCAGCTCCGACACCCCCAGCGGCATCGAGGTCGACACCGGCACGATGGTGGACCGGGTCCGGGACAACCCCTCCCACGAGGGCGGCTTCCTCACCGCGGCCGACGACCTGAGGACGGCCGGTTCCGAGACGGTCGAGGGCGTGCGCACCACCCGCTACACGGGAACGGCCACCGTCGACGACATCCGCGTCGCCTACCGGGACGAGGACAAGGCCGTCCGGCAGCGGACCGAGAAGAGCCTCGCCCAGTACGAGAAGCAGGGCGTGGACGCACTCACCATGGATCTGTGGGTCGACGCCGAGGACCGGACGCGGAAGCTGCGGGTGCAGGGCTTCGGGCGGCACGGGGAACTCGACCTCACCCTCACCTTCCTCGACTTCGGCAAGCCCGTGACCGTGAAGGCGCCGCCCGCCTCGGACACGCTGGACATGGCCGAGGAGCTGAAGAAGGGCCGCGAGTGAGGGCCGTCCCGGCCCCGTACGGGCGGATTTGCTTGACGGCGCCCCGTTCACGTACTCTCCTCGAGAAGCCAAAGACCGCTGGTCGTTGCCGTGCTCTCGCAAGAGGGGGCGGTGGCCGAAGGATCCGCTGCAATGCGGACGACCCGCGCAGGTGTCAGTGGATACGCTCCCGGATCGGAATCCTCCCACGGAATTCGTTCGGTCGAGCTACGCCCCGTGCGCCTGCGCCGGGGCGTTTCGTTTGTCCCAGCCCCTTCTGAGCGGTCCTCATCACCCGGAAGGAGGCCGACGCTCTATGGCAAGGCCCGACAAGGCTGCCGCGGTAGCCGAGCTCGCGGACCAGTTCCGCAGCTCGAACGCCGCTGTGCTGACCGAGTACCGGGGTCTCACCGTGGCGCAGCTCAAGACGCTGCGTCGTTCGCTCGGTGAAGACGCCCAGTACGCCGTGGTGAAGAACACGCTGACCAAGATCGCGGCCAACGAGGCCGGGATCTCGACGCTCGACGACCTGTTCAACGGTCCGACGGCGGTTGCCTTCATCACTGGTGACCCGGTGACGTCGGCGAAGGGTCTTCGTGACTTCGCCAAGGACAACCCGAACCTCGTCATCAAGGGCGGTGTCCTTGACGGTAAGGCGCTGTCCGCCGACGAGATCAAGAAGCTTGCGGACCTCGAGTCCCGCGAGGTTCTGCTCGCCAAGCTGGCGGGCGCCATGAAGGGCAAGCAGTCCCAGGCTGCCTCGCTCTTCCAGGCGCTTCCGTCGAAGTTCGTCCGCACCGCGGAGGCGCTTCGCGTCAAGCTGGCCGAGCAGGGCGGTGCCGAGTAATTCGGCTCGCACTTTGACCGCCGCCTGAGGCGACGGTCGACGCGGGCCGAACGTACGCCCGCCGACATGTACATCCGGCACCTGCCGAATTGAATGGAAGGATCGCCCACCATGGCGACGAAGCTGTCCCAGGAAGAGCTGCTCGCGCAGTTCGAGAACCTCACCCTCATCGAGCTCTCCGAGTTCGTGAAGGCGTTCGAGGAGAAGTTCGACGTCACCGCCGCCGCCGCGGTCGCCGCTGCCCCGGCCGGCCCCGCCGCCGCCGCCGAGGCCGTCGAGGAGCAGGACGAGTTCGACGTCATCCTCACCGGCGCCGGCGAGAAGAAGATCCAGGTCATCAAGGTCGTGCGCGAGCTCACCTCCCTGGGTCTGAAGGAGGCCAAGGACCTCGTCGACGGCGCTCCGAAGCCCGTCCTCGAGAAGGTCGCCAAGGAGGCCGCTGAGAAGGCCGCCGAGTCCCTCAAGGCCGCCGGCGCCTCGGTCGAGGTCAAGTAACACCTCCCGGTCGGCGACGACCGGACGCGCAGGCTGAATCAGTCCCTCCGGGGCTGTAACGCTCACGCACCGAAGAGCGATCATCCATCTGGGTGGTCGCTCTTCGGCGTTCCTGGGAGCGCGGCCACGGTTGCCTTGCACCCCCGTGACCGGGGGGTATGGTGATCTTCATCGTGTCTCCGGGCGCCCGAGTCGCGCAGGGGGGCCTTGACGAACCGCACGCAGCGCGCAATTCTCAGGACGCGTCGTCACAAGGATCCGAATCCGAGGCATGGATCGACGGCGAAGAGGGCAGTATCACCGTGCGTTGAGGGCTAGCAGACCGAGGGCGTTGAGAACTACGAGGGTCTCCAGAAACCCGCACTGGACATCAGTGTGCCAAGTGGCTACACTGACCCTTTGCGCTGCCTGTTAGCTGTTCCCTGCCCGTCACCAGGGGCATGCCCTCACTTGAGCCGGACGACCAGACAATCCCCGACCTGGGATTTCTGTCTCTGTGCGCAGGAGAGGAGCCGGTACGCGCGTAGTGAGTCCGAGCCCTCGGAAGGACCCCCTCTTGGCCGCCTCGCGCAACGCCTCGATCGCGAATACGAACAACGCCGCCAGCACCGCCCCGCTGCGCATCTCCTTTGCAAAGATCAGGGAGCCCCTCGAGGTTCCGAACCTTCTCGCGCTGCAAACCGAGAGCTTTGACTGGCTGCTCGGCAACGACGCCTGGAAGGGTCGCGTCGAGGCCGCCCTGGAGTCCGGTCAGGACGTCCCCACCAAGTCCGGTCTGGAGGAGATCTTCGAGGAGATCTCTCCGATCGAGGACTTCTCCGGGTCGATGTCGCTGACCTTCCGCGACCACCGTTTCGAGCCTCCGAAGAACAGCATCGACGAGTGCAAGGACCGCGACTTCACGTACGCGGCCCCGCTCTTCGTGACGGCCGAGTTCACCAACAACGAGACCGGCGAGATCAAGTCCCAGACGGTCTTCATGGGCGACTTCCCGCTCATGACCAACAAGGGCACCTTCGTCATCAACGGCACCGAGCGTGTCGTCGTGTCGCAGCTGGTCCGTTCGCCGGGTGTCTACTTCGACTCCTCGATCGACAAGACGTCCGACAAGGACATCTTCTCCGCCAAGGTCATCCCGTCCCGGGGCGCCTGGCTGGAGCTCGAGATCGACAAGCGCGACATGGTCGGTGTCCGCATCGACCGCAAGCGCAAGCAGTCCGTCACCGTCCTTCTGAAGGCTCTCGGCTGGACCACCGAGCAGATCCTCGAGGAGTTCGGCGAGTACGAGTCCATGCGCGCCACCCTGGAGAAGGACCACACCCAGGGCCAGGACGACGCGCTGCTGGACATCTACCGCAAGCTGCGTCCGGGCGAGCCGCCCACGCGTGAGGCCGCGCAGACGCTGCTCGAGAACCTCTACTTCAACCCCAAGCGCTACGACCTGGCCAAGGTCGGCCGCTACAAGGTCAACAAGAAGCTCGGCGGCGAGGCCCCGCTCAACGCGGGTGTCCTGACCGTCGAGGACGTCATCGCGACGATCAAGTACCTGGTCAAGCTGCACGCCGGGGAGACCGAGACGGTCGGTGAGTCCGGTCGCTCGATCATGGTCGAGACCGACGACATCGACCACTTCGGCAACCGTCGTATCCGCAGCGTCGGCGAGCTCATCCAGAACCAGGTCCGCACGGGTCTGGCTCGTATGGAGCGCGTCGTGCGCGAGCGCATGACGACCCAGGACGTCGAGGCGATCACGCCGCAGACCCTGATCAACATCCGGCCGGTCGTCGCCTCCATCAAGGAGTTCTTCGGCACCAGCCAGCTGTCGCAGTTCATGGACCAGAACAACCCGCTGTCGGGCCTGACGCACAAGCGTCGTCTCAACGCCCTCGGTCCGGGTGGTCTGTCCCGTGAGCGGGCCGGCTTCGAGGTCCGTGACGTGCACCCGTCCCACTACGGACGCATGTGCCCGATCGAGACCCCCGAAGGCCCGAACATCGGTCTGATCGGTTCGCTCGCCTCCTACGGCCGCGTCAACGCGTTCGGTTTCGTGGAGACGCCGTACCGCCGGGTCACCGAGGGTGTCGTCACCGACGAGGTCGACTACCTGACGGCCGACGAAGAGGACCGGTTCGTCATCGCGCAGGCCAACGCCACGCTCGACGACGACCTGCGCTTCACCGAGAACCGCGTCCTGGTCCGCCGCCGTGGCGGTGAGGTCGACTACGTCCCCGGTGACGACGTGGACTACATGGACGTCTCGCCGCGCCAGATGGTGTCGGTCGCGACCGCCATGATCCCGTTCCTCGAGCACGACGACGCCAACCGTGCCCTCATGGGCGCGAACATGATGCGTCAGGCCGTGCCGCTCATCAAGAGCGAGGCCCCGCTCGTCGGCACCGGCATGGAGTACCGCTCCGCCGTCGACGCCGGCGACGTGGTCAAGGCCGAGAAGGACGGTGTGGTCCAGGAGGTCTCCGCGGACTACATCACCACGACCAACGACGACGGCACGTACATCACGTACCGCCTGGCCAAGTTCTCCCGGTCCAACCAGGGCACCTCGGTCAACCAGAAGGTCATCGTCAACGAGGGCGACCGGATCATCACCGGTCAGGTCCTCGCCGACGGCCCGGCCACCGAGAACGGCGAGATGGCCCTGGGCAAGAACCTGCTCGTGGCGTTCATGCCGTGGGAGGGTCACAACTACGAGGACGCGATCATCCTGTCGCAGCGCCTCGTGCAGGACGACGTCCTCTCCTCGATCCACATCGAGGAGCACGAGGTCGACGCCCGTGACACCAAGCTCGGCCCGGAGGAGATCACCCGGGACATCCCGAACGTCTCCGAGGAGGTCCTCGCCGACCTCGACGAGCGCGGCATCATCCGTATCGGTGCCGAGGTCGTCGCCGGCGACATCCTCGTCGGCAAGGTCACGCCCAAGGGCGAGACCGAGCTGACGCCGGAGGAGCGCCTGCTGCGCGCCATCTTCGGTGAGAAGGCCCGTGAGGTCCGTGACACCTCGCTGAAGGTGCCGCACGGCGAGATCGGCAAGGTCATCGGCGTCCGCGTCTTCGACCGTGAGGAAGGCGACGAGCTGCCGCCGGGCGTGAACCAGCTGGTTCGGGTCTACGTGGCGCAGAAGCGCAAGATCACGGACGGTGACAAGCTCGCCGGCCGTCACGGCAACAAGGGTGTCATCTCCAAGATCCTGCCCATCGAGGACATGCCGTTCCTCGAGGACGGGACCCCGGTCGACATCATCCTCAACCCGCTGGGTGTGCCGTCCCGAATGAACCCGGGACAGGTGCTGGAGATCCACCTCGGCTGGCTCGCCAGCCGCGGCTGGGACGTCTCCGGTCTCGGCGAGGACTGGGCGCAGCGCCTTCAGGGCATCGGCGCCGACCGGGTCGCCCCGGGCACCAACGTGGCCACCCCGGTCTTCGACGGTGCGCGTGAGGACGAGCTCGCGGGTCTGCTGAACCACACCATTCCGAACCGCGACGGCGAGCGCATGGTGCTCCCGACCGGTAAGGCGCGGATGTTCGACGGCCGTAGCGGTGAGCCGTTCCCGGACCCGATCTCGGTCGGCTACATGTACATCCTGAAGCTGCACCACCTGGTCGACGACAAGCTGCACGCCCGCTCGACCGGTCCGTACTCGATGATCACCCAGCAGCCGCTGGGTGGTAAGGCGCAGTTCGGCGGTCAGCGCTTCGGTGAGATGGAGGTGTGGGCGCTGGAGGCTTATGGCGCCGCGTACGCCCTCCAGGAGCTGCTGACGATCAAGTCCGACGACGTCACCGGCCGCGTGAAGGTCTACGAGGCCATCGTCAAGGGCGAGAACATCCCCGAGCCTGGCATCCCCGAGTCCTTCAAGGTGCTCATCAAGGAGATGCAGTCTCTCTGCCTGAACGTGGAGGTGCTGTCCAGTGACGGTATGTCCATCGAGATGCGCGACACCGACGAGGATGTCTTCCGCGCTGCGGAGGAGCTCGGCATCGACCTGTCCCGGCGCGAGCCGAGCAGCGTCGAAGAGGTCTGACGGGAGTTCGGCAGGGCTCACGACGTTGAGCCCTGCCGGCCCCGGGACCCCCGTATCAGACCCTAAGACTTACAACCCTGAGAGGGATTGACGCATAGTGCTCGACGTCAACTTCTTCGACGAGCTCCGGATCGGTCTGGCTACCGCTGACGACATCCGTCAGTGGAGCCACGGCGAGGTCAAGAAGCCCGAGACCATCAACTACCGCACGCTCAAGCCCGAAAAGGACGGACTCTTCTGCGAGAAGATCTTCGGTCCGACCCGGGACTGGGAGTGCTACTGCGGCAAGTACAAGCGTGTCCGCTTCAAGGGCATCATCTGTGAGCGCTGCGGCGTCGAGGTGACCCGCGCCAAGGTGCGCCGTGAGCGGATGGGCCACATCGAGCTCGCCGCTCCCGTGACGCACATCTGGTACTTCAAGGGTGTCCCGAGCCGTCTGGGCTACCTGCTCGACCTGGCTCCCAAGGACCTCGAGAAGGTCATCTACTTCGCGGCGTACATGATCACGTACGTCGACGACGAGCGCCGGACCCGTGACCTGCCCTCGCTGGAGGCGCACGTCTCCGTCGAGCGTCAGCAGATCGAGAACCGTCGCGACGCCGACCTCGAGGCCCGCGCCAAGAAGCTCGAGACCGACCTGGCCGAGCTCGAGGCCGAGGGCGCCAAGGCCGACGTGCGCCGCAAGGTGCGCGAAGGCGCCGAGCGGGAGATGAAGCAGCTGCGCGACCGCGCCCAGCGCGAGATCGACCGTCTCGACGAGGTGTGGGCCCGCTTCAAGAACCTCAAGGTCCAGGACCTCGAGGGCGACGAGCTGCTCTACCGCGAGCTGCGTGACCGCTTCGGCACGTACTTCGACGGCTCGATGGGTGCCGCGGCGCTGCAGAAGCGCCTGGAGTCCTTCGACCTCGACGAGGAGGCCGAGCGCCTCCGCGAGATCATCCGCACCGGCAAGGGCCAGAAGAAGACCCGCGCGCTCAAGCGCCTCAAGGTCGTCTCCGCGTTCCTGCAGACGAGCAACAGCCCCAAGGGCATGGTGCTCGACTGCGTGCCGGTCATCCCGCCGGACCTTCGCCCGATGGTGCAGCTGGACGGTGGCCGCTTCGCGACCTCCGACCTGAACGACCTGTACCGCCGTGTGATCAACCGGAACAACCGCCTGAAGCGCCTTCTCGACCTCGGTGCGCCCGAGATCATCGTGAACAACGAGAAGCGCATGCTCCAGGAGGCCGTAGACGCCCTCTTCGACAACGGTCGTCGTGGTCGCCCGGTCACCGGTCCCGGTAACCGCCCGCTGAAGTCCCTCAGCGACATGCTGAAGGGCAAGCAGGGTCGATTCCGTCAGAACCTGCTCGGCAAGCGTGTGGACTACTCCGCGCGTTCCGTGATCGTCGTCGGTCCGCAGCTGAAGCTGCACCAGTGCGGTCTGCCGAAGGCGATGGCGCTGGAGCTCTTCAAGCCGTTCGTGATGAAGCGCCTGGTCGACCTGAACCACGCGCAGAACATCAAGAGCGCGAAGCGCATGGTGGAGCGCGGCCGCACGGTCGTGTACGACGTCCTCGAAGAGGTCATCGCCGAGCACCCGGTTCTGCTGAACCGTGCGCCCACCCTGCACCGCCTCGGCATCCAGGCCTTCGAGCCGCAGCTGGTCGAGGGCAAGGCCATCCAGATCCACCCGCTCGTCTGCACCGCGTTCAACGCGGACTTCGACGGTGACCAGATGGCCGTGCACCTGCCGCTCTCCGCGGAGGCGCAGGCCGAGGCCCGCATCCTGATGCTGTCCTCGAACAACATCCTCAAGCCCGCCGACGGCCGTCCGGTGACGATGCCGACCCAGGACATGGTCCTCGGTCTGTTCTTCCTCACCACCGACGGTGAACTGCGTGACACCAAGGGCGAGGGCCGCGCGTTCGGCTCCACGGCCGAGGCGATCATGGCGTTCGACGCCGGTGAGCTCGCGCTGCAGTCGGCGATCGACATCCGCTTCCCGGTGGGCACCATCCCGCCGCGCGGCTGGACCCCGCCGGCCCGCGAAGAGGGCGAGCCGGAGTGGCAGCAGGGTGACACCTTCCGCCTGCGGACGACCCTGGGCCGCGCGCTCTTCAACGAGCTGCTGCCCGAGGACTACCCGTTCGTCGACTACTCGGTGGGCAAGAAGCAGCTCGGCGAGATCGTCAACGACCTCGCGGAGCGCTACCCCAAGGTCATCGTGGCGGCGACGCTCGACAACCTGAAGGCGGCCGGCTTCTACTGGGGCACCCGCTCCGGTGTCACCGTGGCCATCTCCGACGTCGTCGTCCCCGAGGCGAAGAAGGCCATCGTCGCGGGCTACGAGGCGCAGGACGAGAAGGTCCAGAAGCAGTACGAGCGCGGTCTGATCACCAAGGAAGAGCGCACGCAGGAGCTCATCGCGATCTGGACCAAGGCGACCAACGAGGTCGCCGAGGCGATGAACGCGAACTTCCCCAAGACGAACCCCATCTTCATGATGGTTGACTCGGGTGCCCGAGGAAACATGATGCAGATGCGGCAGATCGCCGGTATGCGTGGTCTGGTGTCGAACGCGAAGAACGAGACCATCCCGCGTCCGATCAAGGCCTCGTTCCGTGAGGGCCTGTCCGTCCTCGAGTACTTCATCTCGACGCACGGTGCCCGTAAGGGTCTGGCCGACACCGCCCTGCGTACCGCCGACTCGGGTTACCTGACCCGTCGTCTGGTGGACGTCTCGCAGGACGTCATCATCCGCGAGGAGGACTGCGGCACCGAGCGCGGTCTGAAGCTGCGGATCGCCTCGCACGACGAGGCCGGCGTGCTGCGCAAGGCCGAGGACGTCGAGACCAGCGTCTACGCCCGCATGCTCGCCGAGGACGTCGTCATCGACGGCAAGGTGATCGCGCCGGCCAACGTGGACCTGGGCGACGTGCTCATCGACCAGCTCGTGCGCCACGGTGTCGAGGAGGTCAAGACCCGTTCGATCCTGACCTGTGAGTCCCAGGTCGGCACCTGCGCCATGTGCTACGGCCGCTCGCTGGCCACCGGCAAGCTGGTCGACATCGGTGAGGCGGTCGGCATCATCGCCGCCCAGTCCATCGGTGAGCCCGGTACCCAGCTGACGATGCGTACCTTCCACACCGGTGGTGTGGCCGGTGACGACATCACCCAGGGTCTGCCGCGTGTCGTCGAGCTCTTCGAGGCCCGTACCCCGAAGGGTGTCGCCCCGATCTCCGAGGCCCAGGGCCGCGTGCGGATCGAGGAGACCGAGAAGACCAAGAAGATCGTCATCACGCCGGACGACGGCAGCGACGAGACGGCGTTCCCGATCTCGAAGCGCGCCCGTCTTCTGGTCAGCGAGGGCGAGCACGTCGAGGTGGGCCAGAAGCTCACCGTGGGTGCCACCAACCCGCACGACGTGCTGCGCATCCTGGGTCAGCGTGCCGTCCAGGTCCACCTGGTCGGCGAGGTCCAGAAGGTGTACAACTCGCAGGGTGTGTCGATCCACGACAAGCACATCGAGATCATCATCCGGCAGATGCTGCGCCGTGTGACGATCATCGAGTCCGGCGACGCCGAGCTGCTGCCCGGCGAGCTCGTCGAGCGCTCGAAGTTCGAGGTCGAGAACCGTCGTGTGGTGCAGGAGGGCGGTCACCCGGCCTCCGGTCGTCCGCAGCTCATGGGTATCACCAAGGCCTCGCTGGCCACGGAGTCCTGGCTGTCGGCGGCGTCCTTCCAGGAGACGACCAGGGTGCTGACGGACGCGGCGATCAACGCCAAGTCCGACTCCCTGATCGGCCTCAAGGAGAACGTCATCATCGGTAAGCTCATCCCGGCCGGTACGGGTCTGTCCCGCTACCGCAACATCCGGGTCGAGCCGACCGAGGAGGCCAAGGCCGCGATGTACTCGGCCGTCGGCTACGACGACATCGACTACTCGCCGTTCGGCACGGGCTCCGGCCAGGCCGTTCCGCTGGAGGACTACGACTACGGTCCGTACAACCAGTAAGGCGTACGTCTGACGTACTGAAGGGCGGTCACCCCGTTGCGCGGGGTGGCCGCCCTTCGGCATGCCCGGGAAGCGGCGCTAGCGGCCGGTCAGCTCCCAGGCGGCGACGGCGACCGTGGCGAGACCGGCCAGGGCGCCGATGCTGGCCAGCGGCCAGCGGGAGCGTTCCAGGGCGTCGAGGCGCTGTTCGTGGTCGGCGATCTGTTTGTCGGTCTGGTCGCTGCGCTGGACCAGCAGGGCGAGCGAGCCGTCGACGCGGGCGAAGCCGGCCTCCACGGTGCCGCGCAGCCGCTCCAGTTCCAGGGCCACGGCGGCCGGGTCGGAGAAGGGTTCGTTCACGCGTCGCTCTTTTCGCTGGGCGTTCCGCCCGCCGGGGTCTCCGTGCGCAGCCATGAGGGGAGCAGGGTCTGCACGGCGGGCAGCGCCATCACCCTGGTCAGGCCGGCGGCGGCGGTGAGTGCCGCGGCGACCCAGGGCAGGGTGCCGGGGATGTCGGCGGCGTCGACGACCGTCGGCAACAGGACGCACAGGCCGACAGCGGTCTGGAGGACGGTACGGAGGGTGCGCTTGGCGGCCTCTGACATCGGGAGCCTCGTTTCTCAGGAGGTGTACGGGACCTTCAGCGCCGCCCAGGACTTGGCGCCCGGCCAGCCGTCGGCGGACGAGCCGGTGTAGCCGAGCTTGCGCTGCCACTTGGCGTAGGAGAGCCGGTCGGCCTCGGTCCACTGCGGGCCGGGACCCGAGGCGTAGGCGGAGCAGCCGACGGCGACCAGCCGCTTGCCCAGCGCGGTGACGATCGCCGACCTGGGGTTCTTGCGGAACCAGGCGGCGCCGGGGAAGGGCTGGAACTGCGGCTTGCCGGTGCCGGTGCCGGTGCCGGGGGTCGGGGTTGTCGGCTTGCCCAGCCGGGCCGCGACCCGGGCGCGGAAGTCGGCCATGGTGAAGCCGCGTGGGTCGATCTTCGTGCTGGTCCACTCCTTGTGGCCGATCACGGAGGCGGCCGACCAGCCGTGCGCCCGGCACAGCGCGGCGGACGCGCGGACCATGGCGTCCAGCTGCACCGCGGGCCAGGGGTCCTTGCCGTCGCCGAGGTTGACGCATTCGAAGCCGTAGAAGTGGACGTTGCCGTCCGTGTCGTTCCGGTTCGGCGCGGGCAGCGCCTTCTCGGCGATGACGGCCTTCAGGACGTCGCCGTCACCCCTGCCCGCGTGGTTGGCGCGGCCGTTGCCGACGAGGTGGACCGTGCCGTCCTTGGCGATCACCCCGTGGCAGAGGGGGCCGGGCAGGGCGGAGTGGCCGTTGAAGCACAGGCTCACGCTGTCGCTGGTCCCGGAGGTCACGGTGTGGTGGACGACCACCCCGTTGACCGGGCCCCAGCTTCCCTTGTGATTGCGGTTGTTGGCGCGCCATCCGGAGTGCTCGACGACGGTGACGCCCTCGGCCCGCAGCGCGGACACGAGGGCGTCGGCGGAGAGGGGGTTGGCCATGGTGGTGCCTCCCTGGGGAGTGTTCGGGCAGGAGAAAACCCCGGCCGGCGGGGGAGCGGCTCGGGGTGCTGGGGGTGGTTCTGCGGCGGGGGCGGTCCGACCGTGGGGGGTGTGGCGCGGGCTCGGCGTGGCCCGGGCCGCGGTGCTGCTCGGGCTGTGGCCCGGCCCTCAGGCCGTGATGCCGGCTTCGGTCCCGCCGTCGGCATCGGCATCGCCGTCGGCATCGGCTTCCGCGGCAGGAACAGGAGCGGGGTCGGTCACGGGGTCGGTCCCCGGGTCCGGGGTGGTGGCGTCGCCGTCGTCCTGCTGCCACCGGGCGCACAGGGCGACGTAGGCCGCCGCGGCGGCCGCGAAGTCGGTCAGGGCCGCGGTGACCGCCTGCTGGACGGCCGTAGGGTCGGGGACGACCGGGTCCGCGCCGACCGGCATGATCGTGATGCGGCCGGTGCCGCGCAGGACCGCGCCGCCCTCGCCGGTCTCGGTGAACTGCGCGGTGACGTTGACCGGCGAGTAGGCGCCGCTGATCGAGTCGGGACCGATGACCGAGCTGAGGCTGGTGTCGGAGACGTTGACGTGGATCGTGTGGCCGCTCTCGGTGAGGGTGGCCCGGCCCGCGTAGTCGATCGCGATGCCCCAGGGCTGGGTGGGGTCGATGTCCATGGTCGCGCTGCCTTCCTGTGGTGTCGGGGTCAGCTCTGGCGGCCGTGCATGAGGACCGGGTTGGCGTAGACGGTGCCGGAGGCGCTGGTGACGATGGCCTGGATCTCCACCTTGAGCGTGGTGGTGTACACCGAGGAGAAGGGAGTGCCGACCAGGTCCGTGTAGTCGAACTCGGTGCCCGCGGCGACGGTGGGGCCCCACTGGGCGCTGTTCACCAGCACCCGGACCTGGCCGGTCGCGCCGGAAGCGGCCGCGGTGCTCAGCCGCAGCCGCATCTTCGGCTGCCAGACCGGGTTGTACGACATCGCGATCGTCGCCCAGGACGTCGAGGTGGTCTGCGGCCAGCGGGCCTGCGCCGAGTCCTGCGGGGGCAGCATGGCCAGCCAGGGCCGGGCCAGGCCGCCGCTGTTCACGTCGTCGGAGAAGATCTCCCGGTTGCCGTTGTCGTAGATCCGCAGCGGCTGGAGCGAGTTGGCGTTGCCGTCCCCGTTGAACAGGGTCATGGCGAGGCTGCCGGTCTGGCGGTGGATCTCCAGGCCGTACTCGGCGTCCTTCCAGGAGCCGACCCGGAACATCGTGTCGGTGCTGCCGGGCCGCTGGACCAGGAGGGTGCCGCCGTCGGTGACCTTGAGGGTGCCGTCCTTGATCTCCACCTCGCCGCCGGTGATCGTGTTGAGGGCGGGGCGGGTGTTCACGGCGGTGGACAGCTGCTGGATGCGGCGTTCCATCTGGGTGAGCCGGTCGATGATGTCTTCGGGGAGCTGGGGCATCAGGCCTCCTCCAGGTAGAGCTCGGCGGTGTCGGGGCGGCCGCGCTGGGCCGGGCTGACCTTGACGCCGATGATCCGGTAGCGGGCGTCCAGGCCCTCGGTCCACCACTCGTCGGTGATCCGGAGCCGGACGGTGCGGCCCAGCAGGGCGGACGGCACCAGGTCGTCGAGGCGGACGCTGATCTCGGGGATCACCACCGCGCCGGTGCCCTCGGCGAGTTCGGCGTTGGCCAGGGACCGCAGGATCGTCGTGCTGGCGATGTCGTTGTGGTCCGAGGCGAGGTCGATCCGCGGATAGCCGACCGCGATGAGGGCCTCGCCGTCGGGGATGTCGGCGTCGGCGAACAGCGGGCGGGACTCGACGGCCTGGTTGGTGTTGTCCGTGGCGCCGCGGGCCCGGGCGGTGGTCCCGCCGCGGGTGGCGTCGCGCGGGAAGGTGTACGACAGGATCGTGCCGGGCCGGTCCATCACCAGGTCGGTGCTGCCGGTGGTGATCTTCGGGCTGCCGAGCCGCAGCCGGCGGACCCGGGTGCCGGAGACCGGGTCGCGGTAGACGGCGATGTAGTGCTCGAAGCCGTTCTCCAGTGCCGCCAGGGCGTCGATCGCCTCCAGGTAGACGGTCTCGTCACCGTCGCGGTACGACGCCGAGCGGGCCCGCCCCGAGGTCTCGCTCCCGTAGGTGACGCCGATGTCGCCGCCGGTCGGCGCGGGCGGGGTGCCGTCGTCGGCGAGTTCGCCGGTCTGGAGGTGCCGCCACAGCTTCCGCGCCACCTCCAGCTGGTCGTCGGTCCCCGGGAAGGCGAGGTCCTGACGGATGCGGCGGCGGCCCGCGTACGACTCGAAGGTGGCCGCCTGGATGCCGAGGCTGAGCACGCCCCGGTCGTCGCTCTGCAAGGTGGACGTCCAGATGATGCCGCCCCACCACAGGTCGTTGCCGCGCTGGAGGTAGACCGAGGTGCGGCCCTCCTCGATGCGGCGGACGCGGGCGGCCATCTCCGCGTTGGGGACGGGGACGGTGCCGGAGAGCGACCCGGCCTTCCCGATGTAGTCGTCCACGGTGACGTCCCGCAGGGGCAGGATGTCGATGGTGTCGTCGGTGCGCAGATCGCAGAAGATCGCGCGGTAGGGGGTGGTGGTCGTGGTCATACGGCGATCAGCTCCCAGGGCCGGTTCGGGTCGGCGCTCACAGCACGAAGCAGGCGGAGAAGCGCACGACGTTGCCGACCTGGATGACGCCGCTGGTCGACCAGGTGATCAGCTGGACCGATCCGTCGGCGGCGATCCGGACGGCGCCGTCGGCGTAGCCGTCGCTCGCGGACGCGTACGTCTCGACGACCGGCCGCCAGCCGGCCGGGAGGGTGCAGATCAGCTCGTCGCCGACGTTGCCCGGGTTGGTGGTGCCGGCGGCCGTCGCGGTGAGGGCGCTGGTGGTGCGGGTGAGCCCGACGGAGAACGAGCACACGCCGCGGGTGCGGCGGGCGCCGAACCAGGACAGCGTCCAGTTGCCCTGGGCGGTGACGCCGGCGGTGGTCGTCTCCACGACGAGCGGCGGCTGGTAGTCGGCCCAGGCGGTGCCCGACCAGCGCTGGATCACGCCGTTCAGGTCCCGGTACTGGCCCGGATAGGCGCCGTTGGAGGTGTCCGTGGTCACCGGGAGGATGCCGCCGACGCCGACCGTGGCGGTGCGGCGGCCGACCAGCGCCGTGGCCCAGGCGATGCCGCCGGTGCCCGCGCTGGCCTTGGACGGCACGGTGACCTCGTACAGCGGGAGGGACAGGCCGGGCGGCACCGGTACCGTCGGGGCGGCGGCCGGGGTGCCCGGGACGATCTCGACGACGGCCTCGGTGCGGCCGGAACCGTCGTAGGCGTCGTCGTAGATCCGCAGGACGAGCAGGTCGACGCGGTGGTACTGGGCGTCGCCGTCCGCGAACGTCACCGGTGCGTACTCGGTGAGGGCGACCGGGTAGGCGCCCCGGGCGTCGGTGCTCTGCAGCACGGCCCGGCCGGGGCTGACCGTGCCGGACATGCTGTTCGCCGTGCCGGTGAGCGTGAAGCCGGAGATGCGGAAGGCACCGTCGGCGGAGCCCGGCAGGACACCGGAGCGGGTGGCGACGGGCGAGGTGGGGGTCAGGGCGCCGAGCGAGACGAGGCGGGTGTCCTCACGGGACTGGGCGTCGGGGGAGAGCCACCCGGAACGCACGGGCATGGTCGGCTCCTTTCGGGAGAACGGGCGGGAGCGGGGCGGTGGTTCAGGCGATCGGGTCGACGCGCAGGAAGAGGGTGTCGAAGGCGCAGGTGAAGCTCGCGTTGCTCGACCGGTGCATCGCGGTGACGGTGTAGGTCGAGCCGGCGGTGAGGGAGTTCAGGCGCAGCTGCGTCGACGTCGACTTCGACACCGCCCCCGAGCCGGAGGCGGCCCGCTCGTCGTCGGCCGCCCAGATCACCGTGGAGCCCAGCGTGACCTGCGGGGACATGTGCGCCTGCGCGGTCTCGCCGCCCGAGGACATCCGGGCGCCCAGGCTGATGATCACGGAGCCGGACGGCGGGGCGGTGAAGTTCAGCGTGAGCGCCGTGACGGCGGTGGAGGCCAGCGCGGCCGTGTACGTCGTCGAGGCGGTGGTCCCGGCGTCCAGCGACTGCACGAAGGCGGGCCCCGGAACGGCCGGCTGCCAGGCGCCGCCGTTCCAGCGCTGGAGCTGGCCGAGCGAGGAGTCGCGGTACTGGCCGACGTAGCCGCCGGTGGTCAGCACCCCGGCCGGGACGACCCCGCCGACGCCCTTGGGGTAGGGCACCCAGGCGGTGGAACTCCAGCGCTGGAGGGTGTCGTTGACGTCCCGGTAGTGGCCCGGGTAGCCGCCGGGAGCGGTGTCGTCGGAGCGGGTCGGCAGGATGCCGCCGACCGGGACGGTGGTGGGGCGCAGGTCGACGCGGGCGCTGTCCCAGTCGATGCCGCCGTTGCCGGCCCCGGCGTTCTTGGCCACGGTGACGCTGAACAGGACGAGGGCGGCGTCCGGGACGGCCGGGGCGACCGGGGAGGCGGCCGCGGCGCCCTTGACGATCTCCACGGCGGCCTCGGTGCGGCCGGAACCGTCGTAGTCGTCGTCGTAGATCCGCAGGACGACGAGGTCGACGCGGCCGAACTGGGGGTCGCCGGCATCGAAGGCGAGCGGGACCGGTTCGGTGACGGCGACCGGGTAGGCGCCGCGGGCGACGGACGTCTGGACGACGGCCCTGCCCACCCCGACGGTGGCGGTCATGCCGCCCGCGGTGCCGTTCAGCCAGAGACCGGTGACCCGGTACAGACCGTTCTCGGAGCCCGGCAGGACACCGGAGCGCCCCTTGATGTCGGTGACCGGGGTGACCGCCCCGATCTGGGTGACCCGGGTGTCCTCCCGGGTCTGGCCGTCGGGCGACAGCCAGGCGGAACGTACGGTCATGGCAGGGGTTTCCCTTCGTCAGGAGGCCGACTCGTAGGTGCCGTGGATCGAGAGGACGTCGTTGGCGGCCCAGGTGAACGGGGCCGACTTGTCCCACGGGCTGGTGCCGGTCTTGACGGTGTCGCGCAGCGAGCGGACGACTCCGCCGTTGGCCACCGCGAGGAGTCCGCTGCCCTGGTACATCAGGACGGCCGAGTCGTCGAAGGCCTCCGCGTTCACCACCCGTCCGTCCAGCTTCCAGGCGGTGGAGACCGGCGCGGCCGGCAGCGAGAAGGTCCAGTCGCCGTTGGCGTCCTGGGCGGACAGGTTGGTCGTCGAACCGATCTTGAGATAGATCCGGAACGTGACGACGGTTCCCTGCTTCACGTACGCCCCGGCCAGCGTGCCGTTGCCGATCGTGGGCGCCGTGCCGGTCTCGCAGCGCCAGACCGGCGTGTAGTTCGTCCAGGTCGGGACCGGCTGGTACGTCACCCAGGCGGTGCCGTTCCAGCGCTGGAGCCCGGCAGGGCTGTCGCGGTACTGGCCGGTGTAGCTCGCCGTCGCGACGGCGCCGGAGGGGGCGATGCCGCCCAGGGCGCTGGGGTAGGACACCCAGGCGGAGCCGTCCCAGCGCTGGAGGGCTCCGCCGGAGTCGCGGTACTGGCCCGGGTAGGCGCCGTTGCCGGTGTCGCCGTAGACGGGCAGGATGCCGCCGACCGCGACGGTGGCCGTGCGCAGGTCGGTCACGTCGGTGCTCCAGTTGACCCCGCCCTTGCCGGCGCTGATGCCGGCCCGGACGGCGACCTGGTAGACCGGCAGCGCGATCTCCGGCAGCGCGGGCACGACCGGGGTCGCCGCCGGGGTGCCCCGGATGATCTCCACGGCGGCCTTGGTGAAGCCGGAGTCGTCGTACAGGTCGTCGTAGACGCGCAGGACGACGACGTCGATCCGGCCGTAGGAGGCGTCGCCGTCGGCGAAGGTGAGGGTGACCGGCTCGGCCAGCGTGACCGGGTAGGCGCCCTGGTTGCTGTCGGCCTGGACGACGGCGCGGCCCTCGTGGACGGTGGCGGTCATGGTGCCCGCGCCGCCCTCCATCCAGAAGCCCGCGAGGCGGTACTGGCCGTCGTAGGAGCCGGGCAGGATGCCGGAGCGGACGTCCAGCGGGTTGGCCGGGGTGGTCGCGCCGAGCTGGGTCAGACGGGTGTCCTCGCGGGTCTGGCCGATCTCGGCCACCCATGAGCTGCGCAGGTTCATCTGCTGGTCTCCTGTGGTCTTCGGAGGCGGACTCCGGGAGGGGGCGGAAGAGGGGACGGGGGAGGGAAGGGGGAAGGGAACGCGGGAGGGGGCGCGGGACGGGACGCGGGAGGGGACGCGGGAGGGAACGGAAGAGGTGACCGGCCGTCAGGGGCCGTCAGGACCTGAGCCATTCGGCGGTGAAGTTGGTGTAGTAGCCGGACCCGCCGAGGGTGTTGATGGTCACGCCCGAGCTCTGCAGCCCGTAGAGCGCGAGCTTGTCGCCCGCGGCGCACCTGATCAGGGCGGTGCCGCCGACCGAGGTCGCGCCGGGACCCGCGCCGATCAGCCAGGTGGCGCGCGCGACTCCGCCGCTGTTGAGGTAGACGCGGGCACCGCGCGAGCCCGTCGAGGGCTGCAGGAGCCAGGTGACGGACCCCGACACCCGCCACCAGCCGGCTCTCGGCACCGTGTAGGTGTTGGACCCGGACCAGCCGTCCGCGTCGTCCACGTCGGTGCTCTGCAGGATCATCTGCGTCCAGGTGTTGTGGACCACGGACTGCTCGCTGGTCTGCGAGACGCTGAGCAGCACGGTCGTGCGGCCCTCCGCGTACGTCCAGGCGCTGCCGTTCCAGCGCTGGAGCAGACCGGCCGAGTCCTCGCGGTACTGGCCGTTGTACGTGCCGGTGGCGACCGTGCCGGAGGGGGCGATGCCGCCGACGGACTTCGGGTACGCGACCCAGGCGCTGCCGTTCCAGCGCTGGAGCGGGCCGGTGGGGTCCTCCTGGTACTGGCCGGCGTAGCTGCCCGCGGTCAGGGTGCCCGCCGGCGGGATCCCGCCGACGCCCTTGGGGTAGGCGACCCAGGCGGTGCCGTCCCAGCGCTCCAGCACGCCGGCGTTGTCCCGGTACTGGCCGGCGTAGGCGCCGTCGAAGCCCGCGGCGGGGACGATCCCGCCCAGCGCCACCGTGGCGTAGCGCAGGTTGGTGACGGCGGTGTCCCAGGCCAGTCCGCCGGAGCCGGCCGACGCCCCGGCGGGTACCAGGATCCGGTAGAGCGGCAGGGTGCTGCCGTCGGGACCGACCGGCTGCCGGGGCGTGGCCGCGGGGGTGCCCTTGACCAGGCGGACGCGTGCCACGGTGTCCGCGGTGCCGTCGTAGGCGCTGTCCTGGACGACGAGTTCGACCAGGTCGATGCGCGGGTGCGTGGGGTCGCCGGCGTCGAGCGTGAGGCTCTCGGGGTCGGTGACCGCCACGGGGTAGGCGCCCTGACCGGTCCGGCCGCCCTGGACGAAGGCGCGGCCGGTGCCGATCGTGCAGGTCATGCCCCCGGCGGCGCCGGTGAGCGCGAAGCCGCCGGGGACGATACCGCCACGGGCCTTCAGCGGGACGTTCTCCGCGACCAGGGCGTTCGGGGTGAGGAGTCCGGACAGCGTGACCCGGGTGTCCTCCCGGGTCTGGCCGCTCTCCGTGAGCCAGGCGGCTCGCACGGTCATGGGGTCACCACTCCGCTTCTCGCCAGCGCACGGTCATCTGGGCGCCGGTGCCGTAGGTGTCGGGTCGGAAGGCCAGCTGGGCGCGGCCCGGGGCGAACGCGAAGAGTTCCTCGGGGCTGCTGTCCGCGGCCGCGGTGTGCCGGCGGGAGGCGGTGCCGTTGAGGGTCACCGTGCCGGCGGCGGTGTCGACGACGAGCTCGTCGCCCGAGGCGAGCACGATCTCGTAGCGCAGCCGCTGCGCCGAGGTCCGGTCGGTCACCGTCGGCTTGGAGCACGGGCCGGTGAAGGTGATCACCGGGTGGGTGGGCGCGGAGCCGCCGTTGTCAGCGGTGACGTCCCCGGTCGAGGCCGCCTGGCCCCAGTACAACGGCCAGGTCAGCGGCCAGGTCAGACCGCTCTCCGGCTGCGGGGCGCCGGTGACGGCGCTCTGCTCGGTGACCGAGTAGCGGCGCGGGTCGGTGGCGTACCACTGCACGGACGCCCGGGAGACGCCCTGCGTGGTGTACGTCCGGTCGGCGGCCAGCACCCGCTGGCTGACCCGGGCCCGCACGGCCAGCGTCTCGCCGTGCAGCCGCACCGCCAGCCAGCGTTCGGCGTCGCCGAGCAGCAGCGCCTGGCGCAGCACGCGGGTGGCGGAGAGCGAGGAGGCGGTGTCGTCCTGCGCCGGGACGGTCCACACGGTGCCGCCGACCCGGCGCGGCTTGGCGTAGCGGGCGCCCGGCCAGGCGCCGTGCGCGGTGGGGTGATCGGCGTCGGAGGAGTCGAACTCCGGCAGGTCCTCCCAGCCGCTGAGGCCGCCGCGGTCGATCTCGTAGGGGGTGCCGGGGCCCATCAGCAGTCCGGCCCACTGCATCTGCCCGTCGCGGGTGATGAGTGAGCCGGGGGCCACGTCGTCGGTGTATGCGGTTGTCGTGATCTCGGCCATCGGGCCGTCACCTCACTCCTTGTGTGCGGGCTCGTGTGCGGCTGTGCGGCTGGGGTGCGGGCGTCCGGGCAGGCGTGTTCGGGCGCTCAGGGGCGGTCGGGGTTCCGGGGACGGGCGCGGGCGCCGTGGCGGGCGCGGGCCCATGGGGGGACTCCGGCGCACGGGTGGACGCGGGGCTCCTGGGCGGACGTGGGCGCACGGGTGGACGCGGCAGCGGGTCCGCGTGCGGGTTCAGGCGCATGCGTGGGCCGCGGCCAGGAAGAGCAGGTCCTCCGCGGTGCCCCGGGCGCCGGTGCCCGCGCTCTCGTGGAACTCCTTGACCCGGTGGGCCGGCCGGGACGTCGGCGCCCCCTGCCGCCGGGCGAGCGCCCGCTGCCGCTCCAGCGCGGTGAGCGGCAGCACCCGGCCGGTGCCCCGGGAGGTGCCGGGGACCGCGATGCCGCCCTCCGCGAGCATCGGGATCTTGTCCAGGTGGACGCCGAACTTCTTGCCGAGGATCGAGAAGCTCAGGGAGTTGAGCCCGTCGATGACCCAGTTGGCGAAGGCGATGAGTCCCTGGATCGGTCCCTTGACCACACCGGCGACGGTCTGGGCGCCGGTCGTCACGAACCCGCCCATCGCGTCGAGGGTGCGGGAGGTGGCCTCCTTGATCCGGGCGAACATCCGGGGGACGTCCTTGGTGATCCACTCCAGCGCCGGCCGCACCGCGTCCTTGAACCCCCGCCAGACCGACGACACCTTGCCGCTGAGCGCCCGGGTGTCCCCGGTGGTCAGCGCCTTCAGGACGGCGAAGCCGGTGCCGACGAGCGCGCCGATCGCGGTGAGCGCCGCCGTGAAGACCCCGAGGTACACGGTGACGTACGTGTTCACGGCGGTCGCGATGCCCTTGAGCAGCGGCGCCATCACGGTCAGGTAGCCCTCGACGTACTTCAGCACGAGGGTGGCGAGCTGTTCCATCAGCCGTTGCCCGGTCTCGGAGTTCAGCGCGAGATCGATCAGCCAGCCGGCGACGGGCAGGAGCAGGCCGGTGACGAACCCGACGGGGTTGGCACGGGTGAGGGCGTTGATGATCAGCATCACGCCGGAGCCGATGGTCATGGCGGTGCCGAAGGCGCCCATGAGGTCGCCGAGCACGCCGGAGGCCTCGATCAGCGCGCCGACGATCGCGAGGACACCGCCGAACGCGGAGTTCAGGGCGCCGAGCGACTTGCCCGCGCCCTTGGCCCGGGCGCCGGCCGCCTTGACGCCGGAGGCGGCGCTGGTGGCGGTCTGCCCGGCCTTCGTGACGGAGCGGCTCGCGGCGTCGGCCGCCGCCGCGACCTGGCGGACGGCGGTGGCGCCCTGGGAGGCCGCCGGCCGGACGCGGTCGATGTCGCCTGCGGCACTCTTGATCCGGCCGGCGACGGAACGCACCGCGGCGGTGCTCTGTTCCACCCGGGACCGGACGGCCCGCAGGGCCGGTGCCAGCCCGGCGAGCAGGTCGGCCGGCCCGCTTCCCGGGGACAGCGCGGCGGTGCTCATCCGCGCGCCTTCGCCAGGAACATCAGGGCGTCGGCGGTCCGCTGCGGGCTGCTGCTCTCGGCCGCGTAGTAGTGCTCGATGTGCAGCGCGCCGCCCGCACCGCTCGTCCCGGCGTACGCCGAGCCCTGGGCGGCGGCCCGTCGCAGCAGCCGGTCCAGCTTGCTCAGCGGCAGGACGGCCTCCGCCTCACCGGCCTCGGCGAGGATCGCGGGGACACCGCCGGAGCGGGGCATGACGACACCGCCGGTGGCCAGCATCGGGATCCTGGGCAGGCTGACGCCGAAGCTCTTGCCGCCCACGCCCGGGACCCAGCCCGGGATCGACACCTTGATGCCGTTGAGGGCGCCGATCGCGCGGTTGATGATGCCGATGACCGCGTTGATCGGGCCCTTCACCGCGCTCTTGATGCCGTCGAACGCGCGGCCCGCGATGCCCTTGAGGCCGCCCCAGATGCTGGACAGCTTGTCCTTGACGGCCCTGAAGGCGTTCGGGATCGCGGACTTGACCCAGTTGACGACCGGCGAGATGACGGCCTTGATGCCCTTCCAGACGCTGGAGACGACCGTCTTGATCGCGTTCAGCGCGGTGGTGATGACCTTCTTCCAGATGCCGACGTAGGTCTTGATGACCGTGGCGACGGCCTTCACGACGGCCGAGATCGCCGTCTTGATGCCGCTCCAGACCGACTTGATGAGCTTGGCCGCGTTCTTCATGATCGGCCCGATGGCCTTCATGACGGTGCTGATCACGGACTTGATGACCTCGAAGGCCGTTTTCAGGACCTTCTGCATGGTCTTGGAGTTGGCCGCCATGTCGACGACCTTCTCGATCAGCGGCCGGAGCAGGTCCATGAGCATGCCGAAGAAGTTGCCCTTCATCGACTTGTTCATCTTGTCCTGGCCCTTGGCCGCCTTGCTCGCCCCGGACTCGTACTTGCCGAGATTCGTGCCGGCGGTGGACCCCGTCTTCCCGGCCTTGCCGAGCGACTTCTCGGCCTGGTCGGAGGCGGTCTTGAGGTCCTTCAGCTGCTTGGCCGTCTCCTGGGACGCGGAGCGGAGCTTGCCGATCTCGCCCTTTCCGCCCTGTGCCGCACGGCTGAGGTTCTGGGTCGCCGTCGCGACCCCGGTGGCCTGTGCCTTGAACTGTTGCAGTGAGTTGGCGGCCCGGCTCGCCGCTGAGGACAACGACATGGATGTCTCCTTAGAGTGCTGCGGTGAGTTCGCGAAGAGCCCTGCGCAGAACGGTCACCTCGCTGGCGACACCGCGGACCAGGGGAAGCGAGTGGTCGATTCCCCGTTCGGTCCGCATCCTGGGATCTGCCTCCAGCCGTCGGCGTTCCGCGTCTGCGGCGTCGCGCACAACCAAGAGTCGCTGCTTCAGTTTCTCGACCGTCTGCTCGGTCTCTTTGAGTCTTTCGATGTGCTGGAAGTTGTCGTCTACGACCTTTTCGCGCCTTTCCTTCTTCTCGCGGCTCTCCTTCTGTGCCCGTGATTCCATCAACCTCCATTTCTGCAGCTCGTCGATGTGTTTCTTCCAGGGGAATTCCCGGGTCGCGCCGAGGAACGTGATCCCCTTCTCGTCGATCTTGAAGATCGAGAGTCCGACGGTCAGCAGGGTGAGGCTGGCCGCCAGGCCGGTGAGGCCGTTGGTGTGCGCGGCGATGGAGTTGCTCATCCACGAGAGGGATGTGGAGATTCCGCTATGGGTGGTGCGGAGCCCTTTGTAGGACTGCTGGAGCTTGGTGATATCCGTGGTGTGGGTGCCGAGTTTGGTGTTTATCCCGGCGATGTCCGTGGCGTGCACGCCGAGTTTGGTGTTTATCCCGGCGATACTGGTGGTGGTGTTGTCCTCAAGGTTTTTGAGATCCTCGTCGATTTTTTTGAGATCTCGTCCCATGGTTGCCCTCCTGTGCTAGCGTTCCCGCATGCCTTCTGACGATGTGCGTGTTGTCCTCGCCGTCCCCACCAGTTGGAATTGGTATTTCGAGCCGAAAAGGAAAGGCTCGATCGCCTGGTTTGCGGAACGGGCCGTTCGGATCGCCGAAGGATTCCATCCGGGGCGAGGTGTGGATGTCTTCCTCTACGGTGAGTCGAAAGAGCCGGAGGAATTGACGGATTCGAATTACGGAGATGCCGGCACCGAGGTGATCCATACGCGGCTCGAGCGGGGATCGCTGTCCGAATGGATCGGCGACTGGGCGGTCAGGCCGAACATGGACCGGGGGCTCTTCGAGGACGCCGCCCCCGCCAGCAAGGTGGAGGAGCGCCTTGGCGTCGGCGACGCACCCTGGTACGGCCGGCCGTTGCCTGCGGTACGGGCGATCGGTGAATGGAACGCCGGGCACGAGGGCACGACCCTCGTGCTCTTCTGGCTCGACCGGATGACCCAGGCCGAGGAGATGGCGCGATTCATCGGCCGGTACGACGACGACGCCACGTTCTGGCAGCTTTTCGGGGATGCCGATGACATCCACTACTCGTTCTGGACCAGGCAGGGGATACATCAGGGCAAGGTGCTGCCCCAGCTCAATTTCCACATCGGCCGGCTGTGGAGCAAGCGGGCCATCCTTCGGGGATTCTCGCGCTGGGCCAAGAACGGCTGACCGTGCGGGCGGACGCCTCGGGCGGGACCGCGCGGGCGGGGGTGTCGCGGTCCATGGGCGGGGCGGGCGGGGCGGCGCGAGCTTCGGGCGGGGCCGCGCGGGCTACGGGCGGCGCCCGCCCCGCGCCCGCCGCGCCTCCGTCAGGGCGTCCGACCAGCCGGCGGCGTAGGCGCGGGACTCCCGGGCGAGCAGCTCTTCGTACACCCGGTCGAGCAGGGCCTCGCGGTCCGGGGGCGTGGTGTGCAGGAGGTGGGCGAGGCGGGTGTAGGTGTCGATCGGCTGCTTCGGGGAGTTGCTCGTGCCAGTCACCATGTCGGCCTGCTTTCCGGTCTGTCCGCTGGGCTGTGGTACAGGTGGCGTCTCTGGGGCGTTCGAGACGCGTGTTCGAACTAGTGTACGAGTAATCCGGTGGGGCCGTTCCGGCTTTGGCGAGGACCGTACGTCGCTCAGCCGTCGGGACCTGCGGTGATACCGGGGTGCGCCCGAAGGGCGGCTCAGGTTCGTGGAGTAAGATCCGGCCGTTCTCCCGTCGGATTCGAAAAGGTGAACAGCGGCGCTCCGCAAGGGAACTGAGTGACCGCCAGACGACGGTGGACGGCGACGGACAGCCGTCCTCGCGCGGGGGCGCGATGGGGCCAGGGGACGAGAGCAAGGCCTACGGGGTGGACGGGGACGCGAGCGACGTGCGGCGCGAGCAGGTGATCGACTGGCTCGAACAGGCCTCCGATCTGCCGCATCTCATCGCCCGCGTCTCGGAGCTGGTCCTCCGGCTCGGCCATGCGCCGGAGGACCTGGTGGTCCTTCCCCGCGGCGAACTCGACCGGCGGGAACTGGCCGCGTACAGCGCGGGCTGGGCCGACGTGGTCGACGAACAGCTGCCCGCGATCCGCCGCGCCTACGAAGAGCGGATCACCGCCGCCTACCTCCAGGGCCAGGAGGACGCCCGCACCGGACGCCGCCCCCGCCGGGCCCGACGTGCCGAGGGGGAGCGCGAGTACGAGCGTGAGGACGAGCACGAGCGGGGCGGCGAGGTCATTCAGCTTCCCTACGTCGAGCTGCTGCGTCCGCCGGGGGCGTGGACGCGCGTCGAGGAGCGCGGCGATCGGGAACGGTCCGTGGCGGACGGGACCCCGGTGCCGACGCCCGCCCCGGCAGAGCAGTCCGACGTGGCCGAAAAGGCCCCCTACGGCGACCGGAGCAGGCCGCTCGGCGCGCCGGACGGAACCCACGGGGAGCACGGTGACCCGGCCGTGGCCAACGTTGTCCGGACGACGGGCCCGGCCGGCCCGACGAGCCCGAGCAGCAGCCGGGCCGGGGGCCCGCACGACGGGGACCGGCACGGCGGCGGGGCCGGAGGCGCCGGTGGGCCCGAGCCAGGTTCCGGCGCCGAGGGGGACATCCTGCTCTCCGCCCGTGAGGTGCGGGGGAAGCGCGTCACGTCGTCCGACCGGCGGCCGGTGGTCCGGCGCAACGGCCGGCCCAGCGTGCCGCCGCTGGCCCTGCCCGGCGAGATCGGGGCCACCGGACGGGAGCGGGCACGCCGACCGGACGGCACCGGGACCGCGGAACGTCCCCCGCAGGAGCGGCCCGAGCGGACGGAGAAGCCCGGGCGGCCCGAGCGGACGGAGAAGCCCGGGCGGCCCGAGCGGACCGAAAGGCCTCAGCAGACCGAGCGGTCGGCGCGGTTCGAGCCGACTGACGACGTCGAGCGGTCGGAACCGGTCGCGCCGGTCGCGCCGGTCGTCCAGGTCGAACCCGCAGAACCGGATGAACCGGTCGAGCCGGACGATCCGCGGGGCGGCCGCGACGAGCCCAAACCCCGGTTGCTCTCGGACAAGGCCCGGGCCCTCGCGGACGAACTGGAGGGCCGGGCCGGCGGCCGGCGCCGGGACGAACGGAACGGCCCGCCGGGCTCCCACTGAGCGGAGCCGACGGGCATCACCGCCACCTTCGTCCGGCCGCGCCGTCCGGTTGTGCAGCCCGGCCGATCCGTCCGGCCGATCCGTCCGGTCTGGTGCACGCCGTGGTGTCCGGCCTGCCGGCGGTCCGGCGGACCACCCGGTGGATCGGCCGGGTGGAGTGCGTCGGCCGAGTGCAGCGGGTCGGCCGGGTGGCGCCGGATCGACGAGTGGCGCGGATCAGCCGAAGAAGCGGGCCAGTTGGAACGCCGACGGCGCCTCGTCCGGCCCGGGGCCCCGTGATCCGTCCGGCGAGCGGACCGATTCCGGAGCCGACCGCCCGTTGTCCCCGGACCGTTCGCCCGAGTCCTCGTACCCGTGGTCCCGTTCGTCCTCCGGGTACGTGTCGCCGTCGTCGTGGGCGCCGTTCTCGGCCTGGTGCGCCGGACGCGGTACCGGCGCCGGGGCGTCCGGCTGGTCTCCCTCCTCCGAGTTGACGCAGGCGAACATCCAGTTGGCGGCCGCCAGATGGTCCACGGCGGCGGCCAGCAGATGATCGGTCACCGACCACTCGGCGGCCTCGCCGTGCAGTTCCCGGTTCAGCGCGCTGTCGCGCGGCAACTGCTTGATGAGCACCGCGAGCCGCCGCGCGGAGAGGTGCTCGCGGTGCCAGTCGAGCAGATCGATCCCGTAATAGCGGAGCAGGTCCGCTTCGAGGGCCTCGGCGTGTTCGTCGACGAACCCGACGAGGCTCAGCCTTCCCCCAGGCCGAGCCCGGTCTCCTTGCCGTATGCCTCCAGGATCGCCGCGATGTCCTGCATGGTGACCTCGTGCCGCTCGAAGCGGGCGAACTGCTGCTCGCCCATGAGCAGCCCGAGCAGCCCGTCCACGTCGTTGTCGTCGAGCTCGCGCAGCGCCTTCGCGGTGGCGCGGGTCAGCTCCGTGGGCAGGGTGAAGCTCTCGTCGTCCAGCTCGAACGACCAGGTGCGGCCGAGGGCTTCGAGACGCTGGGCGCGGGCGGCGTTGACGTCGAAACGGGCCATGGCGATGGGTGCTCCTTGGGTCCGTGGATCCTCGGATCCTTGGGTCTGCGGAAGAGAGAGGTGTGCGGCAGGGAGAGGTCCGCAGAAGAGTGGGTTCTGCGGGGGAGAGGGGTGTTGCGGGGCCCGGGTGGGGGCGGGCGGCCGGCGTCGGCGCCCGCCCCGACCCGGTGGGTCAGGACGCGGCGTACGCGGCGTCCTTCATCACGAAGCTGGCCAGCGCCGAGCCGTCGGCGGCGGCCATCGCCGTGTAGGTGATGCCGAGCTGCGCCGCCGACTTGCGGGCCAGCTTGATGTCGTCAGCCGCCGTGACCTGGCCGCGCGGGACACCGAAGCGGTAGGTCACCGTGGCGCCGTCGGAGGCGCGGACGTCCGTGAACTCCAGGCCGAGGGCGCGCACGTCGGCGTACGGGCGGTCGGCGATCTCGTACTTGTAGACGCCGGTCGAGCCGGTGACCGCCTCGACCGCGCCGCCGCCCATGAAGAACGGCAGCGTGTCCTCGTTGAACTGCATCAGCGAGAACTTCAGGGTCAGGTCGCGGTCCGAGTACACGAAGTGCACCGGGCTCACGGCCTGCCACACGTCGACCGGCTCCAGCTTGTCCTTCTTGCTGAAGGTGACGCCCTCACCGGAGGTGAAGCCGAGGTTCTTCCAACCGGTGGCCCAGTCGGTGGACGGGTCGGTGGAGAAGGTCGTCGGAACCTTGGTGTCGGCGGCGGCGACGTAGAGCCGGCCGACGCCTGCGATGCGGATCTCGGAGGAGTTGGTTCCTGCCATGGGTGGGTCTCCTTAGGAAGGGGTGTGACGGGGTGTGGAGTGGAGCGGTGGTGCTGGGTGCCGTCGCCCGGTGGACAAGCGCTCCGGGTACGGCGAAGGCCCCGCCGTGCGGACGGCGGGGCCTTCGGTCGGTGGGGCGCGCAGCGGGAACCGCCCGCGCGGGGTTCGTCGGCAGAGGTCGCGGCGGACGCCTCCGCAGACTTCGCCGCAGATGTCTCGACGGATGTCTCTGCGGACGTCCACCTCGGACGTGTCCGCGGACGTCTCCACGGACGGCTACGGCTACGGCTGTCTCGGCTCAGTGGACGTCCAGGAACACCTTGAGCACGCCGACGTAGCGGTTGGCCGCGGAGTAGAGGTAGTCGGGCAGCCAGCGCGGGCCGTCCTGCTCCTCCACCTCGGTGACGAGGTTCGTGCCGTACCGGTTGCCGGCCGCGGCCAGCAGCGCGCGGCGGGCGGAGTTGGCCAGGACGTGCGCGGCCTGCTTGGTCGGGCCGTACACCTCCAGCTCGATCAGCGGCTGGTCGACGTGCAGCTCGCCGATCCACGCGCCGCCGCGCCGGTTGACGAGGACGGCGGCGGTCGTGCCGTCGAAGTTCGCGGGCGGTTCGACGGCGACGAGCGCCGTGGAGAGCGCCGAGTCGGCCTCCAGGATGTCGACGACCAGGGCCTCGACGTCCGGGAAGGCGCTCGGTGGGGTGGGTGTGGTCATGCCGGGTCACCTCGCCGTGAAGAAGGGGAAGTCGCCGGGCGGGCGCCGCGCGGGGGCGGGGAAGGGGAGGCGCGCGGCGCCTCGGCCCGGCGTACGGCGGCGGGTGCGGCCCGCTCGGGGCTCGCGGTCACAGCTCCGCCGCTGCACCAACTGTGACAGACGAGCGTGCGCGCACGCAACTAAAACAGCGAGGGAGATGTGAAAGGAGGTACGGGAGGGGCGGGAGCGCAGGTCAGGGAGAGGGAGAGGGCTCGTCGGTCGAGCTCTCGGCCTGCGGGAAGGAGGGGTGGCTCGGCGACCGGAGCCCTCGTGGCATCAGAGCTCTCGGGGCTTTCGGGGCTTTCGGGGCTCTCGGGGTTCCTCGCCCCGGCCCCAGGAGAGGGTGGCCCGTCGATCGGAGCGCTCGGCCCGCGGGGCGGGGTGACGGGCGGGGTGACTCGTCCACCGGGCCCTTCGGGATCTTCGGGGCGTCAGAAGCCCTCGGCTCCAGGAAGGGCGTGGCCCGTCGACCGGAGTTCTCGGCCCACGGGAACGGGGAGGTGACTCGTCGAGCGGGGCGCGGCCCTGGGGGCTCTCGCGGTTCGACGGGGAGGGGCGACTCGTCGATCGGAGCTCCCGTCGGCCCACGGGTGCCCTTCGATCGGCGCCGGCCCGACACGCGCGACCGGCGGTTCCGGTGCGGTCAGTCGGCGGTGGGCGCGGCCGCGGCCGTCTCCACCAGGACCCGCCGGTCCTCGCCCGCCCGCGTCACCTCGGACTCGGTCTCGCTCGGCAGGAACTGCTCCACCACCCTGACGAACATCTCCCGCCGGTCGGCGGGCACGCCCAGCAGGTCGGCGACCTCCTCCAGCGTGGGGCGACGGCCGATATCCGCGCCGGGCGCGGGCGAGGCCAGGTAGTCGTGCGGGTCGGCCAGTTCCTCCGCGGTCAGCCGGCCGGAGCGGATGAGCATGTCGCGGACCGGCACGCCGAGCACGCGGGCGAGCCTGCGCGTCGTCTCCAGGTCCGGCATGCTCTGCCGCTGGAGCAGGCGGGTGACCGCAGCGCGATGCACCCCGGCCTCGTCCGCGATCCTCGACTTGCCGCCGCCGCGAGGACTGTCGATGTCGTAGCCGCGCTCGCGCATGAGGTCTTCGACCCACGCGGCGAATGCGTCCAAGCCCTGGTTGGTCATGTCTTTCTCTCTTCCTTCGGGGGTGGGCAAGAGTTTAGCTTGCTTGCGCGCGCGGAATTACGTGCTCTCGAGCAAGCACTGAGGAAAATTCGTGCTGTTCGTGGAGATTCGGGGGAGGGGCAGGCCTGGGTGCGGCCGAATCTCGTTGCGGGCGCGCACGCAATCTGTAAGTCTTGGGGGCGTTCACCGAGTACGGCTCGTTCACGAACCCAGGGGGGTCCCATGTCCATGCCCGAAACGAGTTCCTGCCCGTCAGCCCCCGGTTGGCAGTCCGCGGCCGCCTGTGCCGGACTCTCCCCACGGGTCGTCTTCTCCAAGAAGGCCAAGGTCGCCGCCCCCGCGCTCCGGGCCTGCGCCGGCTGCCGCGTGCGGCGGGCCTGCGAAGACGCGGTGGCCCCGGCCGACAACTGGTTCGACGGCGTCTGCGGCGGCCGCCTCTGGCGCTCCGGGCACCCGGTCCCCGTGCCCGCGCAGCTCATCGCGTCGGCCCCGGCCGTCGGCCTCACCCGCCCCCGCGCCCAGGGAGGCACCCGTGGCTGAATCCTGCGAGGACCGTCCCACCGCCCAGGCCGCCCTCTGGATCGGCACCCTTCTCCAGCAGTTCCCCGAGCTGTCCACGGAACTGGTCCCCGGCCGCACCGGCGCCGCCCACCGCCCGGCCACCGCGACGCCGCCCCCCACCGATCTCGGCGACCGTCTGCGCGAGGAGCGCGAGGAGCAGTTGCTGCTTCAGCAGCGGCACGGCCTCGTGGCGCCCGGCCACGGTGCGGCCACGCTCCGCCTGCACGTCTCCGACGCCATCCGCGACATCACCGACGGCGTGCTCGAACTGGAGGAGGCGGTACGCGACCGGCTCGGTCTGCCCCGCCCGCGCCGGGCCTCCGTGCCCGAGCGGCTGCGCCGGATCGCGTCCCTCCTCGACCGCGTGGCCGCCGACACCGTCCTGGCCGCGCACGTGCGCGACGAGACCCGCCGGATGGCCCGCCGCTGCGCCCGCGCGCTGGGCGACACCGAGACCGTCGTCCGGGTCGCCGGCCGCTGCCCCTGGTGCGAGTCCGTCTCCCTGCGGGCGTTCCCCGACCGGGCGGCCGTCCTGTGCGTCAATCCGGCCTGCCGCTGCCCGGAACCGGACTGCGGCTGCCACGACGACCCGGCCTACCGGCACACCTGGGACGAGAGGGAGTGGGCGCGCGCATGACCAGCCCCGAGCGGCCCGACGCCGACCGACGGACCTCCGACCGACGCCCCTCCGCCGACCGACGCTCCGCGGGCGACCGGCGGACCCCCGACCGACGCACCGCCGAGCGGCCGACCCTGATTCCCGGCCCGCTCGCGGCCCAGGAGGTCGGTGTGGCACCCGCCACCATTCGCAAGTGGGTCCAGCTCGGTCATCTGGAGCCGGCCGGCAAGGCGGGACGGGCCCAGCTCTTCCGTCTGGAGGACGTGTTCGCCGCCGAACGCGCCACCCGCCGGGCCCGGTGACCTCCGGCCCGTCCGCCGCCCCTGATCACCGACCCGACCTGCCGCCCCGCATCATCGCCCCGGAACACCGACCCGAGCCGCCCGGACCACCGAGCCGCCGCCCCGACGCGCCGCCCCGGATCACCGCCCCGGATCACCGCCCCGGGCCTACGGAATGCCCAACTCGAAGATCACGTAGTGCGCGTACCACCCCGACGCGATGGCCGCCGTCCCGAAGAACACCGCCAGGCTCGGCCACTTCAGCCGGCTCAGTGCCGCCGCCGGGGCCAGCAGCAGCGGGAAGACCGGCAGCAGATACCGGCCCGTGTTGCCGAACATCTGCTGGGTGCCCAGCACGGTGATCACGCTCGCCAGGGTGTAGGCGACCAGCACCAGCGGCGGCCTCTTGCGGAGCATCAGCGCGATCAGGAAGGGCAGCGCCAGCACCAGCTGCACGCCGAGGAGGTCGGGGACCGAGAACGCGAACAGGTAGTCGTGGCGACCCACGGCCGTGTTGCCCAGCACGTGGAGGGTGTAGGAGCCGAAGTCGAAGTAGTGCGCCCATCCCTCGCGCTGGAGCGTGAAGTACGCGGTGAGGTCGCCCATGCTGAGGCCGACCCAGGTGACGTAGGTGAGCAGGCCGAGCGGCGCGGCGAACATGGCGTACAGGGGCCCCGAGATCCCGTGTTCGCGCCTGCTCTCCCGCCGGGCCAGGGTGACGATCGCGGCCAGTCCGACCGCGCCGATGAGCGCGGCGGAGGTCGGCCGGTTGAGCCCGGCCACGAAGGCGAGCAGCCCGGCCGCGACCCACCGCCGCTTCATCACGCAGTAGCAGCACCAGGAGGCGATGGCGACGAAGACGGACTCCGAGTAGAGCGCCCACTCCACGCCCGCGCCGGGCGCCACCGCCCACAGCCCCGCCGCGATCGTGCCCGCCCGCACCCCGGCGAGCGTCGAGACCACGGCGTAGATGCCGGCGGCCGCGACGAAGGAGGCGAGCACCGAGACCAGGATCCCGGAGCCGTACAGCCCCAGCCCGGTGATCTCGGAGACGCCTCTGATCAGGCCCGGGTAGAGCGGGAAGAAGGCGACCGAGTTCTGCTTGACGGTGAACAGCCCGCCCGGCGCGAGCTGCTCCAGGGGGCGGGGGTCGTACCCCTTCTCGGCGACCTGGAGGTACCACCAGCCGTCCCAGGTGGCGAGGACGTCCCACCAGTGGGCGCCGCCGCCGAAGCGGGGGTTCTTCTTCTGGTATTCGTCGGCCGACTCCAGGAGCCAGGCGAAGACGGTGAGGCCCACGAGCTTCGTGACGCCGTAGAGGACCAGCGGGGCGAGGTACGGTCGTACACCGTCCGGCAGGGTGAGGCGGCGCGGTTTCCGCGAGCGCTCCTCGGGCCCGTCGGGCACGGCGGAGCCCGTCGCCGTGTCGCTGGAAGCCGTGCTCATGGCTGGGGTCCCCCCTCGGCCGATCGCCGGACACCAGGGGCGGCACGGTTGTCCGGATGATCGTGAAGTGTGGTCATAAGAGTGCGGTCATAAGATCGCAACAGAGTCGCACATGTGCGCCACAGGTTGGGGGAGGACGGATGACCGAGGTGCCGGAGACCACGGCCGCGGCGACCGTCTTGTCGGTCGTCATACCCATGTACAACGAGGAAGAGGTTCTTCCCGCGCTGGTCAGCCGGCTGCGCCCGGTCCTCGCGGACCTCGGCGTCGGCTACGAGGTCGTCGCGGTCGACGACGGCAGCACCGACCGCACGGCCGAGCTGCTGGCCGCCTTCCGGCTCGGCTGGCCGGAACTGCGGGTCATCGGCCTGCGCCGCAACTCCGGCCACCAGGCCGCCCTCACCGCGGGCCTGGACCGGGCGCACGGCGCGTACGTCGTCAGCATCGACGCCGACCTCCAGGACCCGCCCGAGAAGATTCCCGAGATGCTGGAGCTGGCCCGCGCAGAGAGCCTCGACATCGTCTACGGCATCCGCGCCGACCGGGCCAGCGACACCGGCTTCAAGCGGTGGACGGCGGGCCTGTACTACCGGCTGGTCCGCCGGCTCGCCGGTCCGTCGGTGCCGGCCCAGGCCGGGGACTTCCGGCTGCTGAGCCGGGCCGCGGTGGACGCCCTGAAGGCCCTGCCGGACCAGCAGCGGGTCTACCGCCTCCTCGTGCCCTGGCTGGGCTTCCCCAGCGGCGAGGTCCGCTACGAGCGCGCCCCGCGACCGGCGGGCCAGAGCAAGTACCCCCTCGGCCGGATGATCCGGCTGGCCGTCGACAGCGTCACGGGCTTCTCGGCGGCGCCCCTGCGCATCGCCACCTGGCTGGGCGCCTTCGCGTTCCTGGTCTGCCTGGTCCTGATGATCTACACCCTGAGCGCCCACGCCTTCCAGCACACCGTCCCCGGCTGGACGTCCCTCTTCATCGGCGTGCTGTTCATCGGCGCGGTCCAGCTGGTCTGCGTGGGTCTGCTCGGCGAGTACGTCGGCCGTATCTACACGGCCGTCCAGAACCGTCCGACGTACTTCATCGGTCACGACACGGCGGCCGGCGCGGCTGCGGGGACGGCGGCGGACGCGGCGCGGCGGCCGTTCCCCGCCGGGGACCCGGTCGTGCCGTCCCCGGCGCCGCCCCCGGGGGGTTCCGCGGACCCGGCGGCGCCGCTACCACAGGGGCTGGGGCGGCGCTCGTGAACCTCCGGCGTGTCGGGAGCGGGGCTTCTGTTTTGACCGGAGTGAATGCGCTAGGTACGCTCAGACCTTGTGCCTGGGGTGTGCCCTGGCCCTCGTGCGTGTCTTCAACCGCACACGGGGCCTAGCTAGCGGCCACCGTGATCTGCGCCTCTTCCCGCCTCGCGGCGGAAGTCCGCCGGATTCGACACACCCGACCGCGTGGGTCGGCGAAGTTCCAGGTTAGCTTCACCATTCGGCACACAGAAACCGGAGAAGTAGTGCCTACGATCCAGCAGCTGGTCCGGAAGGGCCGGCAGGACAAGGTCGAGAAGAACAAGACGCCCGCACTCGAGGGTTCGCCCCAGCGTCGCGGCGTCTGCACGCGTGTGTTCACGACCACCCCGAAGAAGCCGAACTCGGCCCTGCGTAAGGTCGCGCGTGTGCGTCTGACCAGCGGCATCGAGGTCACTGCTTACATTCCGGGTGAGGGACACAACCTGCAGGAGCACTCCATCGTGCTCGTGCGTGGTGGCCGTGTGAAGGACCTGCCCGGTGTTCGCTACAAGATCATCCGCGGTTCGCTCGACACCCAGGGTGTCAAGAACCGTAAGCAGGCCCGCAGCCGCTACGGCGCCAAGAAGGAGAAGTAAGAAATGCCTCGTAAGGGCCCTGCCCCGAAGCGCCCGGTCATCATCGACCCGGTCTACGGTTCTCCTCTTGTCACGTCGCTCATCAACAAGGTGCTGCTGAACGGCAAGCGCTCCACCGCCGAGCGCATCGTCTACGGCGCCATGGAGGGCCTGCGCGAGAAGACCGGCAACGACCCGGTCATCACGCTGAAGCGCGCTCTCGAGAACATCAAGCCGACCATCGAGGTCAAGTCCCGCCGTGTCGGTGGCGCGACCTACCAGGTCCCGATCGAGGTCAAGCCGGGTCGCGCGAGCACCCTGGCGCTGCGCTGGCTCGTCGGTTACTCCCGCGCCCGTCGCGAGAAGACCATGACCGAGCGCCTCCTCAACGAGCTTCTCGACGCGTCCAACGGCCTCGGCGCCGCTGTGAAGAAGCGCGAGGACACCCACAAGATGGCCGAGTCCAACAAGGCCTTCGCGCACTACCGCTGGTAGTCGCTACCCACATCGAGACCGAGAGAAGACTGAAGCCTTATGGCTACCACTTCACTTGACCTGGCCAAGGTCCGCAACATCGGGATCATGGCCCACATCGACGCGGGCAAGACGACCACCACCGAGCGGATCCTGTTCTACACCGGCGTTTCCTACAAGATCGGTGAGGTCCACGACGGCGCCGCCACGATGGACTGGATGGAGCAGGAGCAGGAGCGTGGCATCACGATCACCTCTGCTGCCACCACCTGTCACTGGCCGCTTGCCGACGTCGACCACACCATCAACATCATCGACACCCCGGGCCACGTCGACTTCACCGTCGAGGTGGAGCGTTCCCTCCGGGTGCTCGACGGTGCCGTGACGGTGTTCGACGGCGTCGCGGGTGTCGAGCCCCAGTCCGAGACCGTGTGGCGTCAGGCGGACCGCTACGGCGTCCCGCGTATCTGCTTCGTCAACAAGCTCGACCGGACCGGTGCCGAGTTCCACCGCTGTGTCGACATGATCAGCAGCCGCCTCGGCGCGCAGCCGATCGTCATGCAGCTGCCGATCGGTGCCGAGGCCGACTTCAAGGGCGTCGTCGACCTGGTCACGATGAAGGCCTTCGTGTGGTCCGCCGAGGCGGAGAAGGGCGAGATGTACGACGTCGTCGACATCCCGGCCACCCACACCGAGGCTGCCGAGGAGTACCGCGGCAAGCTCGTCGAGACCGTCGCCGAGAACGACGACGAGATCATGGAGCTGTACCTGGAGGGCCAGGAGCCGTCCGTGGAGCAGCTGTACGCCGCGATCCGTCGCATCACCATCGCGTCCGGCAAGTCCAACGACACCACGGTCACCCCGGTGTTCTGTGGCACCGCGTTCAAGAACAAGGGCGTCCAGCCCCTGCTCGACGCGGTCGTGCGCTACCTCCCCTCCCCCCTGGACGTCGAGGCCATCGAGGGCCACGACGTGAAGGACCCGGAGGAGATCGTCAAGCGCAAGCCGTCCGACGACGAGCCGCTGTCGGCGCTGGCGTTCAAGATCATGAGCGACCCGCACCTCGGCAAGCTCACCTTCGTCCGGGTCTACTCGGGCCGCCTGGAGTCCGGCACTGCCGTGCTGAACTCCGTCAAGGGCAAGAAGGAGCGCATCGGCAAGATCTACCGCATGCACGCGAACAAGCGTGAGGAGATCGCGGCGGTCGGCGCCGGCGACATCGTCGCCGTCATGGGTCTGAAGCAGACCACGACCGGCGAGACGCTGTGCGACGACAAGCAGCCCGTGATCCTGGAGTCCATGGACTTCCCGGCTCCGGTCATCCAGGTCGCCATCGAGCCCAAGTCGAAGGGCGACCAGGAGAAGCTGGGCATCGCGATCCAGCGCCTCGCCGAAGAGGACCCGTCGTTCCAGGTCCACTCGGACGAGGAGACCGGCCAGACCATCATCGGTGGCATGGGCGAGCTGCACCTCGAGGTGCTGGTCGACCGTATGCGCCGTGAGTTCAAGGTCGAGGCCAACGTCGGCAAGCCGCAGGTCGCCTACCGCGAGACCATCCGCAAGGCGGTCGACCGGGTCGACTACACGCACAAGAAGCAGACTGGCGGTACCGGCCAGTTCGCGAAGGTGCAGATCGCGATCGAGCCGATCGAGGGCGGCGACGCCTCGTACGAGTTCGTGAACAAGGTGACCGGTGGTCGCATCCCGAAGGAGTACATCCCTTCGGTCGACGCCGGTGCGCAGGAGGCCATGCAGTTCGGCATCCTCGCCGGTTACGAGATGACCGGCGTGCGCGTCATCCTGCTCGACGGTGGCTACCACGAGGTGGACTCCTCCGAGCTCGCGTTCAAGATCGCCGGTTCGCAGGCCTTCAAGGAGGCCGCGCGCAAGGCCAGCCCCGTGCTGCTCGAGCCGATGATGGCCGTCGAGGTCACCACGCCCGAGGACTACATGGGCGAGGTCATCGGCGACATCAACTCCCGCCGTGGCCAGATCCAGGCCATGGAGGAGCGGGCCGGTGCCCGCGTCGTCAAGGGCCTGGTGCCCCTGTCGGAGATGTTCGGCTACGTCGGCGACCTCCGCAGCAAGACGTCGGGTCGCGCAAGCTACTCGATGCAGTTCGACTCCTACGCCGAGGTTCCCCGGAACGTCGCCGAGGAGATCATCGCGAAGGCCAAGGGCGAGTAACACACTCGGTTTACACGCCGTAGGCTTGACTCCGGAGCCTCGGGGGCAAACAGCCGCATCCCTGGATGTTTGCCCCCTGGACCCGGGCTTTCCAGCAAAGATCACCTGGCGCCGATGAAGCAAGGCGTTCCAGAACCACTCCCAGGAGGACCCCCGTGGCGAAGGCGAAGTTCGAGCGGACTAAGCCGCACGTCAACATCGGCACCATCGGTCACATCGACCACGGTAAGACGACCCTCACGGCCGCCATTACCAAGGTGCTGCACGACAAGTACCCGGACCTGAACGAGGCCTCGGCCTTCGACCAGATCGACAAGGCTCCTGAGGAGCGTCAGCGCGGTATCACCATCTCCATCGCGCACGTCGAGTACCAGACGGAGACGCGTCACTACGCGCACGTCGACTGCCCGGGTCACGCGGACTACATCAAGAACATGATCACCGGTGCCGCGCAGATGGACGGCGCGATCCTCGTGGTCGCCGCCACCGACGGCCCGATGCCGCAGACCAAGGAGCACGTGCTCCTGGCCCGTCAGGTCGGCGTTCCGTACATCGTCGTCGCCCTGAACAAGGCCGACATGGTGGACGACGAGGAGATCCTGGAGCTCGTCGAGCTCGAGGTGCGTGAGCTCCTCTCCGAGTACGAGTTCCCGGGCGACGACCTGCCGGTCGTCAAGGTCTCCGCGCTCAAGGCCCTCGAGGGCGACGCGGAGTGGGGTCAGTCGGTTCTCGACCTCATGCAGGCCGTCGACGAGTCGATCCCGGAGCCGGAGCGCGACGTCGACAAGCCGTTCCTCATGCCGATCGAGGACGTCTTCACGATCACCGGTCGCGGCACGGTCGTCACCGGCCGTATCGAGCGTGGCATCCTGAAGGTCAACGAGACCGTCGACATCATCGGTATCAAGACCGAGAAGACCACCACCACGGTCACCGGTATCGAGATGTTCCGCAAGCTGCTCGACGAGGGCCAGGCCGGTGAGAACGTCGGTCTGCTCCTCCGTGGCATCAAGCGCGAGGACGTCGAGCGCGGCCAGGTCATCATCAAGCCGGGTTCGGTCACGCCGCACACCGACTTCGAGGCCCAGGCCTACATCCTGTCCAAGGACGAGGGTGGCCGCCACACGCCGTTCTTCAACAACTACCGTCCGCAGTTCTACTTCCGTACCACGGACGTGACCGGCGTGGTGACCCTCCCCGAGGGCACCGAGATGGTGATGCCGGGTGACAACACCGAGATGAAGGTGGAGCTCATCCAGCCCATCGCCATGGAAGAGGGCCTGAAGTTCGCCATCCGTGAGGGTGGTCGCACGGTGGGCGCCGGCCAGGTCACCAAGATCACCAAGTAGTTCTTGGCCGATCGACCTGGTAGCTCCAGCCTGAGCTGAAGCACCTGAGAGGGCCCGTACGACTCCGGTCGTACGGGCCCTTTCGCGTGCCGGCGTCGCCCCGGGCTCAGTCCCGGTCGCCGGCCTGGTCGACGACGACGGTGGTGAGACGGGTGGCCATGCCGACCGTGGTGCCCCTGGGCACGAACGGGCCGCCCGAAGCCTTGCCGCCCACGTAGTAGTCCATGCCCGCCACCCAGCGGACACCGCGGTAGGTGAAGGTCTCCGGGTCGAGCAGCACCTGCATGCTGTTGCGCTCCCACGCGTAGTCGCGGAAGTTGCCGTCGATGCCGATCGCCAGGACCTTCCGTCCCTTGCCGTCGGTCGTGTCGACGGGCTCGGTGGCTCCGGCGAGACCGGTGATGATGCGGTGGATCGTACGGGCCTTGCCGGAGGGGACGGTCGTGGCTCCCGAGAGGACCTCGACCACCGCGTCGAAATCGCGCTGGGCCTGCGTGAGCCTGTCCCGGTCGGTGCCGCGGTCGGAGACGGACCGCTCCCGGATCAGCCGCAGCGCGGCGGCGGGGTCCTCGGGGAGGTCGGCCACCAGAGCGTCGGCGGCCCGGGGCGAGAGGAACGTCTCGTCGGGGGGCGTCCACTCGTGCACACCCTTCGCACCGCTCGCGGCGTCGTCGACGACGGCCTGCCTCGAGCCGTCGTCACGCATCCACCTCTCGTCGTCCGTCCGGCGGGCGGGCTGCTCGGCGCACGGCTGTGGTCCGGACGTCAGGTAGAACGCGCCGGCCCCGCCGTACCCCAGCGCGGCGAAGTTCCACAGGCACGGCCAGCTGTCGTACCGGATCTCCTGGTAGACCCACCGGTGCGCCGGGGCGGGCGCGGTCCGATCCGCGGGCGCCGTGGGGTCCCCCCACAGCGTCAGTGTGGACAGCAGGGCCGCCGCGACCACCGCGGCGACCGCGCCGAGCGCCCTGAGCCGCCAGCCGCCGTACCCGCGCCGGGGTCGTCCCTCGATCTCGTCCAGCAGCCGTCGGCGGGCCGGGGCGAGCCGGGCGTGGTCGGGCACAGGGGCGTCGGCGCGCAGCCGCCGGACCGCTGTCATCTCGTCCATCGCCGGCTCAGCCATGGCCGATCACCTCCGGGGCGTCGGGTACGAACGTGGGGTCCACGTCACCGAGTGCGCGGCGGACCTTTCTGCGGGCCCGGTTGAGGCGGGAACGCACGGTGCCCACCGGGATGGACAGCGCCTCGGCGACCTCCTGATAGCCGAGGTCCCCCCAGGCGACCAGCAGCAGGACGTCCCGGTCGCCGCGCGAGAGACCGGCCAGCGCGCCGGCCAGGCGGCCCTGGGCGGCCTGGGCGGCCACCCGGCTGTCGCTGCGGTCGGTCCAGGAGTCGGCCACGGGGTCGTGGCCCGTGCGGGCCATGGCCCTGAGCGCCCGCACCTCGGTACGGCGGTGCTTGCCGATCAGGTTCGCGGCGATCCCGTACAGCCAGGGCCGGGCCTTGGCGCGGGACATGTCGTAGCGCCCGCGCGCGCGGAACGCGGCCAGGAAGGTCTCCGCGGTGATGTCCTCGGCCGCGTTCTCGCCCAGTCGGCGGGCCGCGTACCGGTGGATCACCGCCGCGTGCCGGTGGTAGATCTCCCCGAACGCCTCGGGCCGGGCCAGTGAGTCGGCGATGACGGCGGCGTCCTCGTCATGTCCGCCAGGGGGGCTGTTCACGCGGTCTCCGTGTCTGCCGTCGGTCGGATGCACCGGTTGTTACCCGCAGCCCTCGAACGGGTTCACGGTGACCGGCCTCACGTCCCGGGGCGCAAAGGGCCCTGGTCGGCCCGGTCGGCGTTTGACCTACGTCACGTCCGGGGTATTGTCTCCGGCTTGATTGGCTAAGGGAGTGCCCCATATGGCAGACTGTCGGAGTTGCTCGGTCGAGTGTTGATGTTGCGCGCCTCCCGCCGGGAGGACCGAAAGCGAGTCCCACAGTACTCGTCGCCCTAACTGCCTCTTGGCAGCGCTGGGGCGGACGTACGGGAATCTTTCGGGAAGCGTCAATGGAGCGCCGACCAGGCACCCGGTGGACCTTTCGTCCCCGGCTTGCGGTTCCGGAAGGGCCGTGCTTTCCCAGCAGGGATGTTCGAACAAGGGGCATCTGTGTCGGCGGGAGCGCGACACACCCGACCGCGTGGGTCGGAGAAACGAAGTAAACGGACCATCTGGTTCCAGAGCGTTAGAAGAGACAGGACTACTGAGTAGCCATGGCGGGACAGAAGATCCGCATCCGGCTCAAGGCCTACGACCACGAGGTCATCGACTCCTCGGCGAAGAAGATCGTCGAGACGGTGACCCGCACTGGTGCGTCGGTCGCGGGCCCGGTGCCGCTGCCCACTGAGAAGAACGTGTACTGCGTCATCAAGTCGCCGCACAAGTACAAGGACTCGCGCGAGCACTTCGAGATGCGCACGCACAAGCGCCTGATCGACATTCTCGACCCGACTCCCAAGACCGTTGACTCTCTGATGCGACTCGACCTCCCGGCCGGTGTCGACATCGAGATCAAGCTTTAGGGGCCGGTGATCTGAAGAATGGCTAAGCAGATCAAGGGCATCCTGGGCGAGAAGCTCGGCATGACGCAGGTGTGGGACGAGAACAACCGCGTTGTTCCGGTCACCGTCGTCAAGGCCAGCCCCAACGTCGTGACCCAGGTCCGTACGAACGACAGCGACGGCTACGAGTCCGTCCAGATCGCCTTCGGCGAGATCGACCCGCGCAAGGTGAACAAGCCCCTCAAGGGTCACTTCGCCAAGGCCGACGTCACTCCCCGTCGTCACCTCGTCGAGATCCGCACCGCGGACGCCTCCGAGTACACGCTCGGCCAGGAGATCACCGCTGAGGTGTTCGAGGCCGGCGTGAAGGTCGACGTGACCGGCAAGAGCAAGGGCAAGGGCTTCGCCGGTGTCATGAAGCGTCACAACTTCAAGGGCCTCGGCGCCGGACACGGCACCCAGCGCAAGCACCGCTCGCCCGGTTCCATCGGTGGCTGTGCCACCCCGGGCCGCGTGTTCAAGGGCCTCCGCATGGCGGGTCGCATGGGCAACGAGCGTGTCACCACCCAGAACCTGACCGTCCACGCCGTTGACGCGGAGAAGGGTCTGCTGCTCATCAAGGGCGCTGTCCCCGGTCCGAACGGCGGCCTCGTCCTGGTCCGCACTGCGGCCAAGGGGGCCTGAGGTACCGATGAGCACTGTTGACATCCTTTCGCCTGCAGGCGAGAAGACCGGTAGCGTCGAGCTCCCCGCGGAGATCTTCGGCGTGGAGAAGGTCAGCATCCCGCTGATCCACCAGGTCGTCGTCGCGCAGAACGCGGCTGCCCGTCAGGGCACGCACAAGACCAAGACCCGCGGCGAGGTTCGCGGTGGCGGTAAGAAGCCTTACCGTCAGAAGGGCACCGGCCGTGCGCGCCAGGGCTCGACCCGCGCGCCGCAGTTCGCCGGCGGTGGCGTCGTCCACGGCCCGCAGCCGCGTGACTACTCGCAGCGGACCCCGAAGAAGATGAAGGCTGCCGCTCTGCGTCACGCCCTCACCGACCGGGCCCGCCACAACCGCATTCACGTCGTCACCGGCGTGATCGAGGGCGAGGCTCCCTCCACGAAGGCCGCTCGCACGCTGTTCGGCAAGATCTCGGAGCGCAAGAACCTGCTCCTGGTCGTCGACCGCGCCGACGAGGCCGCGTGGCTGTCCGCCCGCAACCTGCCCCAGGTGCACATCCTGGAGCCGGGCCAGCTGAACACGTACGACGTGATCGTCTCGGACGACGTGGTCTTCACCCAGGCCGCTCTCGAGTCCTTCGTCGCCGGCCCGAAGGCCAACGACACCGAAGGGAGTGACGCCTGATGGCTACGCGTCACCCGAGCATCGCCTCCAAGGCGGCCAAGGTCGCCAAGGCTGCGCGCGTCGCCAAGGCGAAGCGCCACGCCACCGAAGGCAAGAACACCGTCGTCACCGCGCCCAGCAAGGCGTTCACGGACCTTCGTGACGTGCTGCTGAAGCCGGTCGTGTCGGAGAAGAGCTACGCGCTCCTCGACGAGAACAAGTACACGTTCATCGTCGCCCCGAACGCCAACAAGACCCAGATCAAGCAGGCCGTCCAGGCGGTCTTCTCGGTCAAGGTCACCGGCGTCAACACGATCAACCGCATCGGCAAGCGCAAGCGCACGAAGACCGGTTTCGGTCAGCGTGCCGGCACGAAGCGCGCGATCGTGACCCTTGCCGAGGGCGACCGTATCGACATCTTCGGCGGTCCGACCGCCTGAGGGCGGTCCGGATCGTCCGATATCGGACGAGGACTGAATAATGGGAATCCGCAAGTACAAGCCGACTACGCCGGGCCGTCGTGGCTCCAGCGTCGCCGACTTCGTCGAGGTCACGCGGTCCACGCCGGAGAAGTCGCTGGTCCGCCCGCTGCACAGCAAGGGCGGCCGTAACAACGCCGGTCGTGTGACCGTTCGCCACCAGGGTGGCGGACACAAGCGCGCCTACCGAGTGATCGACTTCCGTCGTCACGACAAGGACGGCGTGCCGGCGAAGGTCGCGCACATCGAGTACGACCCCAACCGCACCGCGCGCATCGCGCTGCTGCACTACGCGGACGGCGAGAAGCGCTACATCCTCGCCCCCCGCAACCTGTCGCAGGGCGACCGCGTCGAGAACGGTCCCGGGGCCGACATCAAGCCGGGCAACAACCTGGCGCTCCGCAACATCCCGGTCGGTACCACGATCCACGCGATCGAGATCCGTCCCGGTGGCGGCGCCAAGTTCGCCCGCTCCGCCGGTGCCTCGGTGCAGCTGCTCGCGAAGGAGGGCACGATGGCCCACCTTCGTATGCCGTCCGGTGAGATCCGTCTGGTCGACCAGCGCTGCCGCGCCACGGTCGGCGAGGTGGGCAACGCCGAGCAGAGCAACATCAACTGGGGCAAGGCCGGCCGTAAGCGCTGGCTGGGCGTCCGCCCGACCGTTCGCGGTGTGGCGATGAACCCGGTTGACCACCCCCACGGTGGTGGTGAGGGCAAGACCTCCGGTGGTCGCCACCCGGTCAGCCCCTGGGGTCAGAAGGAGGGTCGTACTCGTTCGCCGAAGAAGGCTTCGAACAAGTACATCGTCCGCCGCCGCAAGACGAACAAGAAGCGCTAGGAGCGGGTTTAGATGCCGCGCAGTCTCAAGAAGGGGCCCTTCGTCGACGGACACCTCGTAAAGAAGGTGGACGCCCAGAACGAAGCCGGTTCCAAGAACGTCATCAAGACCTGGTCCCGTCGCTCGATGATCATCCCGGCCATGCTGGGTCACACGATCGCGGTGCACAACGGCAAGACCCACATTCCGGTGTTTGTCACCGAGTCGATGGTCGGCCACAAGCTCGGCGAGTTCTCGCCGACGCGCACCTTCCGGGGTCACGTCAAGGACGACCGGAAGTCGAAGCGCCGCTAACGCGGGGTGGAATGACCATGACAGACACTGGAAGGACAACCATGGAAGCCAGGGCCCAGGCGCGGTACATCCGCGTCACGCCCATGAAGGCCCGCCGGGTGGTGGACCTTATCCGTGGCATGGACGCCACGGAGGCTCAGGCGGTCCTGCGTTTCGCCCCGCAGGCCGCGAGCGTGCCGGTCGGCAAGGTGCTGGACAGCGCCATTGCCAACGCCGCGCACAACTACGACCACACTGACGCCGACAGCCTCTTCATTTCCGAGGCGTACGTCGACGAGGGTCCGACCCTGAAGCGGTTCCGTCCGCGTGCCCAGGGCCGTGCCTACCGGATCCGCAAGCGGACCAGCCACATCACCGTGGTCGTCAGCAGTAAGGAAGGAACCCGGTAATGGGCCAGAAGGTTAACCCGCATGGGTTCCGGCTCGGCATCACCACGGACTTCAAGTCCCGTTGGTACGCCGACAAGTCTTACAAGGAGTACGTCGGCGAGGACGTCGCCATCCGTCGGATGATGACGTCCGGCATGGAGCGCGCCGGTATCTCGAAGGTGGAGATCGAGCGCACCCGTGACCGGGTCCGCGTCGACATCCACACCGCGCGTCCGGGCATCGTCATCGGCCGCCGCGGCGCCGAGGCCGACCGTATTCGTGGCGACCTGGAGAAGCTGACCAAGAAGCAGGTCCAGCTGAACATCCTCGAGGTCAAGAACCCCGAGGTCGACGCTCAGCTGGTGGCTCAGGCCGTCGCCGAGCAGCTCTCCTCCCGCGTCTCCTTCCGTCGCGCCATGCGTAAGAGCATGCAGTCGGCGATGAAGGCGGGCGCCAAGGGCATCAAGATCCAGTGCGGTGGCCGCCTCGGTGGCGCCGAGATGTCCCGCTCGGAGTTCTACCGCGAGGGCCGTGTGCCCCTGCACACGCTCCGCGCGAACGTGGACTACGGCTTCTTCGAGGCCAAGACGACCTTCGGCCGCATCGGCGTGAAGGTCTGGATCTACAAGGGCGACGTCAAGAACATCGCCGAGGTCCGCGCCGAGAACGCTGCTGCCCGCGCCGGCAACCGCCCGGCCCGTGGCGGCGCTGACCGCCCGGCCCGTGGTGGCCGCGGTGGCGAGCGTGGCGGTCGCGGTCGCAAGCCGCAGCAGGCTCCCGCTGCCGAGGCCCCCAAGGCCGACGCTCCGGCTGCCGCTCCGGCTGAGAGCACCGGAACGGAGGCCTGACCGACATGCTGATCCCCCGTAGGGTCAAGCACCGCAAGCAGCACCACCCGAAGCGCCGTGGTCAGGCCAAGGGCGGTACGACGGTCTCGTTCGGCGAGTACGGCATTCAGGCCCTCACGCCGGCGTACGTGACCAACCGCCAGATCGAGGCGGCCCGTATCGCGATGACCCGCCACATCAAGCGTGGCGGCAAGGTCTGGATCAACATCTACCCGGACCGCCCGCTCACGAAGAAGCCTGCCGAGACCCGCATGGGTTCCGGTAAGGGTTCTCCGGAGTGGTGGATCGCGAACGTGCACCCGGGCCGGGTCATGTTCGAGCTGTCCTACCCCAACGAGAAGATCGCCCGTGAGGCCCTCACTCGCGCAGCCCACAAGCTGCCGATGAAGTGCCGGATCGTCAAGCGCGAGGCAGGTGAAGCGTGATGTCGGCCGGTACCAAGGCGTCCGAGCTGCGCGAACTGGGTGACGAGGAGCTTCTCAACAAGCTCCGCGAAGCCAAGGAAGAGCTGTTCAACCTCCGCTTCCAGGCGGCGACGGGTCAGCTCGAGAACCACGGTCGGCTGAAGGCCGTCCGCAAGGACATCGCGCGGATCTACACCCTGATGCGTGAGCGCGAGCTGGGCATCGAGACGGTGGAGAGCGCCTGATGAGCGAGAGCAACGTGACCGAGAACACCACTGAGGCGCGCGGATTCCGCAAGACCCGTGAGGGTCTCGTCGTCAGCGACAAGATGGACAAGACCGTCGTCGTCGCCGTCGAGGACCGTGTGAAGCACGCGCTGTACGGCAAGGTCATCCGCCGTACGAACAAGCTCAAGGCTCACGACGAGCAGAACGCCGCGGGCGTCGGCGACCGTGTCCTCCTCGCGGAGACCCGGCCGCTGTCCGCCACGAAGCGCTGGCGCGTCGTCGAGATCCTCGAGAAGGCCAAGTAATTTCCTGCGGGGCATCCCTCGCAGGACAGTTCCGCCAGGCTCCGCAGGGGTCCTCGTTTGAGGCCCCTGCGGGGAACCGGCAGACACACAGGAGATAGACGTGATCCAGCAGGAGTCGCGACTGCGCGTCGCCGACAACACTGGTGCGAAGGAAATCCTTTGCATCCGTGTGCTCGGTGGCTCCGGTCGCCGCTACGCGGGCATCGGTGACGTCATCGTCGCCACCGTCAAGGACGCGATCCCCGGCGGCAACGTGAAGAAGGGTGACGTCATCAAGGCGGTCATCGTTCGCACCGTCAAGGAGCGCCGCCGTCCGGACGGCTCGTACATCCGCTTCGACGAGAACGCCGCTGTCATTCTGAAGAACGACGGTGACCCTCGTGGCACCCGCATCTTCGGCCCGGTCGGCCGGGAGCTGCGCGAGAAGAAGTTCATGAAGATCATCTCGCTGGCTCCGGAGGTGCTGTAAGCATGAAGATCAAGAAGGGCGACCTGGTCCAGGTCATCACGGGTAAGGACAAGGGCAAGCAGGGCAAGGTCATCGCGGCCTTCCCCCGCGAGGACCGTGTCCTGGTCGAGGGTGTCAACCGGGTCAAGAAGCACACGAAGGCCGGTCCGACCGCCAAGGGCTCCCAGGCCGGCGGCATCGTGACCACCGAGGCCCCGATCCACGTGTCCAACGTTCAGCTGGTCGTGGAGAAGGACGGCAACAAGGTCGTCACGCGCGTCGGTTACCGCTTCGACGACGAGGGCAACAAGATCCGCGTTGCCAAGCGGACGGGTGAGGACATCTGATGGCTACCACCACGACTCCGCGTCTCAAGACGAAGTACCGCGAGGAGATCGCGGGCAAGCTGCGTGAGGAGTTCTCCTACGAGAACGTCATGCAGATCCCCGGCCTCGTCAAGATCGTGGTCAACATGGGTGTGGGCGACGCCGCCCGCGACTCCAAGCTGATCGAGGGCGCCATCCGCGACCTCACCACGATCACCGGTCAGAAGCCGGCCGTCACCAAGGCCCGCAAGTCCATCGCGCAGTTCAAGCTGCGTGAGGGTCAGCCGATCGGTGCCCACGTCACGCTTCGTGGCGACCGCATGTGGGAGTTCCTGGACCGCACCCTGTCGCTCGCGCTCCCGCGCATCCGCGACTTCCGTGGTCTGTCCCCCAAGCAGTTCGACGGCCGTGGCAACTACACCTTCGGTCTCACGGAGCAGGTCATGTTCCACGAGATCGACCAGGACAAGATCGACCGTGTCCGGGGTATGGACATCACCGTGGTCACCACGGCGACCAACGACGCTGAGGGCCGTGCGCTCCTTCGTCACCTCGGCTTCCCCTTCAAGGAGGCGTGAGCGAGATGGCGAAGAAGGCTCTGATCGCAAAGGCTGCTCGTAAGCCCAAGTTCGCTGTGCGTGCGTACAACCGCTGCCAGCGTTGCGGCCGTCCCCACTCCGTGTACCGCAAGTTCGGCCTCTGCCGTGTGTGCCTTCGTGAGATGGCTCACCGCGGCGAGCTGCCGGGCGTGACCAAGAGCTCCTGGTAAACCCCCTTTTAAGGGTTCCAGAGGCTCTCGGTAAGCAATGGGCGTGTCAGTTGCCCACCTCTTCATGGCTTAGGCTTGGAGGGTTGGGCACCTGACGCCCGTACGACTTACTACGCCGTAGGTCCACCGCGCCGCACCCGTCCCGTCTCGGATCGGGGAGAGGGATGGCGCACCAGGAAACCCCGGCGAGAGAGGCCACAGGCCAATTCATGACCATGACTGATCCGATCGCAGACATGCTGACGCGTCTGCGGAACGCGAACTCGGCGTACCACGATTCCGTGACGATGCCGGCGTCCAAGATCAAGTCTCACATCGCGGAGATCCTCCAGCAGGAGGGCTTCATCACGGGCTGGAAGGTCGAGGACGCCGAGGTCGGCAAGGACCTCACCCTCGAGCTCAAGTTCGGCCCGAACCGTGAGCGCTCCATCGCGGGCATCAAGCGGATCTCCAAGCCCGGTCTCCGGGTTTACGCGAAGTCCACCTCCCTGCCCAAGGTGCTGGGCGGCCTCGGCGTGGCGATCATCTCCACGTCGCACGGTCTCCTCACCGACAAGCAGGCCGGCAAGAAGGGCGTAGGCGGAGAAGTTCTCGCCTACGTCTGGTAGCGGAAGGGAACGGAGGAAACAGCTATGTCGCGCATTGGCAAGCTCCCTATCACGGTTCCCGCCGGCGTGGACGTCACCATCGACGGCCAGACGGTTTCGGTCAAGGGTCCCAAGGGATCGCTGACCCACACCGTCGTTGCGCCGATCGAGATCGCCAAGGGTGAGGACGGCGTTCTGAACGTCACCCGCCCCAACGACGAGCGTCAGAGCAAGGCCCTGCACGGCCTGTCCCGCACGCTGGTGGCGAACATGATCACCGGCGTGACCCAGGGTTACGTGAAGAAGCTCGAGATCAGTGGTGTCGGTTACCGCGTGACCGCGAAGGGCTCGAACCTCGAGTTCGCGCTCGGTTACAGCCACCCGATCACCGTCGAGGCCCCCGAGGGAATCTCCTTCAAGGTCGAGAACCCCACCCGGTTCTCGGTCGAGGGCATCGACAAGCAGAAGGTCGGCGAGGTTGCGGCCAACATCCGCAAGCTGCGCAAGCCCGACCCGTACAAGGCCAAGGGTGTCAAGTACGAGGGCGAAGTCATCCGCCGCAAGGTCGGAAAGGCGGGTAAGTAAGCCATGGCATACGGACAGAAGATCCTCAAGGGCGACGCTTACAAGCGTGCCGCGATCAAGCGTCGCCACATCCGGATCCGTAAGCACATCTCGGGTACGGCTGAGCGTCCGCGTCTCGTCGTGACGCGCTCGAACCGCCACATCGTGGCCCAGGTCATCGACGACATCAAGGGTCACACCCTGGCGTCGGCGTCGACCCTGGACACGACGATCCGCGGCGGCGAGGGCGACAAGTCCGCGCAGGCCAAGTCGGTCGGCGCCCTGGTCGCCGAGCGCGCCAAGGCCGCCGGTGTCGAGGCTGTCGTGTTCGACCGTGGTGGCAACCAGTACGCCGGGCGTATCGCCGCCCTGGCGGACGCCGCCCGCGAAGCCGGACTCAAGTTCTGAGTCGCCCGTCGCGCTAGCGACCTAGGTCGCTGCGTAGCTAGCGGAAAAAGAGAGAGGTAATCCAATGGCTGGACCCCAGCGCCGCGGAAGCGGTGCCGGTGGCGGCGAGCGGCGGGACCGGAAGGGCCGTGACGGCGGCGCTGCTGCCGCCGAGAAGACCGCGTACGTTGAGCGCGTCGTCGCGATCAACCGTGTCGCCAAGGTTGTGAAGGGTGGTCGTCGCTTCAGCTTCACCGCGCTGGTCGTGGTGGGCGATGGTGACGGCACCGTCGGTGTCGGTTACGGCAAGGCCAAGGAGGTGCCGGCCGCGATCGCCAAGGGTGTGGAAGAGGCCAAGAAGCACTTCTTCAAGGTCCCCCGTATCCAGGGCACCATCCCGCACCCGATCACGGGCGAGAAGGCCGCGGGCGTTGTCCTGCTCAAGCCTGCTTCCCCCGGTACCGGCGTTATCGCCGGTGGCCCGGTGCGTGCTGTGCTCGAGTGCGCCGGCGTTCACGACATCCTGTCGAAGTCGCTCGGTTCGTCGAACGCGATCAACATCGTGCACGCGACCGTGGAGGCCCTGAAGGGCCTGCAGCGTCCCGAGGAGATCGCGGCCCGCCGCGGTCTGCCCCTCGAGGACGTCGCTCCCGCGGCTCTGCTTCGTGCGCGTGCCGGGGCTGGTGCGTAATGGCCCGCCTCAAGATCACGCAGACGAAGTCGTACATCGGCAGCAAGCAGAACCACCGCGACACGCTGCGTTCGCTCGGGCTCAAGCGCCTGAACGACGTGGTCGTCAAGGAGGACCGCCCCGAGTTCCGCGGAATGGTGCACACCGTCCGCCACCTCGTGACGGTTGAGGAGGTCGACTGATCATGGCGGAGAACAACCCGCTCAAGATCCACAACCTCCGTCCCGCCCCGGGCGCCAAGACCGCGAAGACCCGTGTCGGTCGTGGTGAGGCGTCGAAGGGTAAGACGGCCGGTCGTGGTACCAAGGGCACGAAGGCCCGTTACCAGGTTCCGGAGCGCTTCGAGGGTGGGCAGATGCCCCTCCACATGCGTCTCCCGAAGCTCAAGGGCTTCAAGAACCCGTTCAAGACCGAGTTCCAGGTCGTGAACCTCGACAAGCTGGCGGCGCTGTACCCCGAGGGTGGCGAGGTCACCGTCGAGGGCCTCATCGCCAAGGGCGCCGTTCGCAAGAACAGCCTCGTCAAGGTCCTCGGCCAGGGCGAGATCTCCGTGGCGCTGCAGGTGACGGTCGACGCCGTCTCCGGCTCCGCCAAGGAGAAGATCACCGCTGCCGGCGGTACCGTCACCGAGCTCGTCTGAACACCACAGGCGCCTCGATGACTTGAGCGATCCCGACCGGGGATACCCCACATATGGGGTATCCCCGGTTGGTCGTTCCTAGGGCGGTACTCTCGCCGGTAAGGTGACCTGCACTGCCCACTTTCACAAGATGCTTCCCATGGGGCACCTTGAGCGGCAGTCGACCGTTACACATGTCGTTGTCGTTGTCGTTGTTCTTATTGGACCCTCAAGACCGTCACCCTTGACGCAGATGCGTGGGGGTCGCAGGAGGCACCGTGCTCACCGCGTTCGCCCGGGCGTTCAAGACGCCCGACCTGCGCAAGAAGCTGCTCTTCACGCTCGCCATCATCGTCATCTACCGGCTCGGAACACATATTCCGATTCCCGGTGTCGACTACACGTCCGTTCAGCGGTGTGTGGACGAGGCGTCCGGCAACCAGGGCCTCTTCGGTCTGGTGAACATGTTCAGCGGCGGCGCGCTGCTCCAGATCACCATCTTCGCGCTGGGCATCATGCCGTACATCACCGCGAGCATCATCCTTCAGCTGCTGACCGTGGTGATCCCGCGTCTGGAAGCCCTCAAGAAGGAGGGCCAGGCCGGCACCGCGAAGATCACGCAGTACACCCGTTACCTGACCGTGGCGCTCGCCATCCTGCAGGGCACCGGCCTGGTGGCCACCGCCCGCAGCGGCGCCCTGTTCTCCGGTTGCACGGTCGCCTCGAGCATCGTCCCGGACCGCGCGATCTTCACCACCATCGTCATGGTCATCACGATGACCGCCGGTACGGCCATGGTCATGTGGCTCGGCGAGCTCATCACCGACCGCGGTATCGGCAACGGCATGTCGATCCTGATGTTCATCTCGATCGCCGCGACCTTCCCCTCGGCCCTGTGGGCCATCAAGAAGCAGGGCACGCTCGCGGACGGCTGGATCGAGTTCGGCACCGTCATCCTGGTCGGCCTGGTCATGGTCGGTCTGGTGGTCTTCGTCGAGCAGGCCCAGCGCCGTATCCCCGTGCAGTACGCGAAGCGCATGATCGGCCGCCGGTCCTACGGCGGTACCTCGACGTACATCCCGCTGAAGGTGAACCAGGCCGGTGTGATCCCGGTCATCTTCGCCTCGTCGCTGCTCTACATCCCGGCTCTCGTGGCCCAGTTCTCCAGCGGGACCTCCGGCTGGAAGACCTGGATCGAGACCAACCTGACCAAGGGTGACCACCCGATCTACATCAGCATGTACTTCCTGCTGATCGTTTTCTTCGCGTTCTTCTACGTGGCTATCTCCTTCAACCCCGAGGAAGTAGCCGACAACATGAAGAAGTATGGTGGCTTCATCCCGGGCATCCGGGCTGGCCGACCGACCGCTGAGTACCTCTCCTACGTACTCAACCGGATCACCTGGCCGGGTTCGCTGTATCTGGGTCTGATCGCTCTTGTACCGACGATGGCGTTGGTTGGCTTCGGGGCAAGCCAGAACTTCCCGTTCGGTGGTACCAGCATCCTGATCATCGTGGGTGTCGGTCTCGAGACGGTGAAGCAAATCGAGAGCCAGCTCCAGCAGCGCAATTACGAAGGGTTCCTCCGCTGATGCGTATCGTCCTCGTCGGGCCGCCGGGCGCCGGAAAGGGAACGCAGGCCACACGTCTGGCCGAGAAGCTCCGCGTTCCGCACATCTCCACGGGCGACCTGTTCCGCGCCAACATCAGCCAGCAGACGGAACTCGGGAAACTCGCGAAGTCCTACATGGACGCCGGCAACCTCGTCCCCGACGAGGTCACCATCGCCATGGCCAAGGACCGCATGGAGCAGCCGGACGCCGAGCGCGGCTTCCTGCTGGACGGTTTCCCGCGCAACGTCTCGCAGGCCGAGGCGCTGGACGAGCTCCTCACCCTCGAGGGCATCAAGCTGGACGCGGTACTGGACCTGGAGGCCCCGGAGGAGGAGGTCGTCAAGCGGATCGCCGGCCGGCGCATCTGCCGCAACGACTCCTCGCACGTCTTCCACGTGACGTACAAGAAGCCCGCCCGGGAAGGCGTCTGCGACGTCTGCGGCGGCGAGCTGTACCAGCGGGACGACGACTCCGAGGAGACGGTCCGCACGCGGCTCGAGGTCTACCACACGCAGACCGAGCCGATCATCGACTACTACAAGTCGCAGGGCCTGGTCGTGACCATCGAGGCCATGGGCCCGGTGGAAGAGGTCACCGCCCGTGCGCTGGCCGCACTGAAGCGTGAGGGCGACGACGAGTAGTCGTCGCTCCCCGTACGGCCGTGGAGTCCTTCGGGACTCCACGGCCGTACTGTTGTGTGCATACGTAACCCGACCGACCTGAGTGACGGAGAGCGCAGGCCCCCCATGGTGCAGATCAAGAGCCCCGAGCAGATCGCCAAGATGCGTGAGGCGGGGCTGGTCGTCGCCGCCATCCACGCGGCCACGCGCGAAGCGGCGGTGCCGGGGGCGACGACGAAGGACCTGGACGACGTCGCCCGCAAGGTGCTGGCGGAGAACGGCGCCAAGTCGAACTTCCTCGGTTACGGCGGCTTCCCCGCGACGATCTGCACCTCGGTGAACGACGTGGTGGTGCACGGCATCCCCTCCGACGAGGTCGTCCTCAAGGACGGCGACATCATCTCCATCGACTGCGGCGCGATCGTCGACGGCTGGCACGGTGACGCGGCGTACACGGCGTTCGTCGGCTCGGGGCACGCTCCGGAACTGATCGAGCTCTCCCGGGTCACCGAGGAGTCGATGTGGGCCGGCATCGCCGCCATGAAGACGGGCGGCCGGCTGGTCGACGTCTCGCGCGCGATCGAGACGTACATCCGCCGTCAGCCCAAGCCGGGCGGTGGGCGTTACGGGATCGTCGAGGACTACGGCGGCCACGGCATCGGCACCGAGATGCACATGGACCCCCACCTGCTGAACTACGTCGACCGCCGGCGGGGCAAGGGGCCGAAGCTGGTCCCCGGCTTCTGCCTGGCCATCGAGCCGATGGTGTCCCTGGGGACCCCGCGCACCGAGGTCCTCGAGGACGACTGGACGGTCATCACGACCGACGGCACCTGGTCCTCGCACTGGGAGCACTCGGTCGCGCTGACCGAGGCGGGCCCGCTGGTGCTGACGGCCGTCGACGGGGGCAAGGCGAAGCTGGCGGAGCACGGGGTCGTGGCGGCGCCGGACCCGCTGGCCTGAGGACCCCCTTCCGGGGCGCGCTGCGGGGCTTCTCGCCCCCGTCGCCCCTTTCCTTCCCCTGCCCTTCCCGCACCGGGTGCCGTGCCCCCGGACGCCCGTTCCGGCCCGGTCGGCCTCGTCCTCGGACGCCGGGGCGGGCGCGCGGGTCGCTTAAGGATCTCGCCCGCGGGGCAGACTTCTCGATTCGTCTTTCGGCGGGGCCTGACGTAGACTGACTCGTCGGCTCTCGTGCACCCGCATGTCTGCATGCACCCCTCGGGGAAACGCAGGGGAGTCGATCAAGGTAGTCGATTCGAAGGGCGAAGCGTGGCCAAGAAGCAAGGTGCCATCGAGATCGAGGGCACTGTCGTCGAGTCTCTTCCGAACGCCATGTTCAAGGTCGAGCTCCAGAACGGCCACCAGGTCCTGGCACACATCAGCGGCAAGATGCGTATGCACTACATCCGTATCCTCCCTGACGACCGGGTCGTGGTGGAGTTGTCTCCGTACGACCTGACGCGTGGCCGGATCGTCTACCGCTACAAGTAGATCTTGCCCAGGCCCTGTGCGCGGTCTCGCGTGCGGGGTTGCCGGCAACTGACCCGGAGAACCTCACATCCCATGAAGGTCAAGCCGAGCGTCAAGAAGATCTGCGACAAGTGCAGGGTGATCCGCCGTCACGGTCGGGTCATGGTCATTTGCGAGAACCCGCGCCACAAGCAGCGCCAGGGCTGATCGCTTACAGATCACACCCTCTGCATCGACATCGCAGAGACTTCGCGCGACGCGAGCAGTTTTGTTCATACGCAGATCCCAGGCGGGTTCTCCCTCCTGACACCCCCGGCTCGGAGGCCGGGGACCCGTTCGTACCAAATCCTCGGCCGCGCTCTGAGAGCGGCAGGAGGAGGCCGGCGGATGGGAGTCGGTTCTGCGGAAGACCTCCGAAGATCAACTGGAGCCATTGAATGGCACGCGTTTCCGGTGTCGACATCCCGCGCGAAAAGCGTGTGGAGGTCGCCCTCACCTACGTGTTCGGCATCGGCCGGACCCTCTCCCAGGAGACGCTGGCAGCGACCGGCGTCGACCCGAACACCCGCGTTCGCGACCTCTCCGAGGAGCAGCTCGTCGCGATCCGCGAGTACGTGGACGCCAACATCAAGACCGAGGGTGACCTCCGTCGCGAGATCCAGGCCGACATCCGCCGCAAGGTCGAGATCGGTTGCTACCAGGGTCTCCGTCACCGTCGCGGTCTGCCTGTCCGCGGTCAGCGCACCAGCACGAACGCTCGTACCCGTAAGGGCCCGCGTCGCGCCATCGCCGGCAAGAAGAAGCCGGGCAAGAAGTAGTCCTCAGCGGGACAACGCTTCATCAGCGGTCTTCGCTGTAGGACCGACCACCTCCCCGTAGGAGTTTGTAGATGCCCCCCAAGGGTCGTCAGGGCGCTGCCAAGAAGGTGCGCCGCAAGGAAAAGAAGAACGTCGCGCACGGCCAGGCGCACATCAAGAGCACGTTCAACAACACGATCGTGTCCATCACGGACCCGGCCGGAAACGTGATCTCGTGGGCCTCCGCCGGCCACGTCGGTTTCAAGGGCTCGCGCAAGTCCACGCCGTTCGCCGCGCAGATGGCCGCCGAGTCGGCTGCCCGTCGCGCGCAGGAGCACGGCATGCGCAAGGTCGACGTCTTCGTCAAGGGCCCGGGCGCCGGTCGCGAGACCGCCATCCGCTCCCTCCAGGCGACGGGCCTCGAGGTCGGCTCCATCCAGGACGTCACCCCGACCCCGCACAACGGCTGCCGTCCGCCGAAGCGTCGTCGCGTCTGACGCACGACCGCTTGTCGGTCTGAAGGCTTTCGGGCGGTACGGCTCTGTAAAGGGCCGTATCGCCCGTACCCTTGCAGTACCCGTGCGGTGAAAACGCACGGTTCCGTCGGGCGTCAAATAGCGGGCGTCCACGAAAGAAGGATCTGATCGCCACATGCTGATCGCTCAGCGTCCCTCGTTGACCGAAGAGGTCGTCGACGAATTCCGCTCCCGGTTCGTGATCGAGCCGCTGGAGCCGGGCTTCGGTTACACCCTCGGCAACTCCCTCCGCCGGACCCTCCTGTCCTCGATCCCGGGTGCGGCGGTCACGTCCATCCGTATCGACGGCGTGCTGCACGAGTTCACCACCGTGCCGGGCGTCAAGGAGGACGTCACCGACCTGATCCTCAACATCAAGCAGCTGGTCGTCTCCTCGGAGCACGACGAGCCGGTCGTGATGTACCTGCGCAAGCAGGGCCCGGGTCTGGTCACCGCCGCCGACATCGCGCCCCCGGCCGGTGTCGAGGTGCACAACCCCGACCTCGTCCTCGCCACGCTCAACGGCAAGGGCAAGCTGGAGATGGAGCTGACCGTCGAGCGCGGTCGCGGTTACGTCTCCGCCGTGCAGAACAAGCAGGTGGGCCAGGAGATCGGCCGGGTTCCGGTCGACTCCATCTACTCGCCGGTTCTCAAGGTCACGTACAAGGTCGAGGCCACGCGTGTCGAGCAGCGCACCGACTTCGACAAGCTGATCGTCGACGTCGAGACCAAGCAGGCGATGCGTCCCCGTGACGCCATGGCCTCCGCCGGTAAGACGCTGGTCGAGCTGTTCGGTCTCGCCCGCGAGCTGAACATCGACGCCGAGGGCATCGACATGGGCCCGTCCCCCACGGACGCCGCCCTCGCCGCTGATCTCGCCCTGCCGATCGAGGAGCTCGAGCTCACCGTTCGGTCGTACAACTGCCTCAAGCGTGAGGGCATCCACTCCGTGGGTGAGCTCGTCGCCCGTTCCGAGGCCGACCTGCTGGACATCCGCAACTTCGGTGCGAAGTCCATCGACGAGGTCAAGGCGAAGCTGGCCGGCATGGGCCTCGCGCTCAAGGACAGCCCGCCCGGATTCGACCCGACCGCCGCCGCCGACGCCTTCGGCGCCGACGACGACGCGGACGCCGGCTTCGTCGAGACCGAGCAGTACTGAGAGCTCGGGACCGACTGCCGGTTCCCGGGTGCGGGGGCGCTGTGGCTCGTCGCACAGCTCCCCGCGCCCCTTCCGACTCGGCCCTTCGGGGCTCGTCGGATCTTCGACGGGCAATCGCCCGCTCGGACACTGACCCCGGTACCTGATACGGCCGGGGCAGACACCTAGGAGAAAGACCATGCCGAAGCCCACCAAGGGTGCCCGTCTGGGCGGCAGCGCCGCGCACGAGAAGCTGCTCCTCGCGAACCTCGCGAAGTCGCTCTTCGAGCACGGCCGCATCACCACCACCGAGGCGAAGGCGCGCAAGCTGCGTCCCTACGCCGAGCGTCTGGTCACCAAGGCGAAGAAGGGCGACCTTCACAACCGCCGTCAGGTGCTCCAGGTGATCACGGACAAGAGCATCGTGCACACGCTCTTCACCGAGATCGGCCCGCGGTACGAGAACCGCCCGGGTGGCTACACCCGCATCACCAAGATCGGTAACCGCCGTGGCGACAACGCGCCCATGGCTGTCATCGAGCTGGTCGAGGCGCTGACCGTCGCGCAGCAGGCCACCGGTGAGGCCGAGGCCGCCACCAAGCGTGCGGTCAAGGAAGACGCCGTCAAGAAGGACGAGGCCGTCGAGGACACCAAGCCGGCCGACGAGGCTGCGGCCGAGGAGTCCAAGGACGCCTGAGGCATCGCCTGGCAGTGGACGGGTCCGCCCTTCGGGGCGGGCCCGTTCCGCGTTTCCGAAGGCGCTTCCCGGGCCCGTTCCCGGGGGCGTCCTTCGAAGATCGCAGGGTGGAGAGGATCTAGGGGTGAGTGACGAAGTACAGCCCGGGTTCGTACGGGTGCGGATGGACCTCTCGTACGACGGGAGCGGGTTCTCCGGGTGGGCCAAGCAGGCCGGCGGGCGGCGGACCGTGCAGGGGGAGATCGAGGACGCCCTGCGGACCGTGACCCGGTCGAGGGAGACCACGTACGAGCTGACCGTGGCCGGGCGGACGGACGCCGGTGTGCACGCGCGCGGGCAGGTGGCGCACGTCGACCTGCCGGAGGACCTCTGGGCCGAGCACCGGGAGAAGCTGCTCAAGCGGCTCGCCGGGCGGCTCGCCAAGGATGTGCGCATCTGGTCCCTGGCGGAGGCCCCCGCGGGCTTCAACGCGCGGTTCTCGGCGATCTGGCGCCGTTACGCGTACCGGGTCACCGACAACCCGGGGGGAGTCGACCCCCTGCTGCGCAGCCACGTCCTCTGGCACGACTGGCCGCTCGACGTCGACGCCATGAACGAGGCCGCCCGGCGGCTGCTCGGAGAGCACGACTTCGCGGCCTACTGCAAGCGGCGGGAGGGGGCGACGACGATCCGCACGCTCCAGGAGCTGAGCCTGGCGCGCGGGGAGGACGGGGTCGTCACGGCGACCGTCCGGGCCGACGCCTTCTGCCACAACATGGTGCGTTCCCTGATCGGGGCGCTGCTGTTCGTCGGCGACGGCCACCGGGGGCCGGAGTGGCCCGGCAAGGTGCTGGCCGCGGGCGTGCGGGACTCCGCCGTGCATGTCGTACGGCCGCACGGGCTGACGCTGGAGGAGGTCGGCTACCCGGCCGACGAACTGCTCGCCGCGCGCAACAAGGAGGCGCGCAACAGGCGGACACTGCCCGGGGCCGGGTGCTGCTGACGCTCCGGCCCCGCGTCGGCGTCCGCGGTCAGTTCGCGGCCGCCGCGGACGCCTGGGCCTCGCCGCGCTGGCGGATCCGCTGGAAGGCGAACTCCGCGAGGTCGTCGCCCGCGGTGAAGACGGCCGTGTCCTTGGTGGTGACGTCCTTGCCGTCGGTGAAGCCCGTGATGGTGAAGTAGGCGTACCGGCCGTAGGAGTTGGTGGTGGAGCGGCAGATGGCGCCGTCGCAGAAGGCCTTCACGTCCCCGCCGGTGAGGGCCTTGACGATGCTCTTCTTGTCGGCCTGGCTCTTGACCTTGAGGGCCTGTGCCTCGGTGTCGAAGACCGCCACACCGACCGTCACCGCGATGTTGTCCTTGGTGTAGGTGATGCGCATGAGGCGCGTGCAGTCGTTGGCGGTGAGCACCTTGGGCAGGGTGCCCTGGACCCCGGTGGTGCAGTTGGTGCTGTCGGCCTTGGGGCCCTTCTTGTACACGGCCGAGCCCATGGTCAGCTGCGTGCCGGGGAAGAGCAGGTCCGGCCCGTTGGGGGCGGTGTCCTTGGCCTTGCTGGCGACGAACTCCTTCGGGTCCAGCGGCGGCGGCGCGCTGGTCGGCGCGAAGGACGGGGTGCCGGACGCGCTCGGCAGGTCGGCGGCGGGCAGTGAGGACGTCGGCTTGTTCGCCTCGTCGCTGCCGCTCGCCGAGACCACGGCCATGGCCACGGCGGTGCCGATGGCGACCGTGGCGAGCACGCCGCCGCCTATGAAGAACAGCCGCCGGCGTTTGTTGCGCGTCTCGGACGCCTCCGCGAGCGCGGCCCAGTCCGGGGTCCGGCCGTCATCGCCGCTGGTCCACGGCTGCTGGGAGTTCGGTTTCCACGGATCCCACTGGGACTGAGGTCCCCCCTGCCCATAGCTCATGGGCCGCATCTTAGACGGGGAGCGGGGGATGCTGTTCCGCCTCAACGGGCGCCGGAGTGCCCGCTGTTCCCGGAGCGACTGCGGGCAAAGGTGACATCTCCGGGTGGTTGGTGCGGCATATGCCCAGGCCGGGACCTGTAGTGTGGCGCAGGCCACTCCGGGACCAGGTTTCCGGCGGCGGGTTCCGGTGAGGCTGACATGCTCACGCGTGATCGGGCGACAGGCCCCGTTTTGACCCGGCCCCCGAGACGCGGGTATCCTGCATCTTCGTTGTGTATTGGCTTGCTCTTCTCACGGGACGGGCCCTTACACCGGTCCACCGGGCCGATGACCAGCGACCAGCACGCGGTTTGCGTCACCGCAGTGCGGTCTGGGCTGTCGTGATCGTCTTCGGTGACCTTGTCAGGACCAATTCACTGAAGAAGCGAAGGCTACGAACCGTGCGTACGTACAGCCCCAAGCCCGGCGATGTGACGCGCCAGTGGCACGTCATCGACGCTCAGGACATCGTCCTGGGCCGTCTCGCCACCACTGCCGCGTCCCTCCTCCGGGGCAAGCACAAGCCGATCTACGCGCCCCACGTCGACACCGGTGACTTCGTCATCATCATCAACGCCGACAAGGTGCACCTCTCCGGCAACAAGCGGACCCAGAAGATGGCGTACCGCCACTCCGGGTACCCGGGCGGTCTGCGCTCCGTGCGCTACGACGACCTCCTCGCGAACAACCCCGAGAAGACCGTCGAGAAGGCCGTCAAGGGCATGCTCCCCAAGAACACGCTGGGCCGTCAGATGCTCTCGAAGCTGAAGGTCTACAAGGGTGACGTGCACCCGCACGCGGCGCAGCAGCCCGTGCCGTTCGAGATCACCCAGGTCGCGCAGTAATTCCGGCCACACCCCTAGCTGAAAAGAACTGAGGAGAACCGTGGCCGAGACCACTGCCGAGCAGCCGCTCGAAGAGACCGAGCTCGTCGACATCGACAGCTACACCACCGAGTCCGAGGTCCCCGTCGAGGGTGAGTACACCTCGGAGTCCCTGGCCTCCCGCTTCGGCGAGCCCCAGCCGGCCGCCGGCCTGGGTCGCCGCAAGAACGCCATCGCCCGCGTCCGGATCGTTCCGGGCACCGGCAAGTGGAAGATCAACGGTCGCACCCTCGAGGACTACTTCCCGAACAAGGTGCACCAGCAGGAAGTCAACGAGCCCTTCAAGGTGCTCGAGCTCGAAGGCCGCTACGACGTCATCGCCCGTATCTCGGGTGGCGGTGTCTCCGGTCAGGCCGGTGCGCTCCGTCTCGGTGTCGCCCGCGCGCTGAACGAGGCCGACGTCGACAACAACCGTGGCGTCCTCAAGAAGGCCGGCTTCCTCACGCGTGACGACCGCGCGGTCGAGCGCAAGAAGGCCGGTCTCAAGAAGGCCCGCAAGGCCCCGCAGTACAGCAAGCGCTAAGCTTCGCTGCCTGCTCGTACGTATTCCGGGTCGGACCCGCGCGGTTCGCTCGTGCGTACTCCGAACGCCCCGGCGGCACGCCACAGTGTCGCCGGGGCGTTCGTTTTCTCGCAGCCGTGGGCGTATAACGGCACAAGGTGCTCAAAGGCTTGTGTGATCGGATGTTCAGGGCATCCAATGCCTGGATGCGGAGCCGCCGTGGACCGGCCGACCGGTCGACCGTCCGACGCACCCGCAGAGCTTTTGAAACTGACGCTTCCTCAGGAGGACAAGTGGGACGACTCTTCGGCACGGACGGCGTGCGCGGTGTCGCCAACGCGGATCTGACGGCGGAGATGGCGCTCGGCCTGTCCGTCGCGGCGGCGCATGTGCTGGCCGAGGCGGGCACGTTCGAGGGCCACCGGCCGGTGGCCGTCGTCGGACGTGACCCGCGCGCGTCCGGGGAGTTCCTGGAAGCCGCCGTGGTGGCGGGTCTGGCGAGCGCCGGCGTGGACGTGCTGAAGGTCGGCGTGCTGCCGACGCCCGCCGTCGCCTACCTCACCGGAGTGCTCGGCGCCGATCTCGGCGTGATGCTCTCCGCCAGCCACAACGCCATGCCCGACAACGGCGTCAAGTTCTTCGCCCGCGGCGGCCACAAGCTCGCCGACGAGCTCGAGGACCGGATCGAGTCCGTCTACGAGGAGCACCGCACCGGCGCGCCCTGGAGCCGGCCGACCGGCAGCGGCGTCGGTCGCGTGCGGTCGTACGACGAGGGCTTCGACCGCTATGTGGCGCACCTCATCGCCGTGCTGCCCAACCGGCTGGACGGGCTGAAGATCGTCCTCGACGAGGCGCACGGCGCCGCCGCCCGGGTGTCGCCGGAGGCGTTCGCGCGGGCCGGCGCGGAGATCGTGACCATCGGGGCCGAGCCGGACGGGCTCAACATCAACGACGGGTGCGGTTCCACGCACCTGGACAAGCTGAAGGCCGCCGTCATCGAGCACGGGGCCGCCTTCGGCATCGCCCACGACGGCGACGCCGACCGGTGCCTGGCCGTGGACCACACGGGTGACGAGATCGACGGGGACCAGATTCTCGCCGTGCTCGCGCTCGCCATGCGGGAGCGGGGCGCCCTGCGGTCCGACACGGTGGTCGCGACCGTCATGTCCAACCTCGGCTTCAAGCTGGCCATGGAGCGTGAGGGCATCCAGCTCGTGCAGGCCGCCGTCGGCGACCGGTATGTGCTGGAGGAGATGAAGGAGCACGGCTACGCGCTCGGCGGCGAGCAGTCCGGGCACGTGATCATCCTCGACCACGCGACGACCGGCGACGGGACGCTGACGGGGCTGATGCTGGCCGCCCGGGTCGCCGAGAGCGGGCGTTCGCTGCGGGAACTGGCCTCCGTGATGGAGCGGCTGCCGCAGGTGCTGATCAATGTGCCCGACGTCGACAGGTCGCGTGTCCGGGACTCGGCCGAGCTGGCGGCCGCCGTCGCCGAGGCGGAGCGGGAGCTCGGTGCCACCGGTCGGGTGCTGCTGCGTCCTTCCGGGACCGAGCCGCTGGTGCGCGTGATGGTCGAGGCCGCCGACATCGACCAGGCCCGGTCGGTCGCCGGGCGGCTGGCGGATGTCGTGAAGTCGGCGCTGGGTTAAACGGCGCGGCCGCCTCGCGGGCGGTTTCGTGTGGGGTTCCGTACGTGCGGGCCGCGGCTCGCCGCGCCCGCGCGGCGGAGCCGCGGAGCCCCGCACCCCTGGAGGCGGGGGGCCGGGCGGTGTCGCCCCGCCCCCCCGGGTCTCCGCGAGCAGGGCTCTCGCGCTAGCCCGCGTTCGCGCGTTGCCGTTGCTTCGACCAGAGCCACTTCTGGGCCAGCAGGGTCAGGGTGCCCGCGAGGATGATGCCCAGGAGGTTCAGCAGGAGTTGCTCCGTCGAACCCCGGGTCTGTGCCATGTCGCCGTAGCTGAGGGCCACGGCGGCGTTGGCGGCCGCCGGGACCGTCGTGACCGAGATGGCCACGCCGACCAGGGCGCCGGACTTCGCCGAGGTCAGGGAGAGGGTGCCGGCGGCGCCCGCCAGCAGGGCCACGATGAACGAGAAGGCGTCGGGGGCGTAGACGAAGCCGGTCTGGGGCCGGTCGGCCTCCAGTTGCTCCTTGCTGAACAGGTCGATCGCGTCCATGAAGAGGCTGAAGCCCACCGTCACCGCCATCGCCACCGCGAAACCGGCCAGCAGGGCGATCAGCGAGCGCAGGGCCAGCCGGGGAGCGCGCTGCACGATCGACGTGCACACGCCGGCCAACGGGCCGAACTCCGGGCCCACGGCCATCGCGCCCACGATGAGGACCGCGTTGTCGAGCACCACACCGCAGGCCGCGATCACCGTGGCGAGGGTGATGAACGCGAGGTAGGTGACGGAGAGCGTCGACTCCTCGTGGGTGGCGTCCGTGAGGTGCTCCCACAGGACCGCGTCGGCGCCCTCGCCCGGCGCTTCCTTCTCGGCCCTGTCGGCGCGCGTCGAGAGCGACAGGTCGATGTTCTCCACGGCGATCGAGCCGTCCTGGTCGAGGCCCAACTCCTGTAGACCGCTGAGGAGTTCGTCGCCGGCCTCGCGTGCCACATCGCACAGCACGACATCGCCGGCCGGGTTGCGGGCGGCCCCCGGCATCACCACGAGGTGGGTGGTGCCGACGGTGTTCTCGATCAGCGCGACCACGTCGTCGGTGCTGCCGGTCGGGGTGATCAGGCGCAGGTGCAGCATGGAGGCAGGGTAGCCGTCAGAGTTTGCGCAGGCTCAGCCGCTGCACCTTGTGGTCCTGGCCCTTGCGGACCACCAGGGTGGCCCGTCCCCGGGTGGGGGCGATGTTCTCCACCAGGTTCGGCTTGTTGATGGTGCGCCAGAGGGTGCGGGCGTAGTCGACGGCCTCCTCCTCGGAGACCTGGGTGTACTTCCTGAAGTACGAGTCCGGGTTCTGGAAGGCGGTCTGACGGAGTTTCCGGAACCGGTTGAGGTACCAGCGTTCGATGTCCTCGGCGCTCGCGTCGACGTACACGCTGAAGTCGAAGTAGTCGGCGAGGCCGACGCGGGTGCGGCCGTCCTTGCCGGGCAGGGCGGGCTGAAGGACGTTCAGGCCCTCGACGATGAGGATGTCGGGGCGCCGGACGGTGAGCTTGCGGTCCGGGACGATGTCGTAGATCAGGTGGGAGTAGACCGGCGCGGTGACCTCGCCCTTGCCCGCCTTGATGTCGGCGACGAAGCGGGTCAGCGCGCGGCGGTCGTAGGACTCGGGGAAGCCCTTGCGGGACATCAGGCCGCGGGCCTCCAGCTCCTCGGTGGGGAGCAGGAAGCCGTCCGTGGTGACCAGTTCCACGCGGGGGTGTTCGGGCCAGCGGGACAGCAGGGCCTGCAGGAGCCGGGCGACCGTGGACTTGCCGACCGCCACCGACCCCGCGACGCCTATGACGAACGGGGTGCCGGACTGCGAGCCCTGTTCGCCGAGGAAGGTGTTCAGGGCGCCGCGCAGGCCGTCGGTGGCGCCCACGTAGAGGTTGAGGAGGCGCGACAGCGGGAGGTAGATGTCCCGCACCTCGTCGAGGTCGATGACGTCACCGAGGCCGCGCAGCTTCTCGACCTCCTCGGCGGTCAGCGGCAGCGGGGTCTTCTCCCGCAGCGCGCTCCACTCGGAGCGGGTGAGGTCGACGTAGGGAGTCGCCTCCGGCCTGTGCCGGTGGGCGCTCCGGGGCATCGGGGAGACCGGAGAGATCACAGTCCATTGTTAACGGAGTTTGAACGGGATGGCGGGTGGGGTCCGTCACGCTCGGCCGAGGCGGCGTACAGCCGTGGGAATTTCCGAAATCGGGCACGCGGAGGCTCTTTCCGGGAGTGATTCGGCCGTAGGCTGCCGCGCATGTGCGGAATCGTGGGATACGTGGGGTCTCAGTCGGCGCTAGAGGTCGTCATGGCCGGGCTGAGGCGGCTGGAGTACCGGGGCTACGACTCGGCGGGAGTCGCCGTTCTGGCGGACGGCGGGCTCGCCGCCGCGAGAAAGGCGGGCAAGCTCGTCAATCTGGAGAAGGAGCTCGCGGCCCGGCCGCTGCCGACCGGGACGACGGGCATCGGGCACACCCGGTGGGCCACCCACGGCGGGCCGACGGACGCCAACGCGCATCCGCATCTCGACAACGCCGGACGGGTCGCCGTCGTGCACAACGGGATCATCGAGAACTTCGCCGGGCTGCGGGCCGAGCTGGCCGAGCGGGGGCACGAGCTGCTCTCCGAGACCGACACCGAGGTCGTCGCCCACCTGCTGGCCGAGGAGTTCTCGGTGACGGCCGACCTCGCCGAGGCCATGCGGCTGGTGTGCCGGCGGCTGGAGGGTGCGTTCACGCTGGTCGCGGCGCACGCGGACGAGCCGGACGTGGTGGTCGGCGCGCGGCGGAACTCGCCGCTCGTGGTGGGGGTCGGGGAGGGCGAGGCGTTTCTCGCCTCGGACGTCGCCGCGTTCATCGCGCACACCCGGTCGGCGATCGAGCTGGGGCAGGACCAGGTCGTCGAGCTGCGGCGGGACGGGGTGACGGTGACCGGCTTCGACGGGCGCCCGGCGGACGTCCGCTCCTACCACGTCGACTGGGACGCGTCGGCCGCGGAGAAGGGGGGCTACGACTACTTCATGCTCAAGGAGATCGCCGAGCAGCCCAAGGCCGTCGCCGACACCCTGCTCGGCCGTGTCGACGCCTCCGGGGTGCTGTCGCTCGACGAGGTGCGGATCCCGGCCGCCGAGCTGCGGGAGGTCGACAAGGTCGTCATCGTCGCGTGCGGCACGGCCTTCCACGCGGGCCTCATCGCCAAGTACGCCATCGAACACTGGACGCGGATCCCGTGCGAGGTGGAGCTGGCCAGCGAGTTCCGCTACCGGGACCCGATTCTCGACTCGCGGTCGCTGGTCATCGCCATCTCCCAGTCCGGCGAGACGATGGACACGCTCATGGCGCTGCGGCACGCGCGCGAGCAGGGGTCCAAGGTGCTGGCGATCTGCAACACCAACGGGTCGACGATCCCCCGGGAGTCGGACGCGGTGCTGTACACGCATGCCGGGCCGGAGGTGGCCGTCGCCTCGACCAAGGCGTTCCTGACGCAGCTGGTGGCCTGTTATCTCGTCGCGCTCTATCTCGGGCAGGTGCGCGGCACCAAGTGGGGCGACGAGATCCGGGCCGTCGTCCGGGACCTCGCGCAGATCTCCGGCGCGGTCGAGCGGGTGCTGGAGACCATGGGGCCGGTGCGGGAGCTGGCGCGGTCCCTCGCCCACAAGGACACCGTGCTGTTCCTCGGGCGGCACGTCGGCTACCCCGTCGCCCTGGAGGGCGCGCTGAAGCTGAAGGAACTCGCCTACATGCACGCGGAGGGGTTCGCCGCGGGCGAGCTGAAGCACGGGCCGATCGCGCTCATCGAGGAGGATCTGCCGGTCGTCGTGGTGGTGCCCTCGCCACGGGGGCGGTCCGTCCTGCACGACAAGATCGTGTCCAACATCCAGGAGATCCGGGCCCGGGGCGCGCGGACGATCGTGATCGCGGAGGAGGGGGACGAGGCGGTGGTGCCGTACGCCGACCATCTGGTGCGGATCCCGGTCACGCCGGTGCTGCTGTCGCCGCTGGTCGCCACGGTCCCGTTGCAGGTCTTCGCGTGCGAGCTGGCGACGGCGCGGGGCAACGAGGTGGATCAGCCCCGCAACCTCGCGAAGTCGGTGACGGTGGAGTGAGCGGCGTTCGCTGAGCGGGGGCCCGACGGGGCGGGTGCTGCGCGCGGGCGGACGTGGTGCGCGGGCGGGCGCCGATGCGGGCCGACCGGCACGCGGGTTCCCGCGCACCTGACCGTGGGTGATCGCCGTAGCGGTCGCCCACGGTCAGGAGCGACGCGTCAGCTCCGCCTGCGCTGCCGCCTTGCCGCGAACACCTTCCAGGTCGCGAAGGCGAGGGGGAGTTCCAGGATCCAGACGCCGGCCACCGCGTCCCACTCCGGGGCGGCGGCCGCGGCCTCGTCGGCGGTGATGACGGCGCACAGCAGTCCCCACACCGCCGCGAGCAGGCCGACGAGCCAGAGCGCGGTGGTCCAGCCCGCGGTGGAGCGGCCGTTGCCGGAGGAGCGCGGGCCGGAGGTCCGCTTGCGCGGCTGCGGGACGCGGTCGGGCTCGCGGGCCGGCATCCGTACCGTCGCCTCCGCGGGCACGGCGGCGTCGAGGGCGGCGACGCGTTCCGGCGTCACCCCTCGGAACAGGGTGGGCTCCACGGTGACCGAGAAGCCGTCGTGGCCGGTCAGGGTGCGGGCACCGTCGGGCCGGGTGGTCATCGCCGCGCAGGCGTCGTAGCGGACGGTGACCGGGCCCCGCGGGGTCAGCAGGCTCACTCCCTCGGCGCCGATGACCAGGGTGACCTCGTCGTCCTCCAGGGACTGGTGGCGGGTGCCGGTCAGGGCGGCCCGGGAGTGCTGGGGGGCGAGGGTGAGCCCCGCCCAGTCGACACCCCGGCCCGGCACCTGGAGGAGCGCGTTGTCCCAGGTCTCCCGGGCGACCTCGCGCAGGTCGTCCGTGGTCACCGCGTTCAGCTCGGCCCGGTGCTGCTCGGGGGTGAGGATCCGGTGTCCGAGCAGCAGGCTCAGCGCGTAGGAGGGGAGCGCGGCGGCCGCGAGGTCGGGGGTGTCGTACATCTTGAGGAGCTTGGCGCGGACGGAGTCCAGCTCGGACTGCTCGATGCGGCCCGCGCGCAGCCGGGCGAGCGTGTCGACGAAGCCGCCGACGACCGCGTCCTGCTTCTGCGGGAGCGAGTCCGCGTACGCGGTGAGGGTGGCGAAGTCGGCGTCCCGCTGGGCGTAGTCGGCCTCCGCGGAGTAGGAGTAGCCGCCCTCCTGGCGCAGGTCCTGGAAGAGGGCCCGGCCGAGGACGTCCGCGAACACGCTGGCCGCGGTCGAGCGGCGGAGCACCGAGGTGAGGACGACATGGCCGTCGTCGCCGCTGATGTACGCGGGCGTGGTCGGCAGGGCGCTGGTCGCGGCCGGCGCGGGGAAGCGGGCGCCCTCGGGGAGCGTGAGGTCCAAACCCGCGGGGACGTGGTCGCTGGTGATCCACAGCACCGCGTTGTCCCTGGTGAAGCGGGTCTCGGCCCAGTGGCGCACCTGGTCGGGGGTCAGGCTCCAGGTACCGAGCTCGTTGTAGCTGGACAGGCCGTAGCCCTGGGCGCCGTACCGCCACAGCGGCATCTGCTGCTGGGGGCCGCCGCCGCGGCCTGCCGCCTCCGTGCGCAGGATCTCCTTCTCGGTCTCCAGCCGCTCCATCGGCAGGTCCCGCAGCCCCGCGCACACGCTGTTGAGGTAGGTGACCACCTCCTCCTCGCCGCCGGTGACGTGGAAGAGGGTGTACGCGTTCGCCGTCGCGCCGTTGTAGTGCAGATCGGACAGGCCGAGGCGGTGCAGGGCGAGGTGTTCGACGAGGTGGGTGAGGCCGGCGGTGGCCAGCGTCTCGTCGGCGCGGCCCACCCGGAAGAACAGGCCGGCGGTGATCTCCTTGCCGGAGGCCGGGGCGTAGAGGGTCGGGATGTGCTGGGTGGTGGTGTACGAGACGAGGCCGTCGAGCGCGGCGAGAGCGGCGCGGTCGGGCTCGTGCAGGTCGGTGGTCATCGGTTGCCGCCTCCTCGGGATTCCAGCGCGGCCTTGCGGGACTTGAGGAACGCGGACTTCTTGTCGGGCACGTAGTGCCACGGGGACTCGGACGCGCGGTCGCCGAGGAAGGCGAAGTGCGGGGCCGCGTGGTCCCAGTGGTTGCCGAGCGAGAAGGCGAACGCGAACGCGTTGTGCGCGCCGATCGAGTTCCAGTCCGGCCGGTGGGCCGGGTGCAGCACGGAGACCTGGGCGGCGTGGCGCAGGTCGTCGCGGACCGACGGGCCCCGCATGTAGGCCGCGTCCTCGCCGCCGTCCAGGTCCAGCCAGCGCTCGATGTGCGCGAGGGCGACCAGGGCGCCGGAGTTCGAGCCGTCGGGGGCCGCGGTCGCGCATTCGCGGGCGAAGCCGTGCGCCGCCTCCCAGGAGCCGCTCCACTTCGGGCACAGCTGCTGGAGCAGCTGGACCTGTGCGTGGAAGTGGTGCGGATGGTGGGCGGACAGGCGGTCGTAGCGGCGGCGCGCCTCGGCCTGCCCCAGCTGGAGCCCGCGCGCGGTCATCAGCCGGGCGGTCCAGGCGGGGGCGTACGAGGGGTGCTCGGCGCAGATCTCGATCAGCAGGTGCTCGGCCCGGCGCAGCCAGTCGTGGAACTGGGCGAACTGGTCCCGCGAGACGTGCTGGGCGCGGGCGCCGCTGCGGATGTCCCAGCCGATGTAGACGTACCGCTGGGCGAGCAGCGTGCGGGGCAGCGGGTCGCCGGGCGATTCCGCCGCCGCCCGCTCCAGGAAGTTCTCGACGCCGGCGATGTCGGCGAGCAGACCGGCGGCGGAGGCGAGCTTGTCGACCGAGTCGAGCCCCGCGAAGAAGGCCCGCACCGTCGGCCAGTGCCCGGCCTGCGCGGCGGTGCGCAGCGGGATCAGCTCGGGTGTGTTGTCGTACGGGTCGAAGGTGGGTCCCCCGGCGCTCGTGGGTCCGCCTCCGGACATGCCGTTGGTGGTGCTGGTCATTCCTCCGCCCCCTGGCGTAGCCGTCCGCGGCGCGCGGGCTGGCCCCCCAGGGCGCGCGGCGGGTTCTTCACCGAGGTGACCGGATGACCGCGCGATGTGATGCGGAGTCATCCGGTGCGACCCGGCTTGATCAAGTCGCCGCAGGCTAGCAGCAGGCTGTGACGGTCCGGCCGTAGGGTGCTCGGCATGAGCATCATCGGGGTCGGTATCGACGTGGCCGAGATCGAGCGGTTCGCGGCGTCGTTGGAACGCACGCCGGGGCTGGCCCGGCGGTTGTTCCTGGACAGCGAGCTCCTGCTGCCGAGCGGGGAGCGGCGCGGCGTCGCCTCGCTGGCGGCCCGGTTCGCCGCGAAGGAGGCTCTCGCCAAGGCGCTGGGGGCGCCGCCCGGGCTGCTGTGGACGGACGCGGAGGTGTACGTCGAGGAGAACGGGCGGCCCCGGCTGCGGGTGCGGGGGAGCGTCGCGGCGCGGGCGGCCGAACTGGGGGTGTGCAGCTGGCATGTGTCGTTGAGTCACGACGCGGGGGTCGCCTCGGCCGTGGTGGTCGCCGAGGGCTGAGCCGCCGGGCGGCCCGCGGGCGCGGTGCGGGACGCCCGCGAACCGAGGAGAAGCCCCACGCCGTCCGAGCCGCCCGCCGCCCGCGGGGCGGACCGAGGCACGGGCCGCGGAACGGGACGTGGGCCGACGGCGTGCGGGGGCGGGGGAGTCCGGGGGAGACTCGACCGTATGCGTACTGCCTACCGCGTCGAGACCGTCCGTCGTGCCGAACGGGAGCTGATGGCCCGGGTTCCGGAAGGGGCCCTCATGCAGCGGGCCGCCGCCGGGCTCGCCGCCGCCTGCGCCGACCTGCTGGGGCGGGTGTACGGGCGCCGGGTCGTGCTGCTGGTCGGCAGCGGCGACAACGGCGGTGACGCCCTGTACGCCGGCGCCCGGCTCGCCCGGCGCGGGGCGGGCGTGACCGCGGTGCTGCTTGCGCCCGGGCGGACCCACGCCGGTGGACTGGCGGCCCTGCGGGGGGCCGGCGGGCGCGCGGTCGAGGCCGCCGGCGCCGAACCCGTCGTCCGGCGGGCCGACCTGGTGCTCGACGGCATCGTCGGGATCGGCGGGAAGGGCGGGCTGCGGCCGGACGCCGCCTCGCTGGCCGCGATCGTCGCCGGGACCGGGGCCGCCGTCGTCGCCGTCGATCTGCCCAGCGGGGTCGACGCGGACACCGGCGAGGTGCACGGGGAGGCGATCCGCGCCGACCTCACCGTCACCTTCGGGACGCACAAGCTGGGGCTGCTCGTCGATCCGGCGCGGGAGTACGCCGGTTCGGTGCGGCTCGTCGACATCGGGCTCGGGGGCGAGCTGCCCGCCGAGCCCGAGCTGGCGGCCCTCCAGCACGCGGACGTGGCCGCCCTGCTGCCCGTGCCCGGCGGGGAGAGCGACAAGTACCGGCGGGGTGTCGTCGGGATCGCCGCCGGTTCCGCCCGGTATCCGGGGGCCGCCGTGCTGGCCGTCGCGGGCGCGCTGCGGGGCGGTGCGGGGGCCGTGCGGTACGTGGGGCCGGCCGGGGACGCGGTCGTGGCGCGGTTCCCCGAGACGCTCGTCTCCGACCGGGGGCCCCGGCAGGCCGGGCGGGTGCAGGCGTGGGTGGTCGGGCCGGGCGCCGGGGACGACGCGCAGACGGTGGCGGAGGTGCTGGACGCCGACGTGCCGGTGCTGATCGACGCCGACGGGCTGCGGCTCGCGGACGCCGACGCGGTGCGGGGGCGGACCGCGCCGACGCTGATGACGCCGCACGCGGGGGAGGCGGCCGCGCTGCTGGGGGTGGCGCGGGAGGAGGTGGAGGGGGCCCGGCTGCGTTCCGTGCGGGAGCTGGCGGCCCGCTACCGGGCGACCGTCCTGCTGAAGGGGTCGACGACGTTGGTCGCGGACGCCGGGGGCGCGGGGGTGGTGCGGGTGAACGCGACGGGGACGGCCTGGCTGGCCACGGCCGGCAGCGGTGACGTGCTGTCCGGGCTCGCGGGGTCGTTGCTGGCGGCGGGGCTGAGCGCGCTGGACGCGGGGAGCGCGGGGGCCTATCTGCACGGGCTGGCGGGGCGGTTCGCCGCGGACGGCGCGCCGGTGGGCGCGCACGAGGTGGCCGCGGCGGTCGCGGGGGCCTGGCGGGACGTGCGGCGGTGAGGGGCCGGGTCGCCGACCCCTTTGCGGCCTTTCGGCACTGAACGGGCGGTGTCCTCGAACGCCGTACGGATGGGACCACCGTCCCCCCGCTGAAAGGGTGAAGCCGCCGCGCGGCAGTCCGGAGGGACGTATCGGGCGCGCTTGTCTGATCGGATGTTCAGCACACGAACCGCGGCTCTCCTCCTGGCCGCCGTCGCGCTTCTTCCCCTGGGCACGCCCGCTCGCGCCGCTCCGCCTCCGGCCCCTCCGGCCCCTCCGTCCACCCCGTCCGCCCCCTTCCCTCCGTCTTCTCCCTCCTGGGAGATCGACACGCCCGACCAGGTGCTCGCGCCGAGGGTCTACACGCCCACCGCCGCCGAGGACGCCGTCGAGCCGCGGGACGCGGCGGAGGGCACGTACGCGCTCGTCGAGCACGTGCCGCTGGACGAGGTGATGACCCGGGTGGCGTGCAGCAAGCAGGCCGGGCCCTACCAGCGGGCGGTCGAGCGGTGGCTGAAGCTGACCGTGGACGGGAAGCAGTCCGCCGCCGACTGCAAGGCCATCCGGGCGTTCCAGCGGCAGCAGGGGATCCAGCCCGCGATCGGGTTCGCCGGGCCCGTCACCTGGGCGCGGATGCAGCTCGTCGCCGCGCGGAAGAACCCCAACGCCCGCAAGAAGTGCCCGGTGCGCACCCACCGGGTCGCCTGCGTCGATCTCGACCGGCAGCTGACCTGGGTGCAGAAGGGCACGAAGGTCGTCTTCGGCCCCGTGTCGATGCGCAGCGGACGGGCCGTGCACCCGACCCGCAAGGGGTGGCACACCATCTACTGGCGGCACAAGAACCACGTCTCGACGCTCTACAACGCCCCTATGCCGTATGCGCAGTTCTTCGACGGCGGGCAGGCCTTCCACGCCGTCTACGACAGCATCCACACCACCGTCGGCTCCATGGGCTGCGTCAATCTCACCGTCGCCGACGCGCGCAGGCTGTGGGGTGTCCTGAAGAAGGGCGACCGGGTCTACGTGTGGGGGCACCGGCCCGGTACCTAGGGGGCTGTCCGGGCCCTCTGAGACACTGGGCGCGATGACTGAGACTGCCAAGCCGCCCGCCGCCCCCTCGCGCGCCCGTGCCGAGATCGACCTGGCCGCGCTGCGGGCCAACGTGCGTACGCTGCGCGCCAAGGCGCCGGGCGCGGAGTTCATGGCCGTGGTGAAGGCCGACGGGTACGGGCACGGCGCCGCCCCCTGCGCCCGCGCCGCGGTCGCGGCCGGCGCCGGCTGGGTGGGCACCGCCACACCCGAGGAGGCGCTGGCGCTGCGCGCGGACGGCGGGCTGCCGGCGGACGTCAGGATCATGTGCTGGCTGTGGACGCCGGGCGGGCCCTGGCGGGAGGCCGTCGAGGCCGGCATCGACGTGTCGGTGAGCGGGCTCTGGGCTCTGCGGGAGGCCGTCGAGGGGGCACGGGCCGCCGGGCGGGCCGCCCGCGTGCAGCTCAAGGCCGACACCGGGCTCGGGCGCAACGGCTGCCAGCCCGCCGACTGGCCCGAGCTGGTGGGCGAGGCGCTGCGGGCCGAGGGCGAGGGGCTGCTCCGGGTCACCGGGCTGTGGTCGCACTTCGCCTGCGCCGACGAGCCCGGGCATCCCTCCGTCGCGCCCCAGCTCGACCGCTTCCACGAGATGGTGGCCTACGCCGAGCGGCAGGGCGTGCGGCCCGAGGTGCGGCACATCGCCAACTCCCCGGCCACGCTCACGCTCCCGGAGACCCACTTCGACCTGGTCCGCCCGGGCATCGCGATGTACGGCCTCTCGCCCAGCCCCGAACTGGGCTCCGCCGCCGACTTCGGGCTGCGCCCGGTGATGACCCTCGCGGCCTCGCTGGCCCTCGTGAAGCACGTCCCGGGCGGCCACGGCGTCAGCTACGGCCATCACTACGTCACCCCGGGCGAGACCACCCTCGGGCTGGTCCCGCTCGGCTACGCGGACGGTGTTCCCCGGCACGCCTCGGGGAGCGGACCGGTGCTGGTCGCCGGCAAGTGGCGGACGGCGGCCGGCCGGATCGCCATGGACCAGTTCGTCGTCGATCTCGGCGGCGACGAGCCCGGCCCCGGCGCGGAGGCGATCCTCTTCGGACCGGGCGACCGCGGTGAACCCACGGCGCAGGACTGGGCCCAGGCGGCCGGAACCATCGGGTACGAGATCGTCACGCGCATCGGATCACGCGTTCCTCGCGTCTATGTGAATGAGTGACCAGGACGGGTAACCCGCAGTCAGTACACGGGCATCGGCCACAGAGGAGCGGTACGTGAGCGAGAGCAGCGCGGAGGCGGTGGCGAGCGCCGCCTCGGCGGTGGTTGCCGCCTCCGCCACGGGGGCGGGCGGGGGGTGGCGCAGGGCGACCGGCATCGCCGGCGCCGCGATAGGCGTGATCGCCGCGGGCGCCGCGGCGGGCGTCGCCCTGGAGCGGATGACCGTCGGGCGCGGCATGCGGGCGAAGGCCCGGCTCGCCCTCGACGCGACGGGCCCGTACGGCGGCCTGCGCGGCACCCCCGGCAAGGCGTACGCCGAGGACGGCACCGAGCTGTACTACGAGGTCGACGACGTCGAGCCGCAGGGCGGACCGGCGAACCGGCGGCGCAGGCTCTTCGGGCGCAAGGCCCCGCTCCCCGTCACCGTGGTCTTCAGTCACGGCTACTGCCTCAACCAGGACTCCTGGCACTTCCAGCGGGCGGCCCTGCGCGGTGTCGTACGGACGGTGTACTGGGACCAGCGCAGTCACGGCCGGTCCGGGCGCGGCACGGCCCAGATACGGGACGGCGAACCGGTCACCATCGATCAGCTGGGGCACGACCTGAGGGCCGTCATCGACGCGGCCGTGCCGGAGGGGCCGGTGGTGCTCGTCGGGCACTCCATGGGCGGTATGACGGTGATGGCCCTGGCCGCGCTGCACCCCGAGCTGATCCGCGAGCGGGTCGTCGCCACGGCCTTCGTGGGCACGTCGTCGGGGCGGCTCGGCGAGGTCAACTTCGGGCTGCCGGTCGCGGGCGTGAACGCGGTGCGGCGGGTGCTGCCGGGGGTGCTGAAGGCGCTGGGCCAGCAGGCGGCGCTGGTGGAGAAGGGGCGGCGGGCCACCGCCGATCTCTTCGCCGGGATCATCAAGCGGTACTCGTTCGCTTCGCGGGACGTGGATCCGGCGGTGGCGCGGTTCGCCGAGCGGATGATCGAGGGCACGCCGATCGACGTGGTCGCCGAGTTCTACCCGGCGTTCACGGACCACGACAAGACCGGGGCGCTGGCCGGTTTCACCGACATGCCGGTGCTGGTGCTCGCCGGGATCGGGGACCTCGTCACACCGAGCGAGCACAGCGAGGCGATCGCCGACCTGCTGCCGGACGCCGAACTGGTCCTCGTGCCCGACGCCGGGCACCTGGTGATGCTGGAACACCCGGAAGTGGTCACCGACCGCCTCGCCGACCTGCTCACCCGCGCGGGCGCCGTGCCCGCAGGAGCTACCGTGAACGGCTATGGAAGCACCAGCAGCGCACAACCCGGCTGAGCCCGGGTCTCTCGGAAACCGCGTCGACATCGTCGTGAACTCCCCCGAACAGATGGGTGAGCTGGGCCGCCGGCTCGCCGAGCTGTTGCGCGCGGGCGACCTCGTGATGCTCAGCGGGGAACTCGGCGCGGGCAAGACGACGCTCACCCGCGGGCTCGGCGCGGGGCTCGGGGTGAGGGGCGCGGTCACCTCCCCGACGTTCGTGATCGCCCGTGTCCACCCCCCGCTCGGGGACGGGCCGCCGCTCGTCCACGTCGACGCCTACCGCCTGGGCGGCGGGCTCGACGAGATGGAGGACCTCGACCTGGACGTGTCACTGCCCGCGTCCGTGATCGTCGTGGAGTGGGGCGAGGGCAAGGTCGAGGAGCTGACCGACGAGCGGCTCCAGGTCCTCATCCACCGGGCCGTCGGCGACACCACGGACGAGGTGCGGCACGTGACGGTGACGGGGCTCGGCGAGCGCTGGGCCCCGGTGGACCTCGGCGTGCTGTCGGCCTGACCAGCGCCCGGTGGGCCGGACGGGTGGCCGCGACCGGCCGCCGGTGGGGCCTCACGCCGCCTCGGGGCGCTCCACCGGCTGCTTCGCGAGCGCCGGGTCGGGCAGCCGCGGAGGGGTCGAGACCGCTTCCGCGGCCGCGCACGAGGCGAGCAGCTCCCGCATGGACACACCGGCGAGCGTGAACGGCCGCGACGGCCGGCCCTCGGGTTCGGTGACCGACATGGACGCCTCCTGAGGTTCGGGGGCGGGCGTAGTTAGGTAGACCTAACTACGAAGTTGATACCATGTGACCACGCGCGGGACACCCGGCGCAACATTTTGCCGACGTCTTGTCGGAACGTTCACGAGACACTCGGCCGTGCCGTCCGGGGACGAGCGGCGCCTACGGGATCACGACGACGGTCTGGCCGATCGTCGCGAAGTCCCACATCGCGTCGCCGTCCGCGACGGTCTGCCGGATGCCGCCCGTCTTCACCGTCGGGTCGGGCTCGGGCAGCGAGCCGTCCAGCGCCGCGCTGAAACCGATCGTCACGTTGTGCACGGTCGCGAAGCGCACGACGTGCTCGATCGGCGTGCCGTCGGTGCCGGTGACGGCGCCCGCTCGGGAGGTGACCGCGTAGGTGCCCGGGAGCGGGTCCACACTGCCGGGGGCCACCTTGAACGTGCGCTTGACCGCGCCGTCCGGCCTCACCAGCCACACCCGGTCGTCGTCCAGCGAGTAGACGACCCGCGCGCCGAGACCGGAGTCGGCCGGCAGCGCGGCGGGACGGTCCTTGTCCCGGGGCGCCTTCACCGCCTTCGCGGGAGCGCCGCTGCGCTGCGGCCGGGACAGGTCGGCCGGCGCCTCGGCCGACGCCTGGAACGTCAGGAACGCGACCGTCGCCAGAGCCGCCGAGGTGAGCCCGGCCACGAAAGTCGCGCTGTTGCTTGGCATCGACGACCACCCAGTCTGTCCCGTACGTCACGTTTCGCGGCGACGTTAGCAGTCCTCACGCCTCCGACCGGTGCGGCCATGTCCGGGGCACGGGAGCCGTAGGCTGTTTGCGTGCTCTTGCTCGCTCTGGATACCGCCACCCCCGCCGTCACCGTCGCGCTCCACGACGGCACGGACGTCATCGCCTCCTCGAGTCAGGTGGACGCGCGCCGGCACGGCGAGCTGCTGCTGCCGGCCGTGGACCGGCTGCTCGCCGGCGCCGGGCGCAGTCTCGACGCCGTCACCGGGATCGTCGTCGGCGTCGGCCCCGGCCCGTACACGGGACTGAGAGTCGGCCTGATGACCGCCGACACCTTCGGGCTCGCGCTCGGCGTCCCGGTGCACGGCCTGTGCACGCTCGACGGCCTCGCCTACGCCTCCGACCTCGAAGGCCCCTTCGTCGTGGCGACCGACGCCCGCCGCAAGGAGGTCTACTGGGCGCGGTACGACAACTCCCGGACCCGCGTCTCGGGGCCCGCGGTGGACCGGCCCGCCGACATCGCCGACGAGGTGGCCGGACTGCCGTCCGTGGGCGCGGGCGCGCTGCTGTACCCGGACACCTTCCCGGACGCGCACGAGCCCGAGCACGTCTCCGCCGCCGCCCTGGCCTCGCTGGCCGCCGAGCGGCTGGCCCGGGGCGAGGAGCTGCCGGCCCCGCGCCCGCTGTACCTGCGCAGGCCGGACGCCCAGGTGCCGAAGAACTACAAGGTGGTCACCCCCAAGTGACCGACGCCGCCAACCCGTCCGGCCGGCCCGTGCTGCGGGAGATGCGCTGGTGGGACATCGAACCCGTGCTGGAGCTGGAGAAGGACCTCTTCCCCGAGGACGCCTGGTCACGGGGCATGTTCTGGTCCGACCTGGCCCATGCCCGCGGCCCCGAGGCGACCCGGCGCTATGTCGTCGCGGTCGAGACCACGCCCGAGGGCGAGCGGATCGTCGGGTACGCGGGCCTGGCCGCCGCCGGCACGGGGTCCGACAGCGGCTTCGCCGCGGTCGCCGACGTCCAGACCATCGCCGTCGCCCGCGGCCACTGGGGCACCGGGCTCGGCGGCCGCCTGCTGACGGAGCTGCTGCGCGCGGCGACCGCCTTCGAGTGCGGCGAGGTCATGCTGGAGTGCCGGATCGACAACGTCCGCGCCCAGAAGCTCTACGAGCGCTTCGGCTTCGAGGCCATCGGCTTCCGGCGCGGCTACTACCAGCCGGGGAACGTGGACGCCCTGGTGATGCGGCTGACCGATCCATCGACATCCGTACCGACCCCGGTACAAGGGACACAGGAAACCGAGAACAATGGCTGACGAACCCCTGGTTCTGGGGATCGAGACCTCCTGCGACGAGACCGGCGTCGGCGTCGTGCGCGGGACGACCCTGCTGGCGGACGCGATCGCCTCCAGCGTCGACGAGCACGCCCGTTTCGGCGGGGTCGTGCCGGAGGTGGCGTCCCGGGCCCACCTGGAGGCGATGGTCCCGACCATCGAGCGGGCGCTGAAGGAAGCGGGGGTGAGCCCGAAGGACCTCGACGGCATCGCGGTCACCGCCGGTCCCGGCCTCGCGGGCGCCCTGCTGGTCGGCGTCTCGGCGGCGAAGGCGTACGCCTACGCCCTCGGCAAGCCCCTCTACGGCGTGAACCACCTCGCCTCCCACATCTGCGTGGACCAGCTGGAGCACGGCGCGCTGCCCGAGCCGACGATGGCGCTGCTGGTGTCCGGCGGCCACTCGTCCCTGCTGCTGTCCACCGACATCACCTCCGACGTCCGTCCGATGGGCGCGACGATCGACGACGCGGCGGGCGAGGCCTTCGACAAGATCGCCCGGGTGCTGAACCTGGGCTTCCCGGGCGGCCCGGTCATCGACCGTTACGCGCGGGAGGGCGACCCGAAGGCGATCGCGTTCCCGCGCGGCCTGACCGGCCCGCGGGACCCGGTGTACGACTTCTCCTTCTCCGGTCTGAAGACGGCGGTCGCCCGCTGGATCGAGGCGAAGCGCGCGGCGGGCGAGGAGGTCCCGGTCCGTGACGTGGCGGCCTCCTTCCAGGAGGCGGTCGTGGACGTGCTGACCCGCAAGGCCGTACGGGCCTGCCGGGACGAGGGCGTCGACCACCTGATGATCGGCGGCGGCGTGGCCGCGAACACCCGGCTGCGGGCCCTGGCCCAGGAGCGCTGCGAGGCCGCCGGGATCCGGCTGCGCGTCCCGCGCCCCAAGCTGTGCACGGACAACGGCGCGATGGTGGCCGCCCTGGGCGCGGAGATGGTGGCCCGGGGACGCGCCGCCTCCGGCTGGGACCTGTCGGCGGACTCCTCGCTGCCGGTGACCGACCCGCACGTGCCCGGCAACGCCCCCGGCCACGACCACGTCCACGAGGTCAGCAAGGGCAACCTGTACTCATGACGGTCGCGCTGATGTGGGAGGCCCGGGCGGTCGCCGGCCGGGGCGAGGAACTGCTGGCCTGGGCGCGGGCGCAGGACCTCGCGCCCGCTCCCGCGCGCCGGGAGACCTTCCGCGCCCCGCAGGACCGGGTGCTGGTCATCACCTGGTGGGACGCCGACCACGAGGCCGTCCTCCCCGAACTCCCGGATCCCGAAGCGGGGTTGGCGAGCCGGGCACCGCACCGGTGGCGGTTCGAGCCGGTCGACGGGTAGCGCCTCCGGCCCCCGTGCCCTCGCGCCCCCGTGCCCCGGGCGCGCCGGGTGCCGGGGCCCCGGGGGAGTGCACCGCGTCGTCGCCGCGGACGGGCACCGCCCGTGGACGCGTCAACGCGGCAGGACGTCCGCCTCGCACCGCAGCCGCCGCTCGGCCCCCACCTCGCGCACCGGTCCGGTGAGCCGCACCCGGGCGACCTCCCGCGTCTGTCCGCTGGACGTCCCCAGCCGCAGCTCCAGATCCCCGGGTTCGACCACCCGGCGTCCCGCGCGGTCGGTGAACGCCGACAGGTCGGCGTGGAAGCGGAAGGTCACCCGCGCCGCTCCGCCCGCCGCCAGCTCCAGCCGCTGATAGCCGATCAGTCGTACGTCGGGACGGGTCACGCTCGCCACCGGGTCGTGCAGATAGAGCTGCACGACCTCGGCGCCCGCCCGCTCCCCGGTGTTGCGGACCGTGACCGCCAGGTCGTACGAGCCGTCCGTGCCGATCTCCGCGTCCGGGCCGGAGAAGTCCTCCCACCCGAACTCCGTGTACGTGCGCCCGTGTCCGAACGGGTACAGCGGGGTCGGGTCCAGGTTGCTGACCTCGCCGGCCAGGCCCAGCGGCGGCTGGAGGTAGGTCCAGGGCTGGCCGCCCGGCAGGCGCGGCACGCTCACCGGGAGGCGGCCCGAGGGGTTCACCCGGCCCGACAGCACGCCCGCCACCGCCGGGCCGCCCTCCTCGCCCGGGAAGAACGCCTGGACGACCGCTCCCAGCCGCCCGTGCCAGCGGCCGAGCGCGTAGGGGCGGCCGGTGAGCAGGACCAGGACGACCGGGACGCCCGTCGCGACCAGCGCGTCCAGCAGTTCGCCCTGGACGCCGGGCAGGGTCAGGTCGGCCACGTCGCAGCCCTCGCCCGAGGTGCCGCGGCCGAACAGGCCCGCCCGGTCGCCCAGGACGGCCACACAGACGTCCGCCTCCGCGGCGCGGGCGATGGCCTCGGTGAAGCCGGAGGGGTCCGGGTCCGAGACCCCGCACCCTTCGGTGAACGTGACCTTCGCGTCGGGCAGTTCGGTCCGCAGGGACTCCAGCACGGTGGGGATGCCGATGCCCAGGTCCACCTCGGGGTGGTGGGTGAGGACATGGGACGGGAAGGAGTAGCAGCCCAGCATCGCCAGCGCGTCGGCGGCCCGCGGGCCGACCACCGCGACGCGGGTGTCGGGGGCGAGGGGGAGCAGCCCGTCGGGGTTGTCCAGCAGGACCACCGACTCCTCCGCCAGCCGGCGGGCCAGGGCGCGGTTCCCCGCCGTGTCGAGGTCGACCGACTCGGGGCTCGGCGGCTGCCAGTCCTCGTCCAGCAGGCCCAGTTCGCACTTCTGGAGCAGGACGCGGCGGGCGGCCCGGTCGACCAGCTCCTCGGGGAGCCCGCCGGCGCGCACGGCCGCGATCAGGGCCTCCCCGTAGTACTTCACGGTGGGCAGCTCGACGTCGATGCCGGCCGCCAGGGCGAGGTGGGCCGCTTCCGCGGGGGTGCCGGCGACCCGGTGCAGGGTCTGGAGGAAGCCGATGCCGAAGTAGTCGGCGACGACCGTGCCGGTGAAGCCCCACTCCTCCCGCAGGAGGCGGGTCAGCAGCTCGGGATCGGCGGAGGCCGGGATACCGTCGCGCTCCGTGTAGGCCGCCATGACCGAGCGGGCGCCGCCCTCGCGCAGCGCCATCTCGAAGGGCGGCAGGGTCACGTCGGCGAACTCCCGGGTGCCCGCCCGCACCGGGGCCAGGTTGCGGGCGCCCGCCGAGGAGGCATACCCCGCGAAGTGCTTGAGAGTGGCGACGATCCCGGCGGACTCCAGCCCGCGGACATAGGCCGTCCCGACCGTGCCGACCAGGTACGGGTCCTCGCCGATGGTCTCCTCGACCCGTCCCCAGCGCGGGTCGCGGACGACGTCCAGGACGGGGGCGAGGCCCTGGTGCACGCCGACCGCGCGCAGGTCGCGGCCGATCGCCCGGCCCATCTCCTCCACCAGCGGCGGGTCGAAGGCGGCGCCCCAGGCCAGCGGGACCGGGTAGGCGGTCGCCCGCCAGGCGGTGAAACCGGCCAGGCACTCCTCGTGGGCGACGGCCGGGATGCCGAAGCGGCCGGCCGCGGCGATCCGGCGCTGGGCGAGGGCCAGCGCGCGGGCGCCGAGCGCGGGGTCGACGGGCGCGGTGCCGAAGGACCGGGTCAGCTGGCCGAGCCCCCGGGTGATCAGCTCGTCCCAGTCGTAGTCGGCGGTCATGTCGTGCTGATGCGGGGCGACTCCGTCGCCGTCCGTCGCGGCGCCGACCCACACGCCGTACAGCTGGGCGGTCTTCTCCTCCAGGGTCATCCGGGCGAGGAGGTCGTCGACACGGGCGGCGGCGGGCAGGGCGGGGTCACGCCAGGGGGCGGTGGTCATGAAACTCCTGTCAGAGGTCGGTGAGCCACCAGGTGGACAGTCGGTGCGGACAGCGAGTCGTACGAATGTTTCGAGCTGTACTTCGAATGTTCCGGGAACCTATGGCGTCGCCCTAGGTTCGTCAAGAGGTCGCGTGGCGATACGATCGCCGCCATGACACCCTCGGAGCCCGCGGAAACGCGGACAGAAGCGCGGGCGACGCAGACCGCGACGCTCGCGGAGATCGCCCGCGAGGCCGGCGTATCGGCACCGACTGTTTCGAAGGTCCTCAACGGCCGCGCCGACGTCGCCCCGACGACCCGCACGCGCGTCGAGGAACTGCTGCGCGCCCACGGCTACCGCCGCCGCCGCGCCGAGGCGGCCCGCTCCCCTCTGATCGACCTGGTCTTCCACGAGTTGGAGAGCGCCTGGGCGATGGAGGTCATCCGGGGCGTGGAGAACGTGGCGCGGGACGCGGGGCTGAGCGTCGTGCTGAGCGAGAGCGCCGGACGGCTCACGCCCGGCCGGACCTGGGCCGACCAGGTCGCGGCCCGCCGCCCGCACGGTGTCGTGCTGGTCCTGTCCGGGCTCGACGAGTCCCAGCGGGCGCTGCTGACCAGCCGGTCCATCCCGTTCGTGGTGATGGACCCGGCCGGCGACCCGGGCGCCGACGTGCCGTCCATCGGAGCCACCAACTGGCAGGGGGGCCTCGCCGCCACCCGGCACCTGGTCGAGCTGGGGCACCGGCGGATCGGGGCGATCAGCGGCCCGCCGCAGATGATGTGCAGCCGCGCCCGGATCGACGGCTACCGGGCCGCGCTGGAGACGGCCGGGCTGCCGGTCGACCCGCGGCTGATCAAGACCGGCGACTTCCACCACGAGACCGGCTACCGGCTGGGCCGCGAGCTGCTCGACCGCCCCGACCGGCCCACCGCCGTCTTCGCGGGCAACGACCTCCAGGCGCTCGGCTGCTACGAGGCCGGCCGTGAGCTGGGGCTGCGCATCCCGGAGGACGTGAGCGTGGTCGGCTTCGACGATCTGCCGGTGGCCCGCTGGGTGGGCCCGCCGCTGACGACCGTGCGGCAGCCGCTCACGGAGATGGCCGAGGCGGCGGCCCGGCTGGTGCTGGAGCTGGCGCGCTCGGCGTCCCGGGAGGCGCCGACGGCGACCCGGGTGGAGCTGGCGACGAGTCTGGTCGTGCGGACGAGCACCGGGGCGCCGCCGGCCCAGGAGGCGCGTGTGGCCGGAAGTTGACGTATTGACGGGTGTGGCGGGCGCCCCCACACTCCTCCGAAGCCAGTCGGTTGTTCAACCGAAACTTTCGGAGGCTACCCGCATGAGATCTCTGAGAACAGGCTTGTCCCTGGCGTCCCTCGTGACCGGCCTCGCGCTGCTGCTCACGCCGCCCGCCGCGCACGCCGCCGACACCCCGCTGCGCGAACTCGGCGCGGCCAAGGGGAAGGTCGTCGGCACGGCGGTCACCGGCTCCAAGCTCACCGGGACCTACGGCGACATCGCCGGGACGCAGTTCGGCTCGCTGACCCCCGGCAACGCCATGAAGTGGGGCTCGGTGGAGCCGGCCCAGGGCTCCTTCGACTGGGCGGAGGCCGACCGGATCGTGGCCTTCGCACAGGCCCACGACCAGCAGGTGCGCGGCCACACCCTGGTCTGGCACAGCCAGAACCCCGGCTGGCTCACCAACGGCACCTGGACGTCCGCCCAGCTGAGCACCCTGCTCCAGAACCACATCAATACCGAGGTGGGCCGCTACCAGGGAAAGATCGCCGCCTGGGACGTCGTCAACGAGCCCTTCGACGAGGACGGCACCTACCGCTCGACCCTCTGGTACGACGGCCTCGGCGCGGACTACATCGCCAACGCCCTGACCTGGGCGCGGGCCGCCGACCCGGCCGCCGAGCTGTACATCAACGACTACAACGTGGAAGGCGTCAACGCGAAGTCGACCGCCCTCTACAACCTCGTCAAGTCGCTCAAGGAACGGGGAGTCCCGATCGACGGGGTCGGCCTGCAGGCCCACCTCGTCCTCGGTCAGGTCCCGTCCACGTTCCAGCAGAACATCCAGCGCTTCGCGGACCTCGGCGTCGACGTGTCCATCACCGAGCTGGACATCCGGATGACGCTCCCGTCGGACAGCGCCGAGCTGGCCCAGCAGAAGGCCGACTACAAGGCCGTCACCGCGGCCTGTGTCGCGGTCGCGCGCTGCGTGAACCTCACCGTGTGGGGCTTCACCGACTCCGACTCCTGGGTGGAGAGCACCTTCCCGGGACAGGGGGCGGCGACGCCGTACGACGCGAACTACGCGCCGAAACCGGCGTATTACGGCATCGCGGAGGCGCTGGGCGGCACGACGACGCCTCCGCCGGCCGGCGCGTGCACGGCGGCGTACAGCGTGGGCAGTCAGTGGAACACCGGGTTCACCGGGAACGTGACGATCTCCTGCTCGGGCGCCGCGCTGTCCTCCTGGAAGGTGACCTGGACGTACGGCGCGGGCCAGCAGATCACCCAGGCCTGGAACGCCGGCTGCACCCAGTCCGGGGCGGCCGTGACGTGCGTGAACGCCTCGTACAACGGGTCGGTTCCGGACGGTGGTTCGGTGAGCTTCGGGTTCAACGCGAACTGGAGCGGCAGCAATCCGGTGCCGACGGTGACACTGGGCTGACCGTGCCGCCGAACCGACGGTCTCGCGGCGACGGTCTCGCGGGACGGGCGGTGACGCAGGCCTGACGGCCGGTCAGGGCGGCGGATCGTGAGATTTTCACAAGAAGTTCGTCGTGAGGCTGCCGTCCTAACAGTCCGCTCATAATTCGGACTTACGTTCCTGTGCGTGACGCGACACGAGGAGCAGGGCGACGCGGGCAGACGGCCGGGCCGGCGGTCGGGACTGAAGGCCGCCGGTCTCACCCTGGCCGCCGCCCTGGTGCTGGGCATCGGGACGGCGGGCTGGGTCTACTGGCGCCTCGACGACAACATCAAGAGCGTGGACATCGACAACGCGCTCGGCGACAACCGCCCCGCGAAGGCGGTAGCGACCCCGGCCCCGTCCGGCTCGGCGTCCGCCTCGCCGCTGCCCACCGAGGCCGTGAACATCCTGGTGCTGGGCTCGGACTCGCGCAGCGGCGAGGAGAACCGGGCGCTCGGCGGCGGCGACAGCTCCGGTGCGCGTTCCGACACCGCGATGGTCGTGCACATCGACGCGGGCCGGACGGCGGCCACCGTCGTCAGCATCCCGCGCGACACCCTCGTCACCCGCCCCGCCTGCCCGCTGGCCGGCGGCGGCTCGACGGCGGTGGCGTACGGCGCGATGTTCAACACCGCCTACTCGGTCGGCGGTCCCGTCTGCGCCGTCAAGACGGTCGAGTCGATCACCGACGTCCGCATGGACCACTACATCGAGGTCGACTTCTCGGGCTTCGCGAAGCTGGTGGACGCGCTCGGCGGGGTCACCGTCACCACCGGCGAGGACATCGACGACGACAGCAGCCATCTGCATCTCGCGGCCGGCACCCACCATCTGGACGGCACCCGGGCGCTCGCCCTGGCCCGCACCCGGCACGGCATCGGCGACGGCAGCGACCTCGGCCGCATAGGGCTCCAGCAGACGCTGGTGAAGGCCCTGCTGGCGCAGATCGCCTCGACCGACCTGCTGACCAGCCCCGCCCGCCTGTACAAGGTCGCCGACGCGGTCACCGGCAGCCTCACCACGGACACCGGCCTCGACTCCCTCGCCGAGCTGACCGAGCTCGCCCGGAGCCTGCAGGGTCTGTCGTCCGACCGCCTCAAGACGGTGACCATGCCCGTCGTGACGGCACCCTCCGACCCCAACCGGGTGGTGGCGCAGGAGCCGGCGGCGAGTCGGCTGTGGGCGTCGCTGAGGTGAACCGGCATCCGCGGAAACGTCTGCGGAAACGCCCGCGCGGACGTCGGAGCGGACACCGGCCGGAAAATTCTCCGGGAAAAGTCGGGTGGGGGTGTCGATCCGGTGGCGCGCCGTTCGACGCAGGGGTGAGAGGCCGGGAAGGACCCGGCCCGCCGCACCCGAGGAGTCACCATGCCCCGCTACCTGTCGCTCGTGAAGATCGACGAGGCCACCGCCCCCGCCGAGGGCCCCAGCCCCGAGCTGATGCAGCGGATGGGCGAACTGATCGAGGAGGTCACCAAGGCCGGCGTCATGCTCGACACCGCCGGGCTCACACCGTCCGGGCAGGGCGTCCGCGTGCACTGGGAGGGCGGGAAGATCTCCCTCACCGACGGGCCCTTCACCGAGTCCAAGGAGGTCGTCGGCGGCTACGCGCTCATGCAGTGCAAGGACATGGCCGAGGCCGTCGAGTGGACGAAGCGGTTCCTGAAGGTGCACGAGGAGCACTGGACGGTGACCTGTGAGGTGCGCGAGATCGCGGAAGGCTGATCCGTCCTTGGCCTGAACGACCGCCGGGGTGTTCGATGGTGGGCTGTGGAACAACAGCCCGCCTCGGACCCGCGCACCCCCTCGGACCCGCGCACCCCCTCGGACCCGCGCACCTCCCCGGACCCCCGTGGGGCCGCGGATCCCCGTGCCGCCATCGAGACCGTCTTCCGCCTCGAGTCGCCCCGTGTCATCGCCGCCGTCGCCCGGGTCGTGCGGGACGTCGGCATCGCGGAGGAGCTGGCGCAGGACGCCCTGGTCGCCGCCCTGGAACAGTGGCCGCGCGACGGTGTGCCGGACAACCCCGGCGCCTGGCTCACGGCCACCGCCCGGCACCGCGCCGTCGACCTCGTCCGCCGCCGGGAGAACTACGCCCGCAAGCTCCAGGAGATCGGCCGCGGCCTGGACCCGGCGGTTCCGCCGGAGGAGCCCGCCGACCCCGACGCCATCGACGACGACCTGCTCCGGCTCGTCTTCACCGCCTGCCACCCGGTGCTGTCCGCCGAGGCCCGCATCGCCCTCACCCTGCGGCTGCTCGGCGGCCTGAGCACACCCGAGATCGCCCGCGCCTTCCTGGTCCCGGAACCGACCGTCGCCCAGCGCATCGTCCGCGCCAAGAAGACCCTGGCCACCAGGAACATCGCCTTCGAGGTGCCGTACGGACCCGACCGCGAGGCCCGGCTCGGCTCCGTCCTCGACGTCATCTACCTCATCTTCAACGAGGGGTACGCGGCCACCGCGGGCGACGACTGGCTGCGCCCCGCACTGTGCGAGGACGCGCTGCGGCTGGCCCGGCAGCTCGCGGCCCTGATGCCGAAGGAGCCCGAGGTCCACGGCCTGGTCTCGCTGCTGGAGTTCCAGGCGTCCCGCACGGCCGCCCGCACCGCTCCCGACGGCAGGCCCGTCCTCCTCAAGGACCAGGACCGGCGCCGCTGGAACCGCATGCTCGTGGCCCGTGGCATCGCGGCCCTCGACCGGGCGGGCGCCGTCTCCACGGGCGCCCCCGGGCCGTACGCGCTCCAGGCCGCGGTGGCCGCCTGCCACGCCCACGCCCACACCTACGAGGACACCGACTGGCGGGCCATCGCCACCCTCTACGCACTGCTGGCCGCCCGTGCCCCGTCCCCGGTCGTCGAGCTCAACCGCGCGGTCGCCGTGTCGATGGCGGACGGCCCGGGGCCCGCGCTGGAGATCGTCGATCGTCTCGTCGCCGAGCGCGCCCTGCGCGACTACCACCTGCTGCCCAGCGTCCGCGGCGATCTGCTGCTGCGGCTGGGCCGGACGGCGGAGGCGGCGGCCGAGTTCGAACGGGCGGCGGCGATGACGGGCAACGAGCGGGAACGGGAGCTGCTGCGGGCGCGGGCCGACGAGTGCCGCCATGGCTGAGCCGCCCCCGGGTCCGGCACGCCCGCGTGCTCAGGGCCCTGTCCCGCACCCCCTGGGACCCGTGTGCGCAAGCGCTGCCGGGGCGTCGCCTGAAGGCGCGGCAATTTCGAACGTTTGTAGTCAGTAAACGCGTTCCCTTTGTGGCGGGAGCGATTTACAGTGATCCGGCCGCTGTGAAACTACTGTGCGGCCGAGGGGGAACGGCGACGGGGGACGGCGCCGACCCGACCCGGCCCACGCGCGGCTCCGACGACATGTGATCCCCGGGGGTCGACAACTTGAGACTGTTCACGCGCCGCCGTGCCGCGGCGCTCGCCACCGTGGCGGCGCTCGCCGCCGCGGGCACCCTGGCCGCCGTACCCGGCGCCGCCGCCGACGACGCGGGGCCCTGGCCGGGCACCGAGGGCAAGATCCTCAACGACGGCGGGTTGCTCGTCGACCCGGTCACCGGCCAGACCGCCACCATCCCCAACGTGGGGAGCTACGCCACCTGGGCGCCGGACGGAAGCCGGGTGCTCAGCGTGTCCGGCCAGATCTCCAGCGTGCTGCCCAACGGCACCAAGAAGATCACCCTGCCGTGGGCGCAGGGTCTGCGCTCCAGCGCCCCGTACGAGGACCTGACCTTCTGGAACGGCGGCCGCTTCGTCGTCTTCGCCAGCGGCGGCCAGCTCGCCTACGGACCCTCCGACGCCTCGTGGGCGCCCGGCCCGCTGATGCCGGCGAGCCTGGAACCCGCCACCGTCTGCGACTCCGAGCCGAGCGTGAACGTGAACGGCCTGGTCGCCTTCGAGCGCCGTGCGGGCAGCTGCAACGCCGCTGCCGCCGTGTACGTCTTCGACGGCGCCGCGAACACGGTCAAGCTCGCCGTGGCCGACGCCGAGCAGCCCGCCTGGTCGCCGGACGGCACCAAGCTGGCGTTCGTCCGCAAGGACGCCGACGGCAACCCGCAGATCTTCACGGCGAACGCCGACGGCACCGACGTCAAGCAGCTCACCACCGGCCCGCGCCGGTACGCCGCCCCGTCCTGGTCGCCCACCGGCAAGCGGATCATCTTCGACGCCCACACCTCGCCGAACAGCGACGACGTGCACACCGTCGAGTACGTCGACACGGCGACCGGCGAGCTGACCCCGGTCACCGACGCGTCGCAGAGCAGCCGTGTCGGGAACCCGAGCTGGCAGCCCCTGCGCAAGAACAGCACCGCGCGGATCTGGGGCGCCAACGCCTACCTCACCGCCACCGCCTCCTCCCGCTGGACGTGGAACACCGTCGGCGGGAACGTGCCCGGCCTGATGGACGCCAAGTCCGCGGTCCTGGTCAACCAGGACGACCCGGCCTACGCCGTCACCGCGCCCGCCCTGGCCGGCCGGAAGGAGGGCCCGGTGCTGATGACCCAGAAGACCGGGCTGTCCTCGACGACGAAGAACGAGCTGAAGCGGATGCTGAAGCCCGGCAAGCCCGTGTACCTGGTCGGCAGCACGTCCGTCCTCGACAACAACGTCCTCAACCAGGTGAAGGCGCTCGGCTACGTCCCCGTGCGGCTGACCGGCGCGGACCGTTACGCGACCTCGGTGATGGTGAGCAGGACCATCAGCTCCGCCCCCAAGTACGTCTTCCTGGCCGGCGGCACCGAGTACCGCGCCGCTCTCTCCGCGGCGGCCGCGGCCGGCTCGGACGGCGCCGCCAGCGCCGGCGGTGTCGTGCTCACCAACGGCACCAAGCTGACCGCGTCGGTGCAGTCGTACCTGAACAGCCTGAACCCCGACAAGACCATGATCATCACGGTCGGTTCGGCGGCGAAGTACGCGCTGACCCACTCCAGCTTCTCGCGCTGGCCGTCGACGTACTCGTACTACCCGATCTCGGGCACCACGGACCCGTCGCTCTCGGTGGCCATCGCCCTGTTCTGGTGGTCCGCGCCGAGCCAGACCGGCCTCGCCTACTCCGGCTCCTGGCGCGACGGCGTCTCGGCGGCGTCGGCGATGAACGTCTTCGGGCCGCTCCTGTGGACCACCAGCGCCGCCGCCCCGTCGGCCGAGCTCACCAGCTACTTCCAGCGTGAGACGGCCAGCGTCCACTTCACGGCCGCCTTCGGCGTCAACAGCTCGATCTCCCCGGCCGCGCTGGACACCGTGGGCGCCACCATGGGCCCGGGCAGCGCCTACGTCGAGTACCACCCGTACTTCAACGGCATCATCCCGTCGAGCACGTTGACGAGCGCTCTCGCCGCGCGCACCGCGGGCGAGGCCCCGGACGCCGCCGTGCAGCGCCCGGGCCGGGTCGGCGCCCAGCCGAACCTGGCACCGCTCAAGACGCTCCACCGGCAGTAACGGCCGGTCCGGCGGGGGCCCCGACGAGCATCGTCGGCGCCCCCGCCACCCGCGTCAGGAACACGGTCGCCGAGTGCGGCCCCTGCCCCTTGCTCAGCACCTTCCTGCGCAGCTCCTCCGGCTCCACCGCCGACCCCCGCTTCTTCACGGTCAGGATCCCGACGCCCCGCTCCCGCAGCAGCGCCTTCAGCTTCTTGACGTTGAAGGGGAGCCGGTCGGTGATCTCGTACGCCGTGGCGTACGGGGTGGGGCGCAGGGCGTCGGCGGTGACGTAGGCGATGGTCTCGTCGATCAGTCCGCCGTCGAGCTCCCGGGCCACGTCGGCGACCAGATGGGCCCGGACGACGGCGCCGTCGGGCTCGTACAGATACCGCCCGACCGGCCGGACGTCCGGATCGGGCAGCCCGGCGCCCAGCAGGGTCCGCGGCCCCGGGAGCAGGGTGGCCCGCACGGCCCCCGGCTCGGTGCCGAACCACAGCACCGCCTCCTTCACGTCCCCGCCGTCCGAGATCCACTCGGCCTCGGCCTCGGCCGGGATCGCCTCGTGCGGCACGCCGGGCGCGATCTTCAGAGCGGCGCGCGGGGCCGCGAGGGCGGCGCCGACCGCCCACGACAGGGGCGGCGAGTACGCCTCGGGATCGAAGATGCGCCCGCGGCCTCCGCGGCGCGCCGGATCGACGAACACGGCGTCGTAGCCGCCGGTGTCCACCTCGGTGACGTCCGCCTCGCGTACCTCGATCAGCCCGCTCAGTCCCAGCGCGTCGGCGTTCGCCCGCGCCACCTCCGCCGTGACCGGGTCCCGGTCCACGGCCAGCACCCGGATCCCGGCCCGGGCGAGCGCGATCGCGTCGCCGCCGATCCCGCAGCACAGGTCGGCGACCGACGTCACGCCGAGCGCCTTCATCCGCTCGGCCCGGTATCCGGCGACACTCGCCCGCGTCGACTGCTCCACGCCGTTCGGCGTGAAGAACATGCGTTCCGCGTCCTCGGCCCCGAACTTCGCCGCCGCCCGCTGCCGCAGCCGGGCCTGGCCGAGCGCGGCGGACACCAGAGCGGCGGGGTGCTCGCGGCGCAGCCGGGTGGCGACGGCGAGCTCGTCGGCGGGAGCGGTGCCACGCACCAGGTCGAGGAGGGCACGGCCCTCGGCGGTGAGGAGGGGAGCGAGGTCGTTCACCACCTCATTGTCGGCCAGCCGCCCGCCGCGGCGGTCACCGCCCGCACGTCACCGGTTCCTGTGGGCCAGTCGGTGGATGGTGCGTCCCCGGCGGCGGTGTCGGTCCGGGTTCCGGGGCGGGCGGCTGCGAGGATCCGGCGCCATGGGACCTGTCGTACAAAATGATGACAAGCACGGCTGTTCTCGGGTGCCGCGTCGGCGCGGATCCGGCCACCGGCCCGCGGGCGTCCGGAGTCTGATCGCCGTCCTCGCGCTGGCCGCCGTCGCCTCGGGCTGCGCGGGAGGCGACGAGGGCGCCGGCCGCGCCGCCCGCCCCGCGGCGGGCCAGCAGCCCGGGAAGGCGGCGCCGCCCCCCGCGGCGGCGCCCGCCCGCGCCCTCTACTCGTACGCCGACCGGCTCCGCGCCGCGCACCGGGCCCGGGTCGCCGCGGCGAGGCGCTGGGGTCTGAAGAAGGTCCCGCTGACACCCCCGGCGCCGCCCGCGGAGAAGCCGGAGATCACCACCCGCAAGGGCTTCGAGGTCGACGACCACGAGGAACTCGGTCTCCCGCCGGTCTTCACCACGATCCCGACCGGGAACCGGGTCGTCTTCCTCACCATCGACGACGGCGCCGAGAAGGACCCGGCGTTCCTGCGGATGATGAGCGAGCTGAAGATCCCGTACACCGCCTTCCTCAGCGACTACCTGGTCAAGGACGACTACGGCTACTTCAAGAAGATGCAGGACCGGGGCGTGGGACTGAACAACCACACCCTGCACCACCCCTACCTGCCCGCCCTGTCCTACGGCCGCCAGAAACGCGAGATCTGCGGCATGCAGGACGTGATCGAGAAGCGCTACGGCAAGCGGCCCGCCCTCTTCCGGCCGCCCTTCGGCAACTACGACCGGGACACCCTGCGCGCCGCGAAGACCTGCGGCGTGCGCTACGCCCCGCTCTGGGCCGAGGAGGTCTTCGTCGACCACTGGGAGTACCGCGAGTGGGACCAGGACCTGCACCCCGGCGACATCGTCCTGAGCCACTTCCGCGGGCGCGGCGACTGGAAGGGCACGATGCCCGACATGATCCGCCGGTTCCTGGACAAGGTCACGGCGAAGGGGTACGCGGTGGCACGGCTGGAGGACTACCTGTGAGGACACGGGGGATGCCGACCGCCCTGCTGATCCTGACGACCCTGGTCGCGCTGGCGGGCTGCGCCCAGTCCGTCGACCCGATCGAGCGGCTCGGCAAGAAGGCCGCCGCCCGGGTCGGCCCGCACGACGCGCGCGGCCGGGACACCTACCGCCACTGGGGTCTGACGGCCCCGCTGGCCCCCGCGCCGCGCCACCCCGCCCGCACCCTGGCGGGCAGTCCGGGAGCGGCCCTCCCGCCGGTCGTCGACCACGTCCCGACGACCGACCGGGTCGTCTTCCTGACCTACGACGACGGCGCCGAGCGCGATCCCCGCTTCGTCGACATGGTCCGCGAGCTGCGTCTCCCGGTGAGCATGTTCCTCACGGACACCGTGGTGGGCCCGGGCTACGCCCACTTCGCCCGCCTGCGGTCCGTCGGCGCGGACATCCAGAACCACACCCTGGACCATCCGGCCCTGCGCGGCCTGCCCTACGCAGGCCAGCGCGCCGAGATCTGCGGCCAGCAGGACAAGCTCCGCTCCCGCTTCGGCCTGCGCCCCCGGCTCTTCCGCCCGCCCTACGGCGCCTACGACACCACCACCCGACGCGCCGCCGCCGACTGCGGCATCGCGGCCGTGGTCCTCTGGCGCGCCTCGATGGGCCCCGCCGGCCTCACCTACGCCCACGGCCCCCACCGCCTCCGCCCGGGCGACGTCATCGCCGTGGCCCCGGACGAGTCGACGGGCCCGGGCCTGCGCGAACGGACGACGCACCTGCTACGGCGGGTACAGGAGCAGGGCCTGACGGTGGGCCGCCTGGAGGACTACGTCTGAGAGGTCTGGCGGCCCGGGCGGGCGGCCGCCCGGCAACCCGCCCGGCCGCGACCGCCTTCCCGCCCGCCCGTCCGGCGAGCGGGGACGCGGTCCGTCGCCGGCCGAAGCGGGGCGCCGGGGGCGGCGGCGCCCCGGGCACGGTCCGCGCCGGCGCCGGGCGGCCGGGGCCGCTCGCGACCGCCGAAAACCGGCCGACGCGCCGCGGTCATTGGCACTCCGCTTGACCGAGTGCTAATCACGGTCATAGTCTCAGTGCTGGCACTCCCCCCTGGAGAGTGCCAACACGCGACGGGCAGGTCCGGCACCCGCGACGACGGATCCACCTGGTCGCCACCTCAGACAGTTAGCCCCGTGAGATCTCCGAAGGGGGAGGTCGGATCGTGACGACCACCAGCTCCAAGGTTGCCATCAAGCCGCTCGAGGACCGCATTGTGGTCCAGCCGCTCGACGCCGAGCAGACCACCGCCTCTGGCCTGGTCATCCCGGACACCGCGAAGGAGAAGCCCCAGGAGGGCGCCGTCCTCGCCGTGGGCCCGGGTCGCTTCGAGAACGGCGAGCGCCTGCCGCTCGACGTCAAGGTCGGCGACGTAGTCCTGTACAGCAAGTACGGCGGCACCGAGGTGAAGTACAGCGGCGAGGAGTACCTCGTCCTCTCGGCTCGCGACGTGCTCGCGATCATCGAGAAGTAATTCACCCAGTTTTGCAGTGAACTGCGCTCCTGGCCCCGCGTCTTTGTGAAGCCGGGAGCTGGGGGCGCAGTTCGTTTCTCCCACGTTTTCCGAGAGGGCTGAACCGCTCCCATGGCGAAGATCCTGAAGTTCGACGAGGACGCCCGTCGCGCCCTCGAGCGCGGCGTCAACAAGCTTGCCGACACGGTCAAGGTGACGATCGGCCCCAAGGGCCGCAACGTCGTCATCGACAAGAAGTTCGGCGCCCCCACCATCACCAACGACGGTGTCACGATCGCCCGCGAGGTCGAGCTCGACGACCCGTACGAGAACCTCGGCGCCCAGCTGGTGAAGGAGGTGGCGACCAAGACCAACGACATCGCGGGTGACGGTACGACCACCGCCACCGTGCTGGCCCAGGCGCTCGTCCGCGAGGGTCTGAAGAACGTCGCCGCGGGTGCCTCCCCGGCCGCCCTGAAGAAGGGCATCGACGCCGCCGTCAAGGCCATCTCCGACGATCTGCTGGCCACCGCCCGCCCGATCGACGAGAAGTCCGACATCGCCGCCGTCGCCGCGCTGTCCGCCCAGGACCAGCAGGTCGGCGAGCTCATCGCCGAGGCGATGGACAAGGTCGGCAAGGACGGTGTCATCACCGTCGAGGAGTCCAACACCTTCGGTCTGGAGCTGGACTTCACCGAGGGCATGGCCTTCGACAAGGGTTACCTGTCGCCGTACTTCGTGACGGACCAGGAGCGCATGGAGGCCGTCCTCGAGGACCCCTACATCCTCATCAACCAGGGCAAGATCTCCTCCATCGCCGACCTGCTGCCGCTGCTGGAGAAGGTCATCCAGACCAACTCCTCCCGCCCGCTGCTGATCATCGCCGAGGACCTCGAGGGCGAGGCCCTGTCGACCCTGGTCGTGAACAAGATCCGCGGCACCTTCAACGCGGTCGCCGTGAAGGCCCCCGGCTTCGGTGACCGTCGCAAGGCGATGCTGCAGGACCTGGCCGTCCTCACCGGCGCCACCGTCATCTCCGAAGAGGTCGGCCTCAAGCTCGACCAGGTCGGCGTCGACGTGCTCGGCTCCGCCCGCCGCGTCACCGTCACCAAGGACGACACCACGGTCGTCGACGGCGCCGGCGACTCCGCCGAGGTCCAGGGCCGCGTCGGCCAGATCAAGGCCGAGATCGAGAACACGGACTCCGACTGGGACCGCGAGAAGCTCCAGGAGCGCCTCGCGAAGCTGGCCGGCGGCGTGTGCGTGATCAAGGTCGGCGCCGCCACCGAGGTGGAGCTGAAGGAGAAGAAGCACCGCCTCGAGGACGCCATCTCCGCCACCCGCGCCGCGGTCGAGGAGGGCATCGTCTCCGGCGGTGGCTCCGCGCTCGTCCACGCCGCGAAGGTGCTCGAGGGTGGCCTCGGCAAGACCGGCGACGAGGCGACCGGTGTGGCCGTCGTCCGCCGCGCCGTCGTCGAGCCGCTGCGCTGGATCGCCGAGAACGCGGGCCTCGAGGGCTACGTCATCACCTCCAAGGTCGCCGAGCTCGACAAGGGCCAGGGCTTCAACGCCGCGACCGGCGAGTACGGCGACCTGGTCAAGGCCGGCGTCATCGACCCGGTCAAGGTCACCCGCTCCGCCCTGGAGAACGCCGCCTCCATCGCCTCCCTCCTCCTGACGACCGAGACCCTGGTCGTCGAGAAGAAGGAAGAGGAAGAGCCGGCCGCCGCGGGCCACAGCCACGGCCACTCCCACTGACGCGACGCGTTGGTGAACCCGGCCCGGTTCGGTAGCCACTGACCCAGGCCGCAAGCACGACCGAGGCCCGGCACCCCACCCAAGGGGCGCCGGGCCTCGACGCACCAGGGAAGCGCCGGCCTCCGGCAGGACGAGTCTGCGGCCCGGAGTGCCCGAAGAAGACCCCGTTCCGTTGCGGAACGGGGTCTTCTCCCTTCGCCGGTCCCTTCGCCGGTCCCTTCGCGAGCGGTCGGTCCGGACCCGGAGTCAGCCCTCCAGCGCGTCCAGGGCTCCCAGCTGTTCCATCAGCCCCAGCCGGTCGTACTGCCACCAGGCCTCGGCGATCTTCCCGTCCTCCCGGCACCGGAACACGGTCGTGCCGGTCATGGTGACCTGCCGCCCGGTGGCCGGGAGCCCCATGAAGTCGCCCTTGTGGGTGCCGCTCCAGGTCCACCGGTTGCACACCCGGTCACCCTGCTCGATCTGGTCCTCGAGGGAGAAGGCGAAGTCGAACCCGCCCCGCCACATCTCGACCTCGCGGCGCATCGCGTCCATCCCCATGGTGTCCTGCTCGTTGGCGGGATCGTGATCGTGATAGTCCTCGGCCAGCAGTCCGTCGAGCGGCGGCAGCATCCCCCGGGCGCCGATCGCCTCGAAGAACCGCCGCGCCGTCCCGGCGTACAACTGCTCGTCCCGTACGACGTCGAGATCCGTGAAGGTCGGCATCTCCTCGCACAGGGCCACCAGCTCCCGGAAGACCTTGTCGGTCTCGGGCAGGTTCGAGTTCCGCATCGCCTCCTCGTACGAAGGGAACTCCACGATCTCGATGAAGTGCGACGCGTCCGAGCGGTCCTTGCCGACCACCGCGTGCGTCGCCGTCCGCTTGCCCCTGGTCTGCTCGACCCAGGTGTCCATCAGCCGGTCCATCTCGTCGAACCGGTCGGTCCTGCAGTCGATGAGTTGTACGAACGTCATGACGCCGCCTCCGGCCCCCCTGGGTCCGGTCTCCGTCACGCCCATCTTCCCACCGGAGCGCCGACGTCACCCGTCCACCGCCCGGGCCGCTACCGGGGCCCGTACTTCCGGCCCGTCCGCGAGCTGATCCCGCCCAGCAGCGCGCGCGGCGTCACCTTCACCAGGCCCATCAGCGCCTTGTAACGAGGGTCGGGGATCGACAGCGACTTCCCGCGCGCCAGGTCGTGCAGCGCCGCCGCGACCAGCTTGTCCGCATCCAGCCACATCCAGCCCGGGATGTTGTCCGTACCCATCCCGGCCCGCTCGTGGAACTCGGTGCGCACGAACCCCGGGCACAGCGCCATCAGCCGGACCCCGCTGCCCGCCAGGTCCTTGGCCGCGCCCTGGGTGAACTGCACGACCCACGCCTTGGACGCCCCGTACGTCCCCCGCGGCACGAAGGCCGCCACCGAGGCCACGTTGACGACACCCCCGCGCCCGCGCTCGCGCATCGCCGCCGTCGCCGCGGACGTCAGCCGCAGCACCGCCTCGCAGTGCACCTTGAGCATCTTCAGCTCGTCGGCCATCGAGACGTCGAGGTAACGGCCCTTGTTGCCGAAGCCGGCGTTGTTGATCAGCAGGTCGACGGGGTTCTTGCGATCAGCGAGCCGGGCGGCCACCGTTTCGATGCCCGCGTCCGTGGCGAGGTCGGCCGTCAGCACCTCCGCCTCGATGCCGTGCCGGTCGTGCAACTCGGTCGCCTGCTCGCGCAGACGCTTGGTGTCCCGTGCGACGAGGACGAGATCATGCCCGTCCGCCGCCAGTCTGCGCGCGAACGCGGCACCGATGCCCGCGGTCGAACCCGTAATCAGAGCCGTTGTCATGGCAGAAGATTAGTGACCCGGACCAGGGGCGTCCGTTCCCTGCACGCGGCCTCCCGAAGATGAAGACTCCGTGCGCACGCCCGCGCACGCCGTGCCGCGCCCCGCCCCGCGATACGCCCCTGACTGATGCCTGCTCAGCACCCGGAATCCTCCCCGGACTTGCCCCGGATCCGTCCCCGAGCCTGTTCCCGATTCCGTCCCCGGTCCCTTCCGGATCCGTCCCCGAACCTGTGCCCTGACCTTTCCCGGACCTGTCCGACGGGCGAGACGCGGCGCCGCCGGCCCGGTCCGTGGCGGCGTCCGTCGAACCAGTCCCCGGCTCCTCCCGTCCCCGAACGGTCCCCGACGTCGGACGGCCCCCCGGAACCAGGGCTACTCCCCGGACCCGGACCCGTCCCCGTGCTTCGCCACGTACTCGCGGGCCGCCGCCAGTGACTCCGGGTGCAGCGCCTCGCCCGCCGCGAGCAGCCGGGGCAGCAGTTCCCGGTGCGTGGTGGCGGCCTGGAACTGCATCCTGGCCGTCACCTCGTGCTCCGGCTGGTGGACGATCCGCACCGGATCGCCCGCGCAGATCTCGCCCGGCACGACGACCCGCAGATACGCGCCCGTGGCCGCCTTCTCGGTGAAGCGCCGCACCCACCGCTTCTCGCCCAGATGGCCCTGGAAGGTGCGGCACGGTATCCGCCCGGCGGTCACCTCCAGCACCACCTCGGGGCCGATCTGCCAGCGCTCGCCGATCCTCGCGCCGGAGACGTCGAGACCCGTGGTGGTGAGGTTCTCGCCGAAGGCGCCGTTGGCCAGCGTGCGCCCCAGTTCGCGTTCCCAGTCGTCGAGGTCCTCGCGGGCGACGGCGTACACCGCCTGGTCGTCGCCGCCGTGGTGGCGCAGATGGCACACGGTGTCCCCGGCCAGCCCGCTCGCCCCGACCCCCTTGGGCCCGGGCGCGGAGACCCGCACGGGCCCCTCGACCGGCCGCTTGTCGATCCCGGTCAGGCCCTGCGGCTGGTCGGTGTACGGGACGGCCTTCGGGCGGCCCAGATTGACAGACAGAAGCCTCATGGCGGCACGGTACGAGCCCGGAGGTCAAAGTGTCGACGCATTATTCGCGGCGCGGCCCAAGGCTCCCTTATGCTCGATGGATGATCGAGGCCCGTCATCTCCGCGTGCTGCGTGCCGTGGCCGCCACCGGCTCCTTCTCGGCGGCCGGACGCGAACTGGGCTGCACCCAGCCGGCCGTCAGCCAGCAGATGAAGGCGCTGGAGGCGTCCGTCGGCACACCCCTGCTGATCCGCACCGGCCGCGAGATGCGCCTGACCCAGGCGGGCGAGGCCCTCGTCCGGCACGCGGCGGGCATCCTGTCCGGACTGACCGCCGCCGAGGAGGAGGTCGCCGCCATCGCCGGGCTGCGCGCGGGCCGGGTCCGTCTGGTGTCCTTCCCCAGCGGCAGCTCCACCCTCGTCCCCACCGCCCTCGCCGCCCTGCGCGCCGCCCACCCCGGCACCCGGGTCTCCCTGGAGGAGGCCGAGCCGCCGAAGTCGGTCGAGCTGCTCCGCGAGGGCGACTGCGACATCGCCCTCGCCTTCCGCTACGAACGCGCGACGGGCGCCGGCGACGCCGAGCAGGCCGGTGAAGGCGAATGGGACGACCTGGTCGTACGGCCGCTGCTGACGGACCGGCTCGTCGCCCTCGTGCCCGAACGGCACCGCCTGGCGCGTACCGGGCCCTCGGGTTCCGTCGCCATCGGGGACCTCGCCGCCGAGCCCTGGATCGCCGGCTGTCCGCGCTGCCGCGGCCAGCTGGTCCAGGTGTGCGAGAGCGCCGGCTTCACGCCCCGCATCGACTTCGCGACCGACGACTATCCGGCGGTGGTCGGCCTGGTGGGCGCCGGGCTCGGCGTCGCCGTGCTGCCCCAGCTCGCGATCGAGTCCGTCCGGCCCCGTGGCGCCCGCGCGGTGACCCTGGAACCGGCGGTGCGGCGGGAGATCGTCGCGCTCACCCTGCCCGACCTGGCCCAGGTGCCGGCGGTGTCGGCCACGCTGGAGCAACTGGCACGGGCGGCGGCCCACCTCGGCTGACCGCCGCCGCGAACGACGGACACGGCGGCCGGCGCGGCAACGGCGACGGCGACCGGAGCGACGGGACACGGCAGCCGGAGCGACAACGGCCACGGCGACCGAGGCGGCGCCAGGCATGACGGCCGGCGTCGGCACACAGCAGCCGAGAACGCAGGGCACAGCAGCCGAAAACGGCGGGCACACACGTGTGCCCGCCGTTTTCGGTACCGCTGCTCACGGCGCTTTGCAGAAACGTTCCTTCATGTGTTCGAGGAAGCGTCTCTCGCGCCCGACGACGCTGTGACCAGGCGATTGCGCGCCCGGCCCATCAGCTCCTCGCGCTCGTCCTCGGTCAATCCGCCCCACACGCCGTACGGCTCGCGTACCGCCAGCGCGTGCGCCGCGCACTGCGCGCGGACCGGGCACCTCATGCAGACCTCCTTGGCCGAGTTCTCTCGAGCGCTCCGAGCCGCCCCGCGCTCACCCTCCGGATGGAAGAAGAGCGAACTGTCCACCCCGCGGCAGGCAGCCAGGAGCTGCCAGTCCCACAGGTCCGCGTTCGGTCCGGGAAGGCGGGAGAAATCTGCCATTGCGTGACCCCTTGTAGCCGTTCAGAGCGGATACGGTGCCCACGACCGTACAACTACGATCTAAGGAGATGAAAATATGACTCATTGCGAATCTAGCCTCAGACACCAGTAAAAGGGAAGAAATAGGGCCGAATGGGGCATCGCTTGTGATGAAAGCTTGAGGGTCCGTGTGGTTGCCTCCTCTGTATCCGCCCCCTCACGTAGAGTGCCGAAGAATGCATGCAGCCCCGTAACTCTTTCGAGTGACCGTCGTTGAGAGTGCGGTGGCGGTTGAAAACACAAACGCTCGGGCAGGCGTCCGAGACGGTCGACCGCACAGGTGACGATTCGTAACAGCCTGGAGGCACAAGGTGACGCGCATCAGCTGCGGAGGGCGGCCATGACATCCGTCCTCGTCTGCGACGACTCCCCGCTTGCCCGAGAGGCGCTCCGCCGCGCGGTCGCGACCGTGCCCGGCGTCGAGCGCGTGACGACGGCGGCCAACGGCGAGGAAGTCCTCCGCCGCTGGGGTGCCGACCGCTCGGACCTGATTCTGATGGACGTACGCATGCCCGGCCTGGGCGGCGTCGAGACCGTGCGGCGGCTTCTGTCCGCCGACCCCGGAGCACGCATCATCATGCTCACCGTCGCCGAGGACCTCGACGGCGTCGCCCTCGCGGTGGCCGCCGGCGCCCGCGGCTATCTGCACAAGGACGCCTCGCGCGCGGAACTGCGGGCGACGGTCACGCAGGCGCTCGCCGACCCGACCTGGCGGCTCGCCCCGCGCCGGCTGCGGTCGGCCGAGATGGGCGCGGCGCCCACGCTCACCGCGCGTGAGATCCAGGTCCTCGAGGGCATGAGCCACGGCCGCTCCAACGCGGAGATCGGCCGTGAGCTGTTCCTCTCCGAGGACACCGTCAAGACGCACGCCCGCCGGCTCTTCAAGAAGCTCGGCGCCTCGGACCGCGCACACGCGGTGGCGCTCGGCTTCCGGTGGGGACTGGTCCGTTAGGCCCCGTTCCCGCGCTCCCGTCCCCGCCGTCTGCCTGTCTGTTCCCGTCGCGTGCGCGTACGGGCCCGGAGCGGCCCGGAGCGGGGCGGGTCCGGGTCGGTCCGGGGCGGGTCCGGCTCCGGCCGTCCGGTGGATCCGACCGGCTTCGGGTGACATCCGTCATTCAGTGAGGAGAGCGGGGTCATGGGTGAACCTCCCTGCTCAGACGCGGTGCGGAGGTCGGACGAGGACCCCTCCCACCGCACGGCGGACGGGAGCGGAACAGGCTCCCGCAGGGTGCCCGCTGCTCGTTTCGCCGCGGATGCCGCATCCTTGAGGTGTGGAGTTCCTCGGGGACGAGTCGGTCGAGCGGGAGGGGAGGGCGCAGGGGATGAGTTCCGGCGCACCTGCTCATAACGCTTCGGTGCACAACGACGGGCACGGTGCCGCGGCCGGTCCGGCCGCAGTGCACCATGGACCGATGCGCGATGACGAGGCGGTCACTGCCGTGGGGACGATCGGATCGCTCGTCCATCGCGCCGTGGACGGCGACGAGCAGGCCACGCACGACCTGCTGGCTCATGTCCACCCCCTGGCGCTGCGCTACTGCCGCACCCGGCTGTCCCGGCTGCCCGGCGACGCGCGCCACTTCGTGGAGGACCTCGCCCAGGAGGTCTGCGTCGCGGTTCTCCTCGCCCTGCCCCGCTACCGGGACACCGGCAGGCCCTTCGAGGCCTTCGTCTTCGCCATCGCCGCGCACAAGGTCGCCGACCTCCAGCGTGCCGCGATGCGCCATCCCGGCTCGACGGCGGTCCCGTCCGACGAGATGCCCGAGCGGCCGGACGACTCCCTCGGTCCTGAGGAGCGCGCCCTGCTCAGCAGCGACGCCGAATGGGCCAAGAAGCTCATGGCCAACCTGCCCGAGAACCAGCGGGAGCTGCTCCTGCTGCGCATCGCGGTGGGCCTCACCGCCGAGGAGACCGGCCAGATGTTGGGAATGTCACCCGGTGCGGTCCGCGTGGCCCAGCACCGGGCGCTGAGCAGACTGCGGGCGCTCGCCGAGCAGTAGCCGTCCGCAGGGGTCCCTTCGGAACAGGCGTCTCTGAACGGGTCGCCGAGCCTTTCCGTACGAACATACGAAGCCCGGAGTCACGTCCGGCCGTGGAATTCGGGAGGTGCGCTTCCCGTTAGCATGGACATCCGCACCGATCAAGGCCATTTGGGGAAGGTGTCATGACTGCCAACGTCGACGGAGTGCCCGGAAAATTCGCGACCCTCGGGCTCACCTACGACGACGTGCTGCTGCTGCCGGGCCCGTCGGACATGGCTCCCGACGAGATCGACACCGCCTCGTACGTCTCCAAGAACGTGCGGGTGAACATCCCGCTCCTGTCCGCCGCCATGGACAAGGTCACCGAATCGCGCATGGCGATCGCGATGGCCCGCCAGGGCGGCGTCGGTGTTCTGCACCGCAACCTCTCGATCGAGGACCAGGCCAACCAGGTCGACCTCGTGAAGCGCTCCGAGTCCGGCATGGTGACCGACCCGATCACCATCCACCCGGAGGCCACGCTCGCCGAGGCCGACGCGCTCTGCGGCAAGTTCCGCATCAGCGGCGTCCCGGTCACCGACGGCAACAAGCGCCTGCTCGGCATCGTCACCAACCGCGACATCGCCTTCGAGACCGACCGCACGCGCCGCGTGCACGAGGTCATGACGCCGATGCCGCTGGTCACCGGCAAGGTCGGCATCTCCGGCGTCGAGGCCATGGAGCTGCTGCGCAAGCACAAGATCGAGAAGCTTCCGCTGGTCGACGACGAGGGCGTCCTCAAGGGCCTCATCACGGTCAAGGACTTCGTCAAGGCGGAGAAGTACCCGCACGCCGCGAAGGACGCCGAGGGCCGTCTGCTGGTCGGCGCCGCCGTCGGCGTGGCCGGCGACTCCTTCGAGCGGGCCCAGGCCCTCATCGAGCGGGGCGTCGACTTCATCGTCGTGGACACCGCCCACGGCCACTCGCGGCTCGTCGGCGACATGATCGCCAAGATCAAGTCGAACCACACGCGTGTGGACGTCATCGGCGGCAACATCGCCACCCGCGACGGCGCCCAGTCCCTGGTGGACGCGGGCGCCGACGCGATCAAGGTCGGCGTCGGCCCGGGCTCCATCTGCACCACCCGCGTGGTCGCCGGCATCGGCGTCCCGCAGGTCACCGCCATCTACGAGGCCGCGCTCGCCGCCAAGGAGGCCGGCGTCCCGGTCATCGGCGACGGTGGCCTCCAGTACTCCGGCGACATCGCCAAGGCCCTGGTCGCGGGCGCCGACACGGTGATGCTGGGTTCGCTGCTCGCGGGCTGCGAGGAGTCGCCGGGCGAGCTGCTGTTCATCAACGGCAAGCAGTTCAAGTCCTACCGCGGCATGGGGTCCCTGGGCGCCATGCAGACCCGCGGCGAGCGCAAGTCGTTCTCCAAGGACCGCTACTTCCAGGAGGGCGTCGCCTCCGACGAACAGCTGATCCCCGAGGGCATCGAGGGCCAGGTGCCCTACCGCGGTCCGCTGTCCTCCGTCGTCCACCAGCTGGTCGGCGGTCTGCGCCAGTCGATGTTCTACGTCGGCGGCCGGACCGTGCCGGAGCTCCAGGACAACGGCCGCTTCGTCCGGATCACGTCCGCGGGCCTCAAGGAGAGCCACCCGCACGACATCCAGATGACGGTCGAGGCGCCGAACTACAGCCGCAAGTGACCCTCACGCGCGCGTGAAGCGCGCGCACGGCGTGCCAAGGGCGGTCCCGGAGACTCCGGGGCCGCCCTTGGCGTACCCGTCGGCGATACTGGAAGACGCTGCAACGCATCAGGGAAAGGCCACACACGTGACTGAGATCGAGATCGGGCGCGGCAAGCGCGGCCGCCGGGCGTACGCCTTCGACGACATCGCCGTCGTCCCCAGCCGCCGTACGCGGGACCCGAAGGAGGTCTCGATCGCCTGGCAGATCGACGCCTACCGGTTCGAGCTGCCCTTCCTGGCCGCCCCCATGGACTCGGTCGTCTCCCCGGCCACCGCCATCCGCATCGGCGAGCTGGGCGGCCTCGGCGTCCTCAACCTCGAGGGCCTGTGGACCCGGCACGAGGACCCGCAGCCGCTGCTCGACGAGATCGTCGAGCTGGACGCGCAGACCGCGACCCGCCGCCTCCAGGAGATCTACGCGGCTCCCATCAAGGAGGAGCTGATCGGGCAGCGCATCAAGGAGGTGCGCGACTCGGGCGTGGTCACCGCGGCCGCGCTCTCCCCGCAGCGCACGGCCCAGTTCTCCAAGGCCGTCGTGGACGCGGGCGTCGACATCTTCGTCATCCGCGGCACGACCGTCTCCGCGGAGCACGTGTCCGGCTCGCACGAGCCGCTGAACCTCAAGCAGTTCATCTACGAGCTCGACGTGCCGGTGATCGTCGGCGGCTGCGCCACCTACACGGCGGCCCTGCACCTGATGCGCACGGGCGCGGCGGGCGTCCTGGTCGGCTTCGGCGGCGGCGCGGCGCACACCACGCGCAACGTGCTGGGCATCCAGGTCCCGATGGCGACGGCGGTCGCGGACGTGGCGGCGGCCCGCCGCGACTACATGGACGAGTCCGGCGGCCGGTACGTGCACGTGATCGCGGACGGCGGCGTCGGCTGGTCCGGTGACCTGGCCAAGGCGATCGCCTGCGGCGCCGACTCGGTGATGATGGGCTCGCCGCTCGCGCGCGCGACCGACGCGCCGGGCCGTGGCCACCACTGGGGCATGGAGGCGGTCAACGAGGAGCTGCCGCGCGGGCAGAAGGTCGACCTCGGCACGGTCGGCACCATCGAGGAGGTCCTCACGGGCCCCTCGCACACGCCCGACGGCTCGATGAACCTCTTCGGCGCCCTGCGCCGCGCCATGGCCACCACCGGCTACAGCGAGCTCAAGGAGTTCCAGCGTGTCGAGGTGACGGTCGCGGACTCGGTGCACCGGCGCTAGGCGTTTTTTCCACGTCGGCAGGGGCCGGTCGACTCACTCGGGTGAGATGGCCGGCCCCTCTCGCACGCCCCTCACCCCTCCCCGCGGGCGTCGGGGCCAGTGGCGCGGGACGGGGGCGCGCGGTCGCGTTCGAGGCGGAACCGGGCTGGTCAGGGGTCGCGGGCGGGAGCGTCCCGGGGCGGCGCCCCGGTGCCCGGAGCCCGGGGCGGCCGTGCGGGCCCCGGCTCACAACCGGTGCGCTGCCCCCGTCGGGGTGGCGCCCCGCGTGTCCAGCAGCAGCTGTGCCTTCACCGACAGGCCCTGGAGGTCGTACGTCCGGTGCTGCTGGAGGAGGATCGTCAGGTCGGCGTCGGCGGCGGCCTCGTAGAGGGAGTCGGCACGCGGCACCGGGCGGTCCAGGACGCTCCAGGACGGGACGTGCGGGTCGTTGTAGCTGACGGCCGCGCCGAGCTCCATCAGGCGGACCGCGATCTCGCGCGCGGGGGTGTTCTGCTGGTCGGCGAGGTCGGGCTTGTAGGTGACGCCGAGCAGCAGCACGCGCGCGCCCCGTGCCGACTTGCCGTGCTCGTTGAGGAGCGCGGCGGCGCGCTGGACGACGTAGCGGGGCATGCGGTTGTTGACCTGCTGGGCCAGTTCGACCAGGCGCAGCGGGCTGCCGGGGTGGCCGGTGCGGTCCAGGGGCGCGGAGTGGCCGCCGACGCCGGGGCCGGGACGGAAGGCCTCGAAGCCGAAGGGCTTGGTCTCCGCGCAGCGGACGACGTCCCACAGGTCGACGCCCAGGTCGTGGCAGAGGACGGCCATCTCGTTGACGAGGGCGATGTTGACGTGCCGGAAGTTGGTCTCCAGGAGCTGCACGGTCTCGGCTTCCCGCAGGCCACGCGCGCGTACCACCTTGTCGGTCAGCCGGCCGTAGAAGGCGGCGGCGGACTCGGTGCAGGCGGGGGTGAGGCCGCCGATGACCTTCGGGGTGTTGGCCGGGTTGAAGGCGCGGCTGCCGGGATCGACCCGGCTGGGTGAGTAGGCGAGGTGGAAGTCGCGGCCCGCGCGGAGGCCGGAGGTCTCCTCGAGCAGCGGCCGCAGGAAGTCCTCGGTGGCGCCGGGGTACACGGGCGACTCGAGGATCACGGTGGTGTGCGGGCGGAGGTGGCCGGCGAGGGTGCGGGCGGCCGCCTCCAGCTGGCTCAGGTCGAGTCCGCCGTCCGCGTCGCGCGGGGTGGGGGCGCAGATGACGGCGGTGCGCACCCGGCCCAGCTCCGCGGGGTTGGTGGCGGGCCGGAAGCCTCCCGAGAGCATCCGGCGCAGTTCGGCGGGGCTGAGCGAGCCGGCCTCGGGGCCGGTGCGGTAGCCGATGGTGGGGATTCCGGCGGCCACGGCGGCCTGGGCCAGGGGCAGGCCGAACGGGCCGAGTCCGATGACGGCGAGATCTGCGGGCATGGCGTATGCCGTCCTTCCCAGTAACCGAGGTGGGACAGGTGCGCAAGCCCGGTGGACAGAGTGGACGAGCGCAATGTCAGACTAGGAGTAAATATGACCGTTATGTGGGATTGATCGACTGTGTTGGCCTTTGTGTCGATCGACCGGCGCGTGTGGTGTTCCGGGAGGCGTGTCGGCGGGCGGTGACCGGCCGTGTCGCCGCCTGTGTTTTCCGGAAGGCCGTGTCGGGTTCCGTGAGAGTTGTCCACAGGCTGGGGGCGAGTGGTGGCTGAAGCCGGGCATCGCGGTCAGAATTTGGGCATGAGGGATACGAACCGGATCTCGCCCTGAGGGTGCGGCCGGCGCGACCTACAGCGGGAGGCAGTGGTGAGGACAGCGACACTGGGGCCGGCACAACGAGCCGAGTCACTGGCAGCCATGGCCGAGCGGGAGCTGGACGTGCTGGTGGTGGGAGCCGGCGTGGTCGGCGCGGGCACCGCCCTCGACGCCGTGACGCGCGGTCTGTCCACGGGACTGGTCGAGGCGCGCGACTGGGCGTCGGGCACGTCCAGCCGGTCCAGCAAACTGATCCACGGTGGCCTGCGCTACCTGGAGATGCTGGACTTCGCGCTCGTGCGGGAGGCGCTGAAGGAGCGCGGGCTGCTGCTGGAGCGGCTCGCCCCGCACCTGGTGAAGCCGGTGCCCTTCCTGTACCCGCTCCAGCACAAAGGCTGGGAGCGGCTGTACGCCGGGTCGGGCGTCGCGCTCTACGACGCGATGTCCATGGCCCGCGGACACGGCCGGGGCCTGCCGACGCACCGCCACCTGACCCGCGGTCACGCCCTGCGCGTCGCCCCCGCCTTGAAGAAGGAGGCGCTGGTCGGGGCGTTGCAGTACTACGACGCCCAGATGGACGACGCCCGCTTCGTCGCCACCCTCGTGCGTACCGCCGTGGCCTACGGGGCCAAGGCGGCCAACCGCGCGCGGGTGACCGGCTTCCTGCGCGAGGGCGAACGCGTCGTGGGCGCGCGCGTGCAGGACGTCGAGGGGGGCGGGGAGTACGAGGTCCGCGCCAAGCAGGTCGTCAACGCCACGGGTGTGTGGACCGACGACACCCAGGCGATGGTGGGGGAGCGCGGGCAGTTCCACGTCCGTGCGTCCAAGGGCATCCACCTCGTCGTGCCGAGGGACCGGATCAGCTCCTCCTCGGGTCTGATCCTGCGCACCGAGAAGTCCGTGCTGTTCGTCATCCCGTGGGGCCGGCACTGGATCATCGGCACCACCGACACCGACTGGGACCTCGACAAGACCCATCCGGCCGCCTCCAGCGCGGACATCGACTACCTGCTGGAGCATGTGAACTCCGTCCTGCGGGTGCCGCTGACCCGCGACGACGTCGAGGGCGTCTACGCCGGGCTGCGGCCGCTGCTGGCCGGCGAGTCCGAAGCCACCAGCAAGCTCTCGCGGGAGCACACCGTCGCGCATCCGGTGCCGGGCCTGGTGGTGGTGGCGGGCGGCAAGTACACGACCTACCGGGTGATGGCGAAGGACGCGGTCGACGAGGCGGTGCGCGGGCTCGACCAGCGGGTCGCCGACTGCGTCACGGAGGACGTGCCGCTGATGGGCGCGGAGGGCTACCGGGCGCTGTGGAACGCGCGGGCGCGGATCGCCGCGCGGGTCGGCCTGCACGTGGTGCGGGTGGAGCATCTGCTGAACCGTTTCGGGGCGATGGCGGAGGAGGTGCTGGACCTCATCACCGCCGACCCGACGCTCGGTGAGCCGCTCCAGTTCGCCGACGACTACCTGCGCGCCGAGATCGTCTACGCCGCCTCCCACGAGGGAGCACGGCACCTGGACGACGTCCTGACGCGCCGCACCCGGATCTCCATCGAGACCTTCGACCGCGGCACGCGCAGCGCCCGTGAGGCCGCCGAGCTGATGGCGCCGGTCCTGGGCTGGGACAAGGACCACATCGAACGCGAGGTCCAGCACTACGAGAAGCGGGTCGAGGCCGAGCGCGAGTCCCAGCGCCAGCCCGACGACCTGACGGCGGACGCGGCCCGCCTGGGAGCGCCGGACATCGTGCCCCGCTGACACCCCCTCGCGGGCTCGCAGGTCGGGTCGGGTCGGTCAGGTCGGGGCGCGTCCGGCGGGCGCCCGGGCCCGGCCTGGGCCTGGGTCCGGCCCGGCCCTGGGGCACGGTCCCGTTGGGGCCCGCTCGGGTCCGGCCCGGGTGCAGCCGCCCGGATGCGGGCCCCGGTTCCGGTCCGGCCGGGTCGGGGTCCGGGTTCGGGTTCGGTTCGTGTCGAGGTGCGGGTCGGGTTCGGCTCCGGCCCGCAGCCTTGTCCGGCTCCGGCTCCGGCTCCGGCCAAGTCCGGGTCAGGTCCAGGCCCGGACCCTTTTTCGCGCCCGCCTCCGCGCCCGCCTCCGCGCCCGCCTCCGCGCCCGCCTCCGCGCCCGCCTCGGCGTTCGCCTCCGCCCGCGACCTCACCTCCCCCCCCGCCCCGCCTCCGCGCCCGCCTCGGCGTTCGCCTCCGCCCTCGACCTCACCTCCCCCCGCCCCACCTCCCCCCGCCCCCGCCCCCGCCCTCCGCTTTCGCAGGGGCGTTTCACTCGAACGGGTGTAGTGATGCGGGATATCCGTTCGGTGTCGGATCGTTCTACGGATTGCGAGGGCAGAACTCGGCGGCGAGCAAGGCCGGTTCGAGGGCGGGGTCTGCGATCGCCGTCGTGTTCACCCGAAAAGTGAGGACACGCCGACCGTCGAGGGTGGCCGCGGTGCGCACGTAGCTGCCCGAGATCCGGCCGTTGTGCCCCCACACCGTGACGCCGCACGGAAGCTTCGCGGGGAACAGGCCCATGCCGTACGAGCCGCGTGCGGTACGGGTGTCGAGCATCGCGCGCAGCAGGCGCGGGGGCAGCAGTTCGCCGCCGAGCAGCGCCGCGTAGAAGCGGTTCAGGTCGGTGAGCGTGGTCACCAGCTCGCCCGCGGCCCCGGCCACCCGCGGGTCGAGTGCGGTGACGTCGGTCCCGTCCGGGTCGTAGGCGCGGCCGTGCGGGGAAGGCAGAGAGGTCAGGGAGCCGGGGAAGGAGGTGCCCGTCAGACGCAGGGGAGTGATGATCCGCCGCTCCGCCTCCGTGGCGTACGAGCGGCCGGTGACCTGCTCGACCACGAGGCCGAGCAGGACGTAGTTGGTGTTGGAGTAGGCGAAGCGGCCGCGGTCGGCCGGAGGGTGGGTGACAGCGATACGGACGGCTTGGAGCGGGAGGACGGGGACGGTGCCCTCGGTGTCCCGGGTGAAGTCGTACAGGCCACTGGTGTGGGTGAGCAGGGAACGCAGGGTCAGCGCGCGCCCGTCGTTGCCCGCTCCGCGCACCAGGCCCGGCAGGTGCGACTCCACCGTGTCGGACAGCGACAGCCGTTGCTCGGAAGCCAGTTGGAGCACGACGGTCGCGAGGAAGGTCTTCGTGATGCTGCCGGCCCGGAAGTGGTCGGACCGGGAGACGCCCGGGCCGGTCTCCGCGTAGCGGGTGCCGGTCTCCTCACGGGCCAGCAGGGCGGCGGCGGGCGCCTCGCCCCGGGTGAGGAGGAGCGGGAGGAGGGAGTCCGTGGGTGGTTCGGGCGCCGCCTGTGAACCGGCCGCGAACAGGCCGAGGAATGTGAGGGCCATGGGTACGGCCAAGCTCCGAAGCGGTCGCATCACGGGTCCTCCCTTCTTCTCTCCTCGCCCGGCAGGCTCATCATCCAGGGCCGGTCGTGCCTTCGTTCATCGGGTCCCCGCATCACGAAAGGGGCTCGTGGGGGTGCCGTGGCCGGAGCGTGCTGCACCTTCTGGCCGGAATGCGCCGCTCCTGTGTGCGGTCGGGAGGCGGTGAGGGGCACCCTGGGCGTCGGGCACTTGTCGGGTGAGGGACAATGGAGGCTCTGTCAGGGCGGGTTGCATGAGGGGACGCATGTCGGAGGCGGAGCGGGCGGGAGCATCCCGTCAGGACAAGAGCGCACGTCTCCTCGCCGGGCGGTACCGGCTGGGAGATGTACTCGGCCGCGGCGGCATGGGGACGGTGTGGCGCGCCGAGGACGAGACCCTCGGACGCACGGTCGCCGTCAAGGAGCTGCGGTTCCCGGGGAACATCGACGAGGACGAGAAGCGCCGGCTGATCACCCGGACGCTGCGCGAGGCCAAGGCCATTGCGCGGATCCGCAACAACAGCGCGGTGACGGTCTTCGACGTGGTCGAGGAGGACGACCGGCCGTGGATCGTGATGGAACTCGTCGAGGGCAAGTCGCTCGCCGAGGTCATCCGTGAGGACGGCGTGCTGGAGCCGAAGCGTGCGGCGGAGGTCGGGCTGGCCATCCTCGACGTGCTGCGTTCGGCGCACCGCGAGGGCATCCTGCACCGTGACGTGAAGCCGTCGAACGTGCTGATCGCCGAGGACGGCCGGGTCGTGCTCACCGACTTCGGCATCGCGCAGGTCGAGGGCGACCCGTCGATCACCTCCACCGGCATGCTCGTGGGCGCGCCCTCGTACATCTCCCCGGAGCGGGCCCGCGGTCACAAGCCGGGTCCCGCGGCCGACCTGTGGTCGCTCGGCGGTCTGCTGTACGCGGCGGTCGAGGGCTCGCCCCCGTACGACAAGGGTTCGGCGATCGCCACGCTCACCGCGGTGATGACCGAGCAGTTGGAGGAGCCGAAGAACGCGGGTCCGCTGAGGGACGTCATCTACGGCCTGCTCACCAAGGATCCCGCGCGACGGCTCGACGACGCCGGTGCGCGGGCGATGTTCAACGCGGTGCTGCACGCCCCCGAGCCGCGGCAGGCGGAGCCGATGGACGCGACGAGGGTCGTGCCCTTGCCGGCGCTGCCGGACGGCGCCGGAGGCAGGGGGAACTCGGCTGGCGCGGAGGCGGGCGAGAAGCTGCGCGGCGCGTTCCGCTCCGTGCGCAAGGCCGCCGTCGCGGCGGGCGCCGCGACCTCGGCGGCCGCGGCCCGCGCCAAGTCGGCGAACGGCGCGAGCGCTTCGGGTTCCGTGGGCGCGACCGAGACGCGGGGGAGCGAGGCGCAGCGGGGTGGTGCGGCCCGTGGCGCCGGGACCACCGCCTCCGCGGCCGCTTCGCCCGCCGAGCCCGCGGCCCCGGCTTCCCGGGGCGCGACGGGGTCGGCGTCCGCCTCGGCGGCCGGGTCGGCGACCAGGCCGGTGTCCGGTGCGGCGCAGGCGTCCGCGTCCGTGCCGGCGGCGCGTTCCGGCTCGGAGGCGGCTGCGGGAGCCGGTGCTGCTTCCGGCGCCGGTGGTTCGGGGGGCAGCGGCGGGGGTGGCGGGCGGAGTTCCGGTTGGCCCGTGATGACGCCGCCGGATCTGCCGCCGCGATCCGTGCCCAGGGCGCCGCTGACCGATGTGGTGCCCAAGCGGACGCTGGTGATCATCGCCGTGGTCGTGGCGCTCGCGGTGCTCGGAACCGTGCTGGCCCTGACCCTCGGCGGTGACGACGACACCGCCGGCGGCGCGCAGGGCGGCGGCGGTTCCCGGACGGTGGCCAGCGGCAGCGCGAACTCCAGCGCCGACACCAAGGAGGACGAGGACAGCGGGACCCGTACGGACGGAGCGTCGGCCTCGCAGTCCGCCGCGGCCTCCGGTTCCGCGTCGGGCGACACCTCCGCCGCCGGTGGCGCCGGATCCGGCGCCACCCCGTCCGGGAACAGCGCGACGACGCCGTACACAGGCGGTCAGGGGTACACGATCGGCCTGCCCGCGGGATGGAAGTACCAGACATCGGACTCCGCGGGGGACCGATTCACGGGGCCCGACGGACAGAAGCTGCTCATCGCCTGGACGACCACGCCCAAGGACGACCCCGTCGCCGACTGGAAGAACCAGGAGCGCTACATGACGCGCTCCCAGTACAAGAAGATCCGAATAGACAAGGTGGACTATCGCGGCTGGAACACGGCCGACTGGGAGTTCACCTACACGGACGGCGGGACGGCGTACCGCACCATCGACCGGGGGTTCGTCGTGAACGACGGTCTCGGGTACGCGCTGATGTACACGGCCAAGTCCGCCGCATGGGGCAGCGACCTGCGGCAGACCACCTGGACGACGCTGACGAACACCTTCACGCCCAAGAAGTAGCGGCCGCCGGGTGGCCGTGTTCGGGGGTGAGATCTGGCATCCCCTCTTTGCGGGTTGCCTCCGGCACGTATCGTGAGTGCTTGCGGACCGTACGCATCCAGCTATTCGGCCGGATACGGCTGTAACGGCACGCGAAACGAACGGAATTGACCGACCGGGCGGCGGGGGAGGCAACGTGGACGACTACGCGGGTCGAGTACTCGTCGACCGATACCGCCTGCCGTTGCCGCCCTCCGACGAGTTCGAACTCACCGAGTCGCGCGCCTTCGACACCTACAGCGGACAGGAAGTCCTGGTCCGCCAGGTGCCGTTGCCGGAGGTGGTCGAGGCCGAGGTGCTCGACGCCGAGGGGCTGCCCGAGGGCTTCACGGCGCGGGACCGCGGGGCACGGCGCCCCGGGTCCCGGGGCGTGGGCGTGGGTGCGGGGACGCGACGGCCCGCCGATCCGGTCGTCCGGCGTGCCATGGAGGCGGCGCAGGCCACCGCGAGCATTCCCGACCATCCGCGCCTCGACCAGGTCTTCGACGTGTTCGCCGAGGGCGGCTCGCTGTGGATAGTGAGTGAACTGGTGGCCGCACGGCCGCTGTCGGCGCTGCTCGCCGAGAAGCCCCTGACGCCGTACCGGGCGGCCGAGGTCGCCTCCGACGTGCTCATGGCGCTGCGGGTGCTGCACGGTCACGGCTGGGTGCACCGGAACATCACCGCGCGCACCGTCCTCGTCTGCGACGACGGGCGGGTCATGTTGACCGGCCTGGCGGTCGGCGCGGCGGAAGAGGCGCTGTGCGGGTACGACCCGGTCCCGGCGCCCGACGCGACGGAACGCGGGCCGGGCGTGGCGGGCCGCGGGAACGGCGGCGCGGGCCACGGCGGGAGCGCGGTCGCACCCCGGGCTTCCGCGACGGCGCCCCGGCAGGACGGACCGGGCGCTCTCGTCGGCCCCGCGGGTCCCGGTGGCCCGGGCGGCTTCGGTGGCTTCGGCGGTTCCGCCGGCGTCGGACCGGGCGGGATCGGCCCCGGTGGCGGTGGGACCGGCGCCGGCGCGGTCGATCCCGAGGCCGCCCGGCGGGCGGCCATAGAGGCGCGAGGGTCCGGGGCGTTGCCGGTGCCGGCGGGGGAGCCGTCCGATGGCGGCGCAGCGTCCGGAGCGGTGGCCCGCAGGGAGCCGGCGGAGACCGGTGGGGACATCCGGGCCGCGCGCGCCGGAGCGATCGCCGCGTACCGCGCGGGAGCGCGGGCGGCCGCCCGGGTGCAGGAGGCCCAGGAGGCCCAGCAGAACGGACGGGCGGCCCTGCCCGGCGCCCGCACCCCGGCCGACGAGAGCCGCGGGACCCCGGCAGGCGGTCCCCCCGGGCAGATCGCCGACCCCTACGGCGTCTCGGGCGCCCCCGTGCCCGGCCCCGTCGGGTACGGCCAGGGCCAGCCCGCTCACGTCCACGCCGCCGGACCCGGTCCGGGCGGCGCGCCGTATGCCGTTCCCCAGGCCCCGCACCCTTCGCTCACGCCCGTTCCCGGCGCCCAGGTGCCCGCGCAGGGGCAGAGCCAGGGGCCGTCGGGCGAGGCGCGGGGCGGGTCCCGGTGGGACGAGCCGGTGGCCGGGGCGCCCGGGAGCGCGGCGCGGCGCGGGCCCGCCACCGCGTTGGCCGCCGAGCGGGCGCGCCAGGCGCGGATGGCCGTGGTCGGGCCGGTCACCGAACGATGGGCGCCGGAACAGGCCGGACCGGTGCACGAGAACTGGCAGTTGGCCGCGCCGATCGGCCCCGCGACCGACCTGTGGGCGCTCGGCGCGCTGCTCTTCCGCGCCGTACAGGGACACGCCCCCTACCCGGAGGAGTCGACGGCCGAGCTGGTGCAGATGGTGTGCGCCGAGCCGCCCGCCTTCGCCGAGGAGTGCGGACCGCTCAGGCCGGTCGTGGAGTCGCTGCTGCGCCAGGACCCGACCGAGCGCCTCGACTTCGAGGAACTGCGGGGCTGGCTGCGCTCGCTGGTGCGGTCCGCGCCGGAGCCGGAGGCGGGCACGTACGTCGTCGCCGCGCCGCCGACCGATCCGCGCCGGCTGCCGATCGTCCGCCGCCGGGGCGAACTGGTGCGCCGACGGCGTGCCGGTCTGCCCGCCACCCACGGGCGGCACAAGCGCGGCCGGCCGGAGCCGAGCGGTTCCCCCCGCAGTCTGGGCCGCACGCTGCTGGTGCTGATCCTGCTCCTGCTGGCCGGGGCGATCGCCTACGCCGTGATGTTCATGCCCAAGGCGGACGAGGAGGGCGCGGCCGGCACGGACGGCTCGCAGCGGACCGGGGCCACGGGGTCGCAGGGCGGCCAGGCCCCCGAGGCGAGCAGCGAACCCCGCCCCGACCAGACCTCACCGGGCGGCGCCTCCCCGTCCTCCGGGTCCTCGGGGGCGGAGGCCACCCAGACGCAGAACGGCGGGTCCGGGACGGACGTCGCCGACGGGTTCACCGTCCGCACGGACGACGCCGGCTTCCGGGTCGCCGTGGCCAACGGCTGGGACCGCACCCCGAAGAACGGGCGCGGCCAGGTCGTGTACGCGCACGGGGACTTCGAGCTGATCGTGGTGCCCGGCCGCGACAGCGCGGCCTCGAACGGCGGCGACCCGATGGTCTACCAGCGGGAGAAGGAGAGCGAGCTGCAGCCGTACCGCGACTCCAGCTGGGCGACGGCCTCCGGGCTGCGCACGACGACGGTGGGCGCCCGGACCATGGCCGAGGGGCAGTTCACCTGGACCGACGCCGACGGGCGGGCGCTGTACGTCCGCAACGTCGCGATCCTCATCTCGGGGCGGTACCACATCGTGCAGGTCAGAGGGCCGGAGGCCGAGCGCGACGAGGTCACCCGGCTGTTCGAGCAGGCGTCGGCCACCTACCAGTACACCGGCTGACCGCCCGTCCGGCCCCCTCCGGTTCCCTCCCGGTGGTGGAAGCGACAACCGTCACAGTGCTGTCACCTTGGCACCCCGCCGGTTCCCCGGAAGCTGCCCGGTCTTTAGGCTGACGCTGTCAAGAGCATTGCGGGGCAACGTGAATCAGATGCAGGGCCTGCTCCTGGCGGGTCGCTACCGGCTCGCCGACGCCATCGGGAGCGGCGGTATGGGCCGCGTGTGGCGCGCGCACGACGAGCTGCTCCACCGGGCCGTCGCCATCAAGGAGTTGACGGCGGCGCTCTACGTCGCGGAGAGCGACCAGGCGGTTCTGCTGGCGCGGACCCGGGCTGAGGCCCGCGCGGCCGCGCGGATCAACCACTCCGCGGTGGTCACCGTGCACGACGTGCTCGAACACGACGGCCGTCCGTGGATCGTGATGGAGCTGGTCGAGGGCCGCTCACTGGCCGACGCCGTCAAGGAGGACGGGCGGATCGAGCCCACCGAGGCGGCCCGGATCGGCCTGTGGGTGCTGCGCGCACTCCGCGCCGCGCACTCCGCCGGAGTCCTGCACCGTGACGTCAAGCCGGGCAACGTGCTGCTCTCGCACGACGGCCGCGTCCTGCTCACCGACTTCGGCATCGCGCAGATCGAGGGCGACAGCACCATCACCCGGACCGGGGAGGTCGTCGGCTCGGTCGACTACCTGGCCCCCGAGCGGGTGCGCGGGCAGGACCCCGGCCCGTCCTCCGACCTGTGGGCGCTCGGTGCGACGCTGTACACGGCGGTCGAGGGGCGGTCGCCGTTCCGGCGCACCTCGCCGCTGACCACGCTGCAGGCCGTCGTCGAGGAGGAGGCCGCCGACCCCGGGTACGCCGGTCCGCTCGGCCCCGTCATCAGCGCCCTGCTGCGCAAGGACCCGGCCGCCCGCCCCGACACCGCCGAGACCGAGCAACTCCTCGCCGAGGCGGCCGAGGGCCGACGCCCCAGCGGGGCGCAGGCGTACGTGCCGACGCAGTACGGGGGACCCGACCGGACGCCGGGGGACCGCCGCTCCGCGCCGCACCCGCTCTCCCCTCCGACGGCCGGCACCGCGTACGTGCCGGTGGCGCCGGATGCCGCGACACCCGTACCCGGTCACCCGGCGACCGCCGCGACCGCCGTGGGCCCGACACACCTCGGCCCGGCCACCCGGCCGGCCCAGCCGCCCCGGCGCCGTCGTCGGGTGCTGGCCCTCGTCGTCGTCCTCGCCGCGCTGGTCGGCGGGGGTACGGCGGTGGCGTGGCAGAAGTGGGACGAGGGCCGGCAGGGCGACGGCGGGTCCGCGTCGGCGTCCACCTCGCCGAGCCCGAGCGCCCCCTCCGGGACGAGCACCCCCGGTGGGCAGGGCGCCGACACCTGGGAGAAGATCGACGACCCGCTGGGCTTCGGGCTCTCCCTCCCCGAGGGCTGGGAGCGGGAGGTGTTCCAGGACGACGGCGACCTCAAGCAGATCGACTACTCGCCCGACGGCGGCGAGCACTTCCTCCGGATCGCCCTCGACAAGTCCCCCGACTTCAGCGACCCTTACGCGCACCAGATCGACCTCGAACAGCAGTTGGAGCGGCTGGTCGACTACCACCGGGTCACCCTGGAGAAGAACGTCTACCGCGACCGGGAAGGCTCCGAGTGGGAGTACACCTGGACCGCGCTGGCCAAGGACACGAAGTTCCCGGGGCCGCGCCGCGCGATCGAGGAGACGTATGTGTCCCGCGACGGCACCGAGTACGCGATCTACATGTCCTCGCCCGCCGAGGACTGGACCGAGGCGGCCAAGCAGTTCACATCCGTACTGCAGAGCTGGCGGGAGTCGACTTCGTAGGGTTCGCCCGTCCCGGTAGTTGGCCGGACGGCGCCCCGGAGGCGTGACGTCCGGTGGGGCATGATGGGCCCATGGGGACCGAGGGGGACGGCGTTCGGGTCATCGCGGGCCGTTACCGGCTGGACGCGAGACTCGGACGCGGAGGCATGGGCGTCGTGTGGGGCGCCACCGACCAGTTGCTCGGACGGCGGGTCGCCGTCAAGGAGCTGACCCAGGACGACACGCTCTCCGACGAGGAGGCGCGTGGCCGCCGTGACCGGACACTGCGCGAGGCCCGCGCGGTGGCCCAGCTGAGCCACCCGCACATCATCGTCGTGCACGACGTCGTCGAGGACGGCGAACGCCCGTACATCGTCATGGAGTTGATCGACGGCGGCTCGCTGGCCGACCGGATCGCCGCGCACGGTCCGATCGAGCCGGCCGAGGCGGCCCGGATCGGCATCGCCCTGCTCGGCGCCCTGCGCGCCGCGCACGCGGCCGGGATCCTGCACCGGGACATCAAGCCCGCCAACGTCCTGCTCGAAGGCGACGGAGACCGCGTCGTCCTCACCGACTTCGGCATCGCGCAGGTCGCGGGCGCCACCACGCTCACCGAGACCGGGTCGTTCGTCGGCTCGCCCGAGTACACCGCGCCGGAGCGGATGTCCGGGGCGCGGACCGGCGCGGAGGCCGACCTGTGGTCGCTGGGCGCGCTGCTGTGCACCGCGCTGAGCGGCGAATCGCCCTTCCGCCGCGACTCGTTGGGCGGCATCCTGCACGCCGTCGTCTTCGCCGATATCCGGACACCGCCGCAGGCCGAGCCGTTGCTGCCGGTCGTCCGGGGGCTGCTGGAGCGCGACCCGGACCGGCGGCTCGGCGCCGCGGAGGCGGAGCGGCTGCTGCGCGCCTATCTGGACACCGGCCGTACGCCGACGCCGGTGTCGTCGAGATACACGCCGACCCAGGCCGATCTGCCCCGGCCGCGGTGGGAGCCGCCGGGCAGGGAGCGTTCCACGCGGGGCGTGCTCGTGGCCGCGCTGCTGGTCGCCGCGATGGCGGGGGCGGGCGTGTCGGCGGCGGCGCTGCTGCTGAACGGCGACGGCGACGGCGGGCGCACCCCCACGAGTTCGGCGCCCGGGTTCCCGGCGAGCGGCTCGGCGAGCCCCACGCCCACCGGGTCCCCCTCGGTCCCCCGCACGCCGTCCGGTTCCGGCAGCTCCTCCCGGCCCGCGTCGTCCTCCCCGCCCGGCTCCGCGTCCCCCGCCTCGGACGACCGCCCCGGCACGCCCACCGCCCCCTCCGGCTACCGGGTGGCGGTGGATCCCGCCGGCTTCTCGCTCGCCGTCCCGGAGGACTTCACCCGCCTGCCCCAGGGCGAGCGGGTCTTCTACATGTCCCCGGGGCAGGTCTTCCGGCTCGGCGTCAAGATCGCCGCCGCGCCCGCCGGCGGCCCGCTCGCGGTGATGCGGGCGGCCGCCGCCAGGGGCCCGGACACCAACCCCGGTTACCACGACGGCCGGGTCACCGAGACCGGCCACGGCGGGAGCCCCGCCGCCCTCTGGGAGTTCACCTGGGACGGCTTCAGCGCGGCGGAGGGGCCCCGGCACACCTACGACCTGTGCTGGGAGGAGGGCGGGCTGCTGTACGACGTATGGGTGTCGGCGCCCGTCGGGAAGGTGCGGGAGGCGCGGGAGTACTTCGACGTCGCGGTCGACACGTTCACCGTATCGACCTAAACGGGAGATAAGGAACGTTGCGCGTCACGGGTCTGTGACCGGTGGCCGCCGTCGGTGGATACCGGCCTGTCTGGCGCGATATGGATGGACCCATGAGTTTCGACGGGGGCACCGGCCACGAGGCCGACGAGACGACGAGTTTTGTTCTGCAACCGCCCAGGCCGGTACCGCAGCAGCAGGCAGCGGCACCCGTCCGGGTCGCCCCGCCGCAGGAGCCCGGCGTCGGGCGGCTCATCGCCGGACGCTACCGGCTGCTCGCCAAGCTCGGCCACGGCGGCATGGGCACGGTGTGGCGCGCCAAGGACGAGACGGTGGACCGCGAGGTCGCCGTCAAGGAACCCCGCGTCCCGGACCACCTTCCCGAACGTGAACAGGCCAACGCGTTCGAGCGGATGCGCCGCGAGGCGCGGGCCGCGGCCCGCCTGGACCATCCGGCCGTGGTGAACGTGCACGACGTCGCGGTCGTCGACGGCCGGCCGTGGATCGTGATGGAGCTGGTCCACGGACGCTCGCTCGGCGACGCCCTCCAGGAGGGCACGCTCGGCGCACGCGAAGCGGCCAGGGTCGGCCTGGAGGTGCTCGGCGCGCTGGAGGCGGCGCACGCTGCGGGCATCCTGCACCGGGACGTGAAGCCGGACAACATCCTTCTCGGCCGCCACGACCGGATCGTCCTCACGGACTTCGGCATCGCCCAGATCGAGGGCGAGACCAACCTGACCGACACCGGCGGCTTCGTCGGCTCGCCCGAGTACATCGCCCCCGAGCGGGTGCTCGGCCAGCGTCCCGGCCCGGCCTCCGACCTGTGGTCCCTGGGCGTGGTGCTGTACGCGGCGACGGAGGGCGTCTCGCCGTTCCGGCGCAGCAACACCCCGGCCACGCTCCAGTCCGTCCTCAACGCGGTCCCCGCGCCGCCCGCCGCCGCGCAGGGCCCGCTCGCCGAGGCCGTCAACGGGCTGCTGGAGAAGGACCCGGCGCGCCGCCCGGCCGCCGCGCGGGTGCGGGCCCTGCTGGAGGCCGCCGCGAACCCGCCCGTCTCCCCGCCCACCCAGGTCGTACGCGAGGTGGAGGTCCCGCGCGCCCGGCGGCGGCTCGGCCGCGCGGTGTGGACCGGTCTCGGGGCGGCGGTCGTCGCGGCGGCGGCTGCGGCGTACCTGGTGGTCGCCGACCCGTTCGCGGGGCCGCTGCCGGACGGCTGGGCGACGAAGCCCGAGAAGGAGGTCACCGCGACACTGGCGGTGCCCGACACCTACGTGCGCGGCGAGCCCGGCAAGAACGCCGCCGAGGACGAGCACTGGGTCAGCTACACCGATCCGAGCGGCGCGATCTCGGTCGTCCTGCTGGTGGACCGCAAGGCCGAGGACACCGGCCACGAGATCAAGGCCTCCGCGGCCGCCGAGATGTACGCCGACGACGGGGACTTCAAGGAGTCCGGCAGCTACGAGCTCGAGATGCCGGAGGGGCCGAAGACCCGGACCGACGACAACATGACCTTCCACGACCGCAAGGCCGCCGGGAACACGGTCGAGTACACCACCACCGACACCCAGGAGCCGGCCCCGCGCGAGCTCAGGATCCTGTACTACAAGTCGACCGGCGGAGACATGTACAAGCTGATGATCGGCTACCCGGGCAAGGGCGACTTCACTCAGCGCGGCCGCGAGGTGGCCCGCACCGCGATCGCCAACCTGAAGATCGACAAGCTTTAGTTTCGTCCGGTCCGGGCCGGTCCGGGCCGGTCCCGTCCGGTCACCGGCAGGCGGTGGCGGGCGCTCACCCGGGAGCCTTGCGCGCCCGAGTGCGGAGCTGCCTCCGCCGCACCCCGCACTCGCGGCGGCGCGGAGCCGTCCGATCCTCGAACGAGACGGCGAAGGGCGGGAGTTGGAGATACCGGCACACTTCGCCGGGTCGGGTGCGGTGGAGGTGTGACGGCCGGAATCGGGACGGTTCGCCGTGGGCAGGTGAGGGCGCCGGAGATCGTGGTAGTCATGGAGGCATGAGCAACGACGGGGACCCCGGCGGCGCCGAAGGCCGGACGGTGGGCGGGCGTTACCGGCTGCTGGAACGTATCGGCTCCGGCGGCATGGGGACCGTCTGGCGGGCCCGCGACGAGCTCATGGAACGCGAGGTCGCCGTCAAGCAGCCCCGGCTGCCCGGCGGTCCCGAGGACGACTTCCACCGGCGGGCCGCCCATCGTCTGCACCGCGAGGCCAGGGCCGCCGCCCGTGTCGACCACCCCTCCGCCGTCGTCATCCACGACGTCGTGGTGGAGGAGGGGGCGGGCGCCGAGGCCGAGGGCGGACTCCCCTGGATCGTCATGGAGTTGGTCCGTGGCGAGTCCCTGCACCAAGTGCTGGAGCGCGGTCCTCTAGAGCCGGTCGAGACCGCCAGGATCGGGCTCGCCGTCCTGGGCGCCCTGCGTGCGGCGCACGCCGTCGGCATCGTCCACCGGGACGTGAAGCCCGCCAACGTCCTGCTCGGGCCGCCCCCGCTGCCCCTCTCGACTTCGCCGGAGCGGGGGCAGCCTCATGGCCGGGTCGTCCTCACCGACTTCGGCATCGCCCACATCCAGGGCGAGGAATCCCTCACCGTCAGCGGCGAGTTCGTCGGCTCGCTGGAGTTCGTCGCGCCCGAGCGGATGTCCGGACGCGGCGGCGGCCCCGCCTCCGACCTGTGGTCCCTGGGCGTCCTGCTGTATGCGGCCGTCGAGGGCCGGTCCCCGTTCCGCCGTACGACCGTGGAGGCCACCCTCGCCGCGGTCGTCGCCGCGGACCCACCCGCGCCGAAACAGGCGGGCCCGCTCGGTCCGCTCGTCGTACGGCTCCTGGTACGCGACCCGGTACAGCGTCCCGACCCGGCGGAGGTCGCCGAGATCCTCGCCGCGATCGCGGAGGGCCGCCCGGCTCCGGGTCCGGCCGGGGAGCAGGGGAGGCAAGGGGCGCACGGGGCGGACGCGGAACGGAAGCACGGGGAGCCCGGGACGGGGGCTGCGGCCGAGGCGCAGGAGAAGGCGGAGGCGGAGGCGGCGGATGCCGCGGACAGGGGGACGGCGGCTCCCGCGGAGACCGAGCCTCAGGACGCGCAGGCCCGCGAGCAGTCCGGCGAGGACGCGGGCACGGTGCGCGTGGCGGCGGCGCGACCGGACCCGGCAGGACCGGACCCGGCAGGACCGGACCCGGCAGGACCGGACCCGGCAGGACCGGACCCGGTACGACCGCACGCCGCAGGACCGCACCCCGCAGGACCGGACCCGGTACGACCGGACGCCGCAGGACGGGACCCGGTACGACCGGACGCCGCAGGACCGCCCCCCGCAGGTCCGCACCCCGAAGGGCCGCACCCCGCAGGACCGGACCCCGCGAGACCCGGCGCACCGTCGACGGCGGCCGACGACCGTGGGCCGCGCCCCCGCCCGGCCCCGGCCACCGGGCCCGGGGCGGCCGGCGCGGGTCGTCTCGGGCGGACGCCGGCCCGTCGCTCGCTGACCCTGGCCGTGCTCGCCGGGCTGCTCGCCGGCGGGACCTGGTGGGGGAGCGCCTGGCTCGGCGGAGCCGACAGCGGCGCGGCGGAGCGGCCGGTGACCTACGCGGGCTCCGCGTCGACGGAACCCTCCGCTCCCTCCTCCTCCTCCGCGTCCCTTTCCGCCTCCGCCTCCGCCTCCGCCTCCGCCTCCGCCTCCGCCGACGCGGGGACGCGGTGGGTCGCTCACCGCGAGGCCGGACTGGCCGCCGTCCTCTCCCTCCCGAGCCGGTACCGGCAGTCGGCCCGGCAGGGCGGCGCGGCGGAGCAGCCGCGTCTGGTCGTCTACTCGGCGGGCTCGGTCGACGTACGCCTCAGCCTGTGGGACGAGGCGCCCGCCGCCCCGATGGCCAGGGCGGCCCAGGCGCACGAGACCTGGGCCGGCCGGGCCCGGGACGCGCGCACCCAGACCACCCGCACCAGCTTCCACGGCGCCGACGCCGCCCTCGCCGACACCACCTACGGTCTGGACGACACCCCGACCCGGGTCATGCAGCTGTTCGTCCGCACCACGGACGCCCGCATGTACGAGCTGCGCGTCGACATGCCCAAGGGAACGCCAGAGGAGAAGCAGGGCACGGCGGTGTTCGAGGAGGCGCGCGATCGGCTCGAGATCGGCAAATGACCGGGCATAACGTCCTGATCAGCAGGTTTGTTGCCAGTGAACGCTGGCGCCATGTGTGCGGTCGGTGAAACCGTATTACCGGCGGGTACCCAAAGTCTTCCCCACGTCATACTCTGCGCCTCATGACGGACTCGCAGGCCCCGGAAAAGACCGGCACCGAGATCAGTGGGACGACCACGACCGGTACCAACCCCCTTGCTCCCGCCCCCACCGGCGTCCGTACCGCCGCGGACGTGGTCACCCCGGAGCTGGTGGCCCAGCTCACCAAGGGCGTGACCGGCTCCGGTCGCACCGCCAACCACACGCCGTTCACCGGCGCGAAGCTGGCCGACCTGCCCGAGTCCACGCCCGACGACGTGCTCAAGGCCTTCGAGGCGGCCCGCAGGGCGCAGGCGGTCTGGGAGAGGACGCCCGTGCGGGAACGCGCCGCCGTCCTGCTCCGCTTCCACGACCTGGTGCTGGAGCGGCAGGCCGAGGTGCTCGACCTCATCCAGCTGGAGACCGGCAAGGCCCGCCTGCACGCCCACGAGGAGGTGCAGGCCGTGGTGGTCGCCGCCCGGCACTACGGCCGCAAGGCCCCCGCCTACCTCCGTCCGAAGCGGCACGCGGGCGCCATGCCGACCCTGACGAAGGTGACCGAACTGCGCCACCCGCGCGGTGTCGTGGGCCAGATCGCCCCCTGGAACTACCCCCTGGAGCTGTCGGTCGGGGACGCGCTGCCGGCGTTCGTGGCGGGCAACGCGGTCGTGATGAAGCCGGACACGGAGACCTGTCTGACCGCTCTGTGGGCGCGTGACCTGCTGGTCGAGGCGGGTCTGCCGGCCGAGGTCTTCCAGGTCGTGCTCGGTGAGGGTCCCGTCGTCGGCCCGGAGATCGTCCGGCACGCCGACTACGTCTCGTTCACCGGCTCCACCCGCACCGGCCGCGAGGTCGCCCAGGGCGCCGCCGCCCGTCTCGTCGGGGTCTCCCTCGAACTGGGCGGCAAGAACGCCATGCTGGTCCTCGATGACGCCGACATGGAGAAGGCCGCGGCCGGCGCGGTCCGCGCCTGCTTTTCCTCGGCGGGTCAGCTCTGCATCTCCATCGAGCGGCTGTACGTCCACGAGTCGATCGCGGACGCCTTCGTCGAGCGCTTCGCCGCCCGCACCAAGGCCATGCGCCTGGGCACCTCCCTGGCCTACGGCGCCGACATGGGGTCCCTGGTGGGCGAGCGTCAGCTGGAGACGGTGACCCGGCACGTGGAGGAAGCCGTAGCCAAGGGCGCCAAGGTCGTCGCCGGCGGGGTCGCCCGCCCCGACATCGGCCCGTACTTCTTCGAGCCGACCATCCTCGACGGAGTCACGGAGCCCATGTCCGTCTGCGCCGAGGAGACCTTCGGCCCGGTCGTCTCGATCTACCGCTTCAAGACCGACGACGAGGCCGTAGAGCAGGCCAACTCCACACCGTACGGCCTGAACTCGTCGGTCTGGACGAAGGACGGCCGTCGCGGCCGGGACGTCGCCTCCCGGCTGCGCACCGGCACCGTGAACGTCAACGAGGGCTACGCCCCGGCCTACGGCAGCGTCCAGTCCCCGATGGGCGGCATGAAGGACTCCGGTCTCGGCCGCCGCCACGGCTCCGAGGGCATCCTCAAGTACACCGAGGCCCAGACGGTGGCCCAGCAGCGCCTCCTGCCGATGGCTCCGGCCCTGGGCATGGACGACGAGAAGTACGCCCGGTTCATGAGCACGAGTCTGAAGGTCATGAAGGCCCTCCGGCTCAGGTGAGGGACCGGCGCGCGGGGCCGCATCGACGCGCGGCCCCGCCGCGGGAGCGCCAGCAACCAGTACTGCCCGCACGGACACTCAAAGAGGAGCAAACGTGCCCCAGGACACCTACGACTACGACGTCCTCGTCGTCGGTTCCGGCTTCGGCGGCTCGGTGACCGCCCTGCGCCTGACGGAGAAGGGCTACCGGGTCGGCGTCCTGGAGGCGGGCCGCCGGTTCACCCGGGAGTCGCTGCCCAGGAACTCCTGGGACCTGAAGAACTACCTCTGGGCCCCCCGGCTCGGCATGTACGGCATCCAGCGCATCCATCTGCTGGGCAACGTCATGGTGCTGGCCGGCGCGGGCGTCGGCGGCGGCTCGCTCAACTACGCCAACACCCTCTACGTACCGCCGAAGCCCTTCTTCGACGACCCCCAGTGGCGTGACATCACCGACTGGCAGGAGGAGCTGAAGCCGTACTACGACCAGGCGCGGCGCATGCTGGGCGTGCGGCTCAACCCGACGACGACCCCGTCCGACGTGCATCTGAAGGCGGCCGCCGAGCGGATGGGCGTCGGCGACACCTTCCACATGGCGCCCGTCGGTGTGTTCTTCGGCGACGGCGAGGACGCCGACGGGAAGACGAAGGCCGCGCCGGGCGAGCAGGTCGCCGACCCCTACTTCGGGGGCGCCGGCCCGGCCCGCAAGGCCTGCACCGAGTGCGGCGAGTGCATGACCGGCTGCCGGCACGGCGCGAAGAACACCCTGAACGAGAACTATCTCCACCTCGCCGAGAAGGCGGGCGCCGTCGTGCACCCGCTGACCACGGTCGTGTCGGTCACGGACGACTCGCAGGGCGGCTACGCGGTCGCCACGCTTCCCACCGACGACCGCCGCAAGGCGAAGGGCCGGGTCTTCAAGGCCCGCCGCGTGGTGCTCGCCGCGGGGACCTACGGCACCCAGACGCTCCTGCACCGCATGAAGGCGAACGGCCAACTGCCTTATCTCTCGGAGCGGTTGGGCGAGCTGACGCGCACCAACTCAGAGGCGCTGGTCGGCGCGCAGACCGACGACCGCCGCTACCGCAAGGTGACCGGCGCGGAGAGGGTGGACTTCACCCGCGGAGTCGCCATCACCTCCTCCGTCCACCCGGACGACAGCACCCACATCGAACCGGTCCGCTACGGCAAGGGTTCCAACTCGATGGGCGGCCTGTCGATCCTGCAGGTGCCGTACGCGGAGGGCTCGTCGAGGGTCGCGGGCTGGCTCGCGAACGCGGCCCGTCACCCGCTTCTCCTGCTGCGCTCGATCTCCAACCGCCGCTGGTCGGAGCGGACCATCATCGGCCTGGTGATGCAGTCCCTGGACAACTCGCTGACGACGTATCTGAAGCCGACGGGTGTGGGCAGGGGCCTGCTGACCGCACGCCAGGGGCACGGCGCCCCCAACCCCAAGCAGATCAAGGCCGCTTCCGAGGCCGCCTCCGCGATCGCCGCCGACATCAACGGCTTCGCCGGCTCCAACGTGGGCGAGCTGATGGGCACCCCGCTCACCGCGCACTTCCTCGGCGGCTGCCCGATCGGCGACTCCCGGGAGACCGGCGTCATCGACCCGTACCACCGCCTCTACGGCCACCCCGGCATCTCGGTCGTCGACGGCTCGGCGGTCTCGGCGAACCTGGGCGTGAACCCGTCGCTCACCATCACCGCCCAGGCCGAGCGGGCGATGTCGTACTGGCCGAACAAGGGCGAGACGGACCCTCGTCCGGCGCAGGGCACGGCCTACGAGCGCCTGAAGCCGGTGGAGCCGGTCAGCCCGGCGGTGCCGGCGGAGGCGTTCGGCGCGCTGCGCCTGCCCTTCCTGGGCATCCCGGCCGTCCCGCCCAAGCGGTAGGCGGTCCGCCCGGACCGAAGACGAAGGGACCTGCGCCCCCCTCCGAGCGCAGGTCCCTTCGCTGTTCTCGTCACGCGTTACGCGTGCGTGCCGACCTTGCGGCGACGGACCGCGAACACCGCGCCGGCGCCGGCCACCACGGCGACGCCGCCGACGAGTCCGATCATCGGCAGCGCCGAGTTCGAACCGGTCGAGGCGAGGCTGCCGCTGATCGGCTTGGCGCCGCCCTGGGGCTTGGCGCCGTCGGTGGGCTTGTCGCCGTTCGGCTCGGCGTCGTCGACGTCGTCCGCGGAGCTGCCCGCGGCGAGGATCTCGACGTCGTAGTAGTCACCGTTGCCGTAGCAGGCGGAGTCCTTGCCCGCGTAGACGGCCTCGCTCAGCGCGAACGAGGAGCCGGCCGGCGCGGACGACTTGATCTTCACCCGCAGGTCGAGCGTGGCGGACGAGCCCTGCTCCAGCGAGTCGAGCAGGCCGACGAAAGACCCGGTGACGTTGACCTTCGTGCCGTCCTCGTCCTCGTAGTAGTCCTGGAAGCCGTCGGTCCACTTGCCGTCCTCCTTGACCTGGATGACGGCGAGGCCCTCGGACAGCCACGCGTCCGTGTCGTCGCCGTACTCCATGAAGGAGTCGATGTAGACGTTCTTCAGGTCCTTGTCGGAGCCGTTCTTGACGACGAACTCGAAGTCGTGCCAGCCGGAACCGGCGACGATCTTGCTCGGCAGGCCCTTGATCTGGGCGGTGAGCTTCTCGTCGAGTTCGAAGGACTTGCAGTCCGTGTACGGGTCGAACCCGTCCTCGCTCTCGCTCGCCGACGGGCTGGCGGAGGCCGTGCCCGAGCCGGACGCGGAGGGCGACGAGTCGCCGGACGGGGAGCTGGAGGCACTGCCGCTCTGCGACCCGGACGCCGACGGGGACGTGGTGTCGGACTCGGAGGCGGAGGCGGAGGCGCTCGAGCCGGTCGAGTCGGACGGCGAGGCGGAGGTGTCGTCGGACGCGGACGTGCTCGCGGACGGCGAACCGCTCTCCTCCGCGAAGGCGGCGGGCGCGGACAGCAGGGCGAGCGGCGCGATGACGGCCGTAGCGGCCATGGTGACGAGCGTTCTGCGAAGCTTCATGGAGACCTCGGTCGATCCGGTGGGAGGCCTTCCGCATGGGGGTGTGGGATGTGGCCTTCGGTTCGACAGGTGTGACAGGCCAAAGCTGTGAACAGTTGTACGCAACACACAGGATCTTTATGTGGTCCCCGTCACACCTGCCGAGCCCTGGTCTTTCGCTCGGCCCCCGTGCCCCCGTCGGACCCCGCGCCTGCGCCCGCTTTCGCGCCTGCGCTCGCTGCGGCCTAGGTGTCCGTCGGGAGAAGCTCTCCCACGTCGGTCCCGCACTCCTGCTCGATCCTGGCGGCCGAGGCCTCGCGGGCGGTGTCGTCGACCGACGCGGAGCCCTCGGCGCCGGCTTCGAGCGACGCCGCGTACCCGCGCAGCGCCGAGGCGCCCTTCCCGGCCGGTCCGGCGAGATCGGCGAGGTCGGTGAGCACGGCGGCGAGCTCGTCCGGCGTGAGACGGCTGTCCTCGGACACGGCGAGCGGCGCGGCCACGGAGCAGAAGCTGTCGGCCGGCTCGCCCGCTCCCGCGACCTTCTGGTACCGGGCGGCCGGGTCGAGGGCGAAGTACCGGGCGGCCGTGGCGTCGGGAGTCGCGCTCCGCAGGATCTCCTGGACGCCGGCGGCCGGCTTCCCCGCGGTCCGGAAGGCCATCGGTTCCTCGTCGCCGGGAACCAGCCGCTCCTTCCACGTCGAGCGGTAGGCGTCGGCGGTGACCGTCTCCCCCTGGAACTCGCCCTCGCCGACCCGGCCGTGGTCGTAGGGCAGGGCGCCGCCCGAACCCAGCGGCGACCAGGCTCCGTCGGAGAAGCGGGCGAACATGATCACGTAGTCGTGGCCGACCTCGAGCCGAGAGGCGTCGGGCGACGCCACGAGGCTGAATATGTTTATGGCGTGAAAGGCTGGTGAAAGCATTCGGAAATCACTCGCGCTTCACGCCGGTCTCGCGTATAGGCGCTTCATTTCCGCCTCCCGTACAAGCAGGGGCCCCCGTATCGAGTCGCCCCGGGCGGGCGTCCGGTCGCCCCGGGGGCGCGTCCGGCGGCGGCGGGCGTGCGTCCGGCGGCGGGCGTGCGCCCGGTCGCGCAGGTGTGCGGGAACATGACGAAGGGCCCCGCGGGACGGATCCGCGAGGCCCTTCTCTATCGTCAGCACCGGCGTCAGGGCAGCGCCGGTGCCTGGGAGCGGCGCCGGGGGGTCGCGCCGCTGGCCTGGACCTTCGGCAGTGCGGGCAGCACACGGAAGGTGGTTGCCCGGAGGGGGACTTGGGGCTGTTCGGGGCTTTCTACGCATCGTGCTGGATGAGCGCGGCGCCCGCAACCGTTTGACCCAGCCCTTGTGCATTTTTGCATTTTTCGCCGGTCGGCTCGGCCCCGGGCGTCCCCGAGGCCGGCCGTTCTCTTGGGTGACCGGGCTGCTGTCCCCTGCCGTCCGGTCACTTGTCCGGAGCGAGGTCCCACGGCGCACGGCACGATCCGTACGCCTCATCGCTCCAGCGAGCCACGCGTGGTTATTCCGGGCCCGCCCCTGGCTGGAACGGACACCGGGACCAACGAAGCCGTCCGGGAGGCGGTCACGCGCCCGTACGGGTGAGAAGGCGACCGAGGGGGGCGAACTGACGCCCGACCTCAGACGCGGCCCCGGCACAGTTCGAGCAGCGTCATCGCCAGGGAGGTGCCGGGCTTGCCGAGGGCGTCCCGGTAGTGGCCGAGGATCTCCATCTCGCGGGAGAGGTTCACGCGCCGGCCGCCGGAGGTGATCCGCGCCTCCTGGATGACGGCGGAGACGGCCATCCGTTCCTGGATCAGACCGATGATCCGATCGTCGAGCGAGTCGATGCGCTCGCGGGCGCCGGTGATCACGTCGGCGGCCTCGGGGGTGCGGGCGCCGGTCAGGTCGATGGTGGTCATGGGGGCTCCTGTGGTGGTCACGGATGCCCCGGAGCGGCAGGACCCGGGAAGAACGGCAGACGCCCCGGGCCTTGTCGGCCCGGGGCGCCTGGGAAGTCGCTCGTCAGTTGCTCAAGCAGCACGACCATGGCAGCCGGTGGGCCGGTTGCCATAGGTAAAGAGGAAGGTCGGGTGCGTGAGCATGGGGCCAGTATGCAGGGTCGCCGGGTGAGCTCCAAGGCGGTTCTCGGGGCGGTTCGCATCCTGAGACGCGGTGCCGGTCCCGGTGCCGGGACCGGTCCCACGTCCACCTCGGTAGAATCGGGTCACACAGAGACCCCGCCCCACCGCCGGAAGGCCCCCGTGTCATCAGCGACCCCTACTGCCGCCGCCCCCGACACCGTCCTGGTCGTCGACTTCGGCGCGCAGTACGCCCAGCTCATCGCCCGTCGAGTCCGCGAGGCGCGGGTCTACAGCGAGATCGTGCCGAGCACCATGCCGGTCCGGGAGATGCTCGCCAAGAACCCGGCGGCGATCATCCTCTCCGGCGGCCCCTCCTCCGTGTACGAGGAGGGCGCCCCCCGCCTCGACCGCGAGATCTTCGAGGCCGGTGTCCCGGTCTTCGGCATGTGCTACGGCTTCCAGCTGATGGCGCAGACCCTCGGCGGCACGGTCGACAACACCGGCGCCCGTGAGTACGGCCGCACCGAGCTGCACGTCTCCCGCTCGGCCTCCACCCTCTTCGAGGGCACCCCGGACGAGCAGGCCGTGTGGATGTCGCACGGTGACGCCTGTTCCGCCGCCCCCGAGGGTTTCGTCGTCAGCGCCTCCACGGACGTCGTCCCGGTCGCCGCCTTCGAGAACGACGAGAAGAAGCTGTACGGCGTCCAGTACCACCCCGAGGTCATGCACTCCACGCACGGCCAGCAGGTGCTGGAGCACTTCCTGTACCGCGGCGCGGGCCTCACCCCCGACTGGACCACCGGCAACGTCATCGACGAGCAGGTCGCGGCCATCCGTGAGCAGGTCGGCGACAAGCGCGCCATCTGCGGACTCTCCGGCGGCGTGGACTCGGCGGTCGCCGCGGCCCTCGTCCAGAAGGCCATCGGCTCCCAGCTGACCTGCGTGTACGTCGACCACGGTCTGATGCGCAAGGGCGAGACCGAGCAGGTCGAGAAGGACTTCGTGGCCGCGACCGGCGTTCAGCTGAAGGTCGTGGACGCGGAGGAGCGCTTCCTCAACGCCCTCAAGGGCGTCTCGGACCCCGAGGAGAAGCGGAAGATCATCGGCCGCGAGTTCATCCGGGTCTTCGAGCAGGCCCAGGCGGAGATCATCGCGGACGCCGGCCCGGCGGTGGAGTTCCTGGTCCAGGGCACGCTGTACCCGGACGTCGTCGAGTCCGGCGGCGGCACCGGCACGGCGAACATCAAGTCCCACCACAACGTGGGCGGGCTGCCGGAGGACCTCGAGTTCCAGCTGATCGAGCCGCTGCGCAAGCTGTTCAAGGACGAGGTCCGCATGGTCGGCCAGGAGCTCGGCCTGCCGGAGGAGATCGTCCAGCGCCAGCCGTTCCCGGGCCCCGGCCTGGGGATCCGGATCGTCGGCGAGGTCACCAAGGACCGTCTGGACCTGCTCCGCGACGCCGACGCGATCGCCCGTGAGGAGCTGACGGCCGCCGGTCTCGACCGTGAGATCTGGCAGTGCCCGGTGGTCCTCCTCGCGGACGTCCGCAGCGTCGGCGTGCAGGGCGACGGCCGCACCTACGGCCACCCGATCGTGCTGCGCCCGGTCTCCTCCGAGGACGCGATGACGGCCGACTGGTCGCGTCTCCCGTACGACGTCCTGGCGAAGATCTCCACCCGGATCACCAACGAGGTGCGCGACGTCAACCGTGTCGTCGTCGACGTGACCTCGAAGCCCCCGGGCACCATCGAGTGGGAGTAGGCCGGCGGGCCCGTCCGGCGGGGGAGGCGCTCAGGTCCGCCTGAGCGTGCGCACCGGCTCTCCGGGCTGCCAGACCTGGGCGACCAGATACGTGTCGTCCTCGACGCAGGTCCGTACGACCTCCGTCAGTTCGGTGCGGAAGAGGTGGAACGGCTGCGGCGGTTCCACCTCTTCCACGTACGCGGCCCGCGCGTCCCCGTCCGTCACCTCGACGGCCCGGCCCGCGACCCGTACGTCGCCCCCGCCCATCCCGGTGCCTTCGCCGGGGTTGGCCTGGAGGCAGAAGCGCGCGTCCCGGCGCAGGTCGAGGGCCTTGAGCGAGCCCGGCATCATGCCGAGCCACAGCTCACCGCCGAGGAAACGGACCTCGATGCCGGTGGTGCGGGGGGAGCCGTCCTTGCGCAGCGTCGCGAGGACGTGGTGCGTGAAGGCGCCGAAGCGCTCCTCGGCGGTCTTCGCGAGTGCGGGTTCGGCTGCGGCGAAGGCCGCCCAGTTCGCTGTCATACGGCGAGTGTGGCCCCGATACCCGACGTCTGCTGTCCGGTATCGCCGACCGCGGGTCAGAAGCCCTGCGGGACCGGCCGGACGTACCGCTCCAGCCCGGCCGCGTCCCGCACCGGCGTGCAGCCGGCCGCCGTGAGCCGCTGGGCCAGCTTCGCCCGCCGGCTCGCGTTGATCCGGAGGGAGCCCACCATGAACAGCGGCATCAGCACGGCCAGCGGGAGCAGGACGACGTACTTGCCGGTCAGCACGGCCATCAGCAGGAACAGCGCCGCCGAGCCCCAGCCGATGGCCAGCAGCTGCTTGCGGTTGGCGGCCGCGCCGAGGGCGTCGTGGCGGATGAGCGCGTTGATCACGTCGACCTCCGGCTGCACCTCGGGGACCGGGGTGAGCGATCCCAGGTACATGCCCGGCACCGGGCGGCCGGGGCCCGGGTCGGGGAAGGCCGCCGAGTTCGCCGCGGCGCGCTGCCGCGCCCAGGGGCCGGCGTCGCGGACCAGCTGGACGTGCATGATGCGGTGCTTGCCGACCAGGCGCACGCTCTCGTACCGGAAGCCGTAGCACTCGGCGACGTAGACCAGCGACCCGAACGTCTCCAGCTCCGCGAAGGGGTGGACGAGCTCGACGGCGTTCTGCGTCGCGATCTGACGCATGAGGGCGGTGATGTGGCGGTCGGTGAGACTCACGGTGTGCTCCGAAGGTGACGGAAATCGTCATCTTTACATAACGGCTCTGCCCTTTTGCACTGACCGGCGGTAACTTCCGCGTCGTAAAGCAACCAGTGCTGGAGGACCGATGCACGGGCCCACGCCGCCTGCCCCACTGCCCACCGACCGGCTTCAGTTCGCCATGCCGCCGATGCACGACTCGGTGGACGACGAACGCCGACACCGCAAGGAACGGCTGGCGGGCGCGGTACGCATCTTCGGGCGGCTCGGCTTCGAGGACGGCGTCTCGGGGCACATCACCGCCCGCGACCCGGAGTTCGACGACTGCTTCTGGGTCAACCCGTTCGGGATGCCCTTCAAGCACGTCACCGTCAGCGACCTGGTCCTCGTCAACGCCGAGGGACAGGTCGTCGAGGGCCGCTACCACGTGAACCAGGCCGCCTTCACCGTGCACGCCCAGGTCCACGCCGCCCGCCCGGACGTCGTCGCGGTCGCCCACTGCCACTCGGTGCACGGCCGCGCCCTCGCCGCGCTCGGCGAGCTGCTCGACCCGATCACCCAGGAGAGCTGCGCGTTCTACGAGGACCACGCGCTCTACGACGCCTACACCGGCGTGGCCGTCGACGCGGAGGAGGGACGGCGTATCGCGTCCGCGCTCGGCTCCCGCAAGGCGCTCGTGCTGCGCAACCACGGGCTGCTGACGGTCGGCGACTCGGTCGACGCGGCCGCCTGGTGGTTCCTGTCGATGGAACGCTCCAGCCAGGTCCAGCTCACCGCGCGGGCGGCGGGCCGGCCCGTCCTCATCGACCACCGGGCGGCGGTCTCGACCCGGGAACAACTCGGCGGCGACCTCGTGGCGTGGATCAACTACCAGCCCCTGTGGCAGGACATCAGCAGAGGAGAACCGGACCTCCTGAGCTGACGTCGGCCCCTGGCGGCCGTGCGCCGAGACACGGGAGGCCGTGCCCCGGATGCTGTGGGCGCGGGCGACGCGGCGTCCCGGACGCCGTGTCCCGGCGGCGGGCGGGCCGGTGGTCGCGTCCCGGAGAGGAAGTCCGAGGGGCCGTGCGCCGGTGACGTGCGCCCGAGAAGTGAGCCGGTGACGTGCGCCGGCGAGGGGTGTCGGTGACGTGCGCCGGCGAGGTGTGGCGGTGGTCGCGTCCTAGAAGCCGCGCAGGACGACCGCCTTCGTCCGGGCGAACTCCTCGTCCGTGAGCACCCCGTCCCGGTGCAGCTCGCCCAACTCGCGCAGGCGGCGCAGCAGTACGTCGTGGTGGTCGGACGGAGGCGGGACGGATGCCGCGAGCCCCCGCCCCCGGGTCGCGTCCCCGTACGCGCCGTCCTGCTCGCGCGCGGGTTCCCGCTCCGCGCCCGCGCGGGCGGAGGGGTGCGGGAGACGCGCGGTGACCGCGGTCGCGACCAGGGCCGTCAACAGGTCGCGGCTCACGTTCCCCCACAGATCCAGGGCGTACGGGTCCTTCTCGGCAGGCAGCTTCGAGAACACCGTCTCCCGGGTCACGAACCGCAGGAAACCGTCCTCCAGACCGGAGTTGGGCAGCCACTCGACCCGCACGACATCCCCGATGTTGATCATGCGCGGGCCCGTCGCCCGCTTCACCCGGTCCGAGGTGTCCGCCCAGTCGATCCGCACCTGGGTGCCGTCGAAGGAGACGGTGCCGTCCGAGGAACGCACGGAGACCGGAACCGGCGGCCCCGGCAGGAGATAGGCCTTGGTCGGCTCGCCCGGGACCTGGTCGAGCAGCAGCGCGTGCCGGATCTCCTCGGCGAGGTACTCGGCGACCCCGGAACGGTCCACGTCCACGGTGAGCCGGTAGGGATCGGCCGGATCGGGCAGCCGCCCCCCGGTCGCGTGCAGCAGCGGATCCGCCCCCTCGCGCAGCCGCATCCGCAGCCGTCCGCGCCTGCGTTCTGGCTCGTAGACGATCCCGGCGACCGCCTCCAGGGGCACGGTGATCTCCCCGTACGTCTGCCGGAACAGCGGTACGGAGCGGTGGAGTCCCGGGGTGATCCTGACCGATGTGCCGTCGAAGGCCCAGGTCCCGTCACGCTGGATGATCTCGGCCATACGGAAATTCTCGCAGCCGGGTCAACACGGCCCTGCCCGCTTCACCCGCGCTGACCGGACCTGCCGGGAACAAGGGGGTGTGCCGTAGGGCACAATTCGCTGTCATTGCGGGGGAGTTGTTCACAGTGCGGCGGCCGGGACCCATACAGGGTCCTTCGAGGGCCGCCATCCGATCGGGTCGTGGGGAAGGCGGGCGTCGGACATGGCGGTGCAGGAGGCGAGACAGGGCACGGAGTCGGGCAGGGGACCGGGTGCCCACGAGGGTGGCTGCACCTGCGGGGACTGCCCGCACGGGGCCCGCGCGGGACACCGGCGAGCGGTGGCCGAGTTCCTGGTGCAGCGGGACGGCTTCGCGGCCGGCCACGGTCTGCCGGCCGCCGTCGCCCACTCCGTCTCGGCCTCCCGCCAGTGGGTCTCCGAGGAGCTCACCCAGTCCGCGGAACTCGTCGCCGAACGCGGCCGCGCCGAGGGCGAGGCATGGCTGTCCCGCCTGTGGCTCCGCACGGCCGTCACCGTGTGGGTGGCGGTCGTGGCGCTGTTGCTGGTGCAGTCCCTGACCGCCATCGGCGCGGGCTGGACCGACGCCCGCACCGCCGGACTCCTCGCCGCCCTCGTCGTCGCCGGCGCGCTGACCGCCGCCTCCTGGTTCCACCGGGCGCGCGGCGGCGCCCTCGCCCCCGTGATCGGCGAGGACAACCGCCTCTCCACCTCCCGTGCCGTCGCCGTCGGCTGGGTGCTGTTCGTGGCCTACGCGGTGCTCGTCCTGGTGGGCCGGCTCGCCGCCGCCTCCGGCCACGCCGAACGCGACGCGCTGCTCGCCGGGCTCGACCTCTCCCGCGGCGCCGGTGTGGTGACCGTCCTCGCCGTCGTCTGCGGGATCGCCGTGCTGGTGCGCCGGGTGGTCGGACTGCGGGTCCTCAGCCAGCGGCTCCAGAAGGTCCGCGCCCACCGCCCCCGGGCCGCCGACCTGCTGACCGACGACGCCGGCCGCGGCACCTTCGCCGACATCCAGTACGTCGTGATCGGCGCCGTCGCCCTCGCCTTCGCCGCTGTCCGGCTGGCCCGCCGCCCGGACCAGCTGCCCGACCTGCCCTGGGGCCTGGCCGTCGTCGTCCTGGTGTCGGCCGCGACCTACCTGGCCGGCAAGTACGCGGAGGGCGGCCGCCCCGTCATCCTCTCCGTTGTCCGCTCCCGCGAGGCCGGCGACCTCGACGCCCCGATCCGCACCGGCGACGACATCGAGATCCGCGGCGCAGGATTCGTCCCGCCCGGCGCCCAGACCGCCGACCGGCTCTCGCGCATGGTCGTCCGCATCGGCCCGGTCCACGTCCATGTCCCGCTCGTGCCGGTCACCGGCGGCTTCAGCAACCCCACCGACGCCATCCTCACCGTCCCCGTCCCGGCGGACGTGGAACCGGGCCGGGTGGACGTGCAGGTCGTCACGGCCGCGGGAGCGGAGACGAACCGGTACGCGATCGACGTCACCGACTGACCCGTGGGCTGTGCCGCGCCCCTCGGCCCCGGGTGCGCGGACGAGCGGAGTGAATCGTCGGGGCGAAGTGAACCCGTGGTGCCCAGAGCTCGTGCAAACAGTTGAGCACACCCCCCATTTCGTACGTATGGTCTGGTGAGGGGTCCCACCACTCCGGGCGAGAGGCGGCTACGGGCGATGACTCACGGCATGCGGACGGATACCTACCCCCCCTATCTCGACGGCGGTGGCCGCGACTGGCGGGACACCGCCACCCGGTACGCCCTCCTTCCCTTGCGCATCTTCCTCGGCGTCACCTTCATCTACGCCGGTCTCGACAAACTCACCGACGGCGCCTTCCTCAAGGACAGCGGCGCCGGCTCGATCGGCGACACCATGCGCGCCGTCCGCGACTCCTCGGCCATTCCGGCCCTGGTCGACATGGCCCTGAAGAGCCCGGTCGGCTTCGGCTACGCGATGGCCCTCGGCGAGCTCGCCGTCGGGATCGGCACCCTGCTGGGCGTCCTGACCCGGCTCGCCGCACTCGGCGGCGCGCTGATCTCGCTCAGCCTGTGGTTGACGGTGAGCTGGGCCTCGGACCCGTACTACTACGGCAACGACCTCGCCTACCTGATGGCCTGGCTGCCCCTGGTCCTCGCCGGCGCTCCCGTCCTCTCACTCGACGCCGCCTGGCGCTCCAGGCGACGCCAGCGAGCGGGGGCCATGGCCCGGTAGGGCTCCGGCCCTAGGTGGGGCTCCGGTCCCGGGTGGGGCTCCGGCCCCGGGTGGGGCCCTGGTCCTGGGTAGAGCTCTGGTTACGGGTGGGGCCCCGGCTTCGGTAGGTCTCCGCCCCAGGTAGGACCCCGGCCTCGGGTCGGGACCCCGGCCCCCGGCAGGGCAGGGGCAGCAGGTGGGACGGACGCCCGGCCGGCTGCTCCCTTCGGCGCGTGGCCGCGAGGTGGGGTGGCCTGCCGTCGAGGCGGCCCGCGTTCGACGTGACAGGCCTTCGACGTGACCGGTTGGCCTCCCGGCCTGTGGGTCTGCCGGTCAGGCCCCGTCGCTCGGGCGGTCGGGTCCGGTCTGCTCAAGCGGCCGGGTCCGGGCCGGTCAGGTGGTCGGGTCCGGGCCGGTCCCGGCCGGGGTGGTCCGGCGGGAGGGGGCTCGTCGTCTGCGTATGCTCCTCGCCACGACGCCCGTCGCGCCCGCAAGACAGAGGCCGGCCGTGACGACCGGGATCACGACGAACCACGGCGTGTCCCAGAGACCGCCCGCGTCACCTGCGTAGATGACGCCCGCGAGGGTGAAGAAGACACCGGCGACCAGCCTGCCGGGCCGGAATTCATGACGCAGCACGGGCCACCTCCGCCTGTCCCACTCCGACCTGGAGGTCGAGGTCGATGGTCCCGGCGTCCTTGCCGCCCGAGACCGGCGACAGGGTCACCTCCTTGTGCTTGCCCGGCTGCACGTCCACGTCCTTCTCGTCGTCGCCCGGCAGCTGGATGTCTCCCAGCCCCACGTCGATCCTCACCTTCACGGTCACGTCCGGCGGGACGACCACCCGCAGGCGACCCGCCCCCACCTCGGCGTTGGTGCTCACCGTCTGCCCCTTCGCGAGGTCCAGCCGGGACAGGTCCAGGGTGCCGTCGCCGGTGCCCAGGTCGTAGGCCGCGCGGACGTCCGCCACCGCCGCGGGCTGCCACACCGTGTCGGTCCAGTGCGTCCCGATGTCCTTCGGCAGGACGGTCGTCCCGGCCAGCAGACCCGCCGTGACGATCGCCAGGAACACCGATCCCGCTCCGGTCCGCCCCAGGAACGAGCTGACCGCGATACCCAGGCCGAGCACGATGAGCGCGGCCGCGAGTCCCGCCTGAAGGCTGGTGCCGAGCGGGTGGTCGTCCCAGGTGAGCCGGGTGACGAAGGCGGCCGCGAGCCCCGCCAGCAGGAAGAGCCAGCCGCCGATCCAGCGCGGGCCGGGCGGTGCGGTGTACGGCCTGCGCGGGGCCCGTATGTCCTCGGGGCGGCTCGTGTGGCCGACCAGGTCGACGTCGATGGTCGCCGTGATGTCCCGGGCGCGGGCGTCCCACGGGCCCCACAGATAGCCCGTACCGCCGTCGTGTGTCCCGTCCTTGACGATGGGATCGCGCCACCACGAGGGGTAGGCGGAGGGGACCGGCGGAGCCTGGGCCTCCGGCGGGGCGTCGGCGACGGCCTGCGCGGCCAGTGGGTCCGGGTCCGACGAGTCCCGGTGGCTCGACCAGTAACCGGCCCCCGCCAGGAGGAGGGAGACGACGACGGCGAAGGTCAGCACGCTGCCGTTGTTCAGCATCGACAGGAACACGCCGCAGCCGACCAGCGCGAACAGCACGGCCGCCAGGGCCTGGCCGTCGACCCGGCCGGTCAGGAGCTTGCGCACCTCGTTCTGCTCGTCGTCCGAGTAAGGGACGAAGAGCCAGGCGAAGCCGTAGAAGATGAGGCCGATGCCGCCGGTCGCGGAGAGGACGGCGAGGGTGATCCGGAAGATCACCGGGTCCATGTCGCACTGCCGCCCCAGGCCGGCGCACACACCCGCGAGCACCTTGTGCTCGCGGTCCCGCCGGAACCTGGGCGAGGGCCCGATCGCCGCCTCGCCTCCCCGCGGCCCCCGGCCGCCGCCTGATCCCTGGCCCCCGCCCGGCCCCTGGCCTTCACCGGTACCCCGGCTCGCTCCCGGCCCCGGGCCGCCTCCAGCCGTCCCGTGACCTTGTCCCGGTCCCAGACCTCCGTCCGGTCCCAGACCTCCGTCCGGTCCCCGGCCTCCGTCCGGCTGCCGGTTCCCCTCCGGCGAGCCGCTCTCGGGTCCTGTTCCGCCATCGGTTCCCGCGCCGGTGCGGGCCGCCGCCGCGGCGGCTGTCGCGGCCTCGGTGGCCGCCTCGATCACGGTCCTTTCGTCCGCGTCCGGTCCGGGGTTCTGCGACGGGCCGCGTCCGGCGGCCTCCCCCTGTTCCGCGTGCGCGTCCGCCCGCTCGTGCGTGCGCGGTTCCTCACCCGCGGCGCCCCGGGCGCCGGAGGACGGGGCGGCCGCGTCGGGCGCGGTGCCCCCGTCGGGCACGGCGTCCGCGGCGTGCTGGTGATCTGTCATGAGTCCATGGTGGCGGGCGAGCCGCCCTCGCGGCAGTCGGAACGACCCTGGTCGGACCCTGATATCGGCCCTGACCCGAGGCGGGGGAGACGTTCGACGGGCGAGCAGCTCGTAGATCAGGGGCGTCTCGGGGGCGAACCCTGATGCCCGGGGCCGGCGGCCGTGTGACCATCGTTGGCATGCCGGAAGCCGCAGCAGTCCCACTCGTCGAACCGCGGCCGCCGCGCAAGCTCTACCGCAGCAGTGACGGACGCTGGCTCGGTGGCGTGGCGCGGGGGCTCGCCGGGCACCTCGGGCTGCCCGTGGTGTGGGTGCGGCTCGTCTTCGTCGGCCTGTTCATGGCGGACGGTCTCGGCGCCCTGCTCTACGCGGCCTTCTGGTTCTTCGTGCCGCTCGGGGTCGGCGGCGTCGGAGGCCAGAAGCCCCCGGCGCTCGTCGGCACCGAGACCGCGCCGGACGGCCGTCGCAGGCTCGTCGCGCGCAAGCCGGACAAGGGGCAGATCGTCGCGCTGCTCCTCATGGTCGTCGTCGCCATGGTGTTCGTGGGCAACGTGAATCTGGGGAGCGGAGCCAAGGCCTATCTGCTGCCCGCCGTCCTCGTCGGCGCCGGCGTCGCCCTCGTCTGGCGCCAGGCGGACAACGCGCGCCGGGCCCGCTGGGTCGAGGTGGGCCGCAGACGCCGCACGCTCACGCTCCTGCGCGCGGGCGCCGGCGTCCTCCTCGTCACGGCCGGCGTCTCCGGCATCTTCGTCCTCCAGGGCTCCGCCGCCCACCTCGGCTCCGTGCTCCAGGCGGCCCTCGCCGTCCTCGTCGGCATCACGCTCCTCGCCGGTCCCTATCTGGTCCGCATGACCCAGGATCTCTCCGAGGAGCGCCTGATGCGCATCCGGGCCCAGGAGCGCGCGGAGGTTGCCGCACATGTCCACGACTCGGTGCTGCACACCCTGACGCTGATCCAGCGCAACGCGGAGAACGCCGGGGAGGTGCGCCGCCTCGCCCGCGCCCAGGAGCGCGACCTGCGCACCTGGCTCTACAAACCCGAGGGCACCGGCAAGGAGGAGGCCGACGAGCCGACCACGCTCGCCGACGCGGTGCGGCGCAACGCCGCCGAGGTCGAGGACAAGCACGGCGTCCCCATCGAGGTCGTCGTCGTCGGCGACTGCCCGCTCGACGAACGGATCGGGGCACAGATGCAGGCCGCGCGTGAGGCGATGGTCAACGCGGCCAAGTACGGTGGCGAGGGCGGCGCCGTGCAGGTCTACGCCGAAGTCGAGGGCAGAACGGTCTTCGTGTCCGTCCGGGACCGCGGACCCGGCTTCGACCTCGACTCGATACCCGCCGACCGCATGGGCGTCAGAGAATCGATCATCGGCCGCATGGAACGTCACGGGGGCACCGCGCGACTGCGGGCCGTCCCGGACGGCGGCACGGAGGTCGAACTGGAGATGGAGAGGGCGGAGAAGACGTCATGAGCGACCCGACCGACACGAACGGCACAGGGGGAGCGGCGGAGGCGGCCGAGCCGGCGCAGTCCTCCGGCAGCACGGGCGGACGCCATGTGCGCGTGGTCCTCGTCGACGACCACCGCATGTTCCGTACGGGAGTACAGGCCGAGATCGGCCAGACCGAGCAGACCGGCGTCGAGGTCGTCGGGGAGGCGGCGGACGTCGACCAGGCGGTCACGGTGATCACCGCGACCCGCCCCGAGGTGGTCCTCCTCGACGTCCATCTGCCGGGTGGCGGCGGGGTCGAAGTGCTGCGCCGGTGCGCTTCGTTGATGGCCGACGCCGAGCAGCCGGTGCGCTTCCTCGCCCTGTCCGTGTCGGACGCGGCGGAGGACGTGATCGGGGTGATCAGGGGAGGCGCCCGCGGTTATGTCACCAAGACGATCACCGGCACCGACCTCGTGAACTCCATCTTCCGGGTGCAGGAGGGCGACGCCGTGTTCTCTCCGCGGCTCGCCGGGTTCGTCCTCGACGCCTTCGCCTCGACGGACGCCCCGCCGGTCGACGAGGACCTGGACCGTCTCACCCAGCGCGAGCGGGAGGTGCTGCGGCTCATCGCCCGGGGCTATGCCTACAAGGAGATCGCCAAGCAGCTCTTCATCTCCGTCAAGACGGTCGAGTCGCATGTCTCGGCGGTGCTGCGCAAGCTCCAGCTGTCCAACCGGCACGAGCTGACCCGCTGGGCGACGGCACGACGACTGGTGTGACGGACGGCCCCTCACACGGGCGGGTCTCACGCGGACCCGCCTCACGCGGACCCGCCTCACGCAGGCCCGCCTTACGCAGGCCCGCCGCACGCGGGCGGGATGCACGCGGCGGACTCGCACCCTGCGGATTCGCACCCTGCGGTTGCGCACGGGCCCGGCCTCACACCACCCGGGTCGCGCCCGCGAAGGGCATCTCGTCGATCGGCGCCACCCGCACCGGCGCCGACGGGTTCGGTGCGTGGATCATCCGGCCGTCGCCGATGTAGAGGCCGACATGGGTGATCCCGGAGTAGAAGAACACCAGGTCGCCCGGGAGGAGTTCGGAGCGCGAGACGCGCTGTCCGGCGCCGATCTGGGCGTAGGTGGTGCGCGGCAGCGAGACGCCGGCGGAGCGGTACGAGGCGAGGACGAGGCCCGAGCAGTCGAAGGCGTTCGGCCCGGTGGCACCCCACACATAGGGGCTGCCGAGCTTGGAGTACGCGTAGGAAACGGCTTCCGCCGCACGGGAGTTGGGGGCCTCGACGGTGGCGGTGGCGGCACCGGGGGCCTGGAGACCGTCACGTCCGTCCGCCGAGGAGCGTGAGGCGCGGCCGCTCGCCGTGCCGCCGCTCGTCGCCTCGCCGATCCGGGACCGGTCCGCCTCCGTGAGCCGGTTCAGCAGGCGGCGCGCCGCGTCGAGTTTGCCGGTGATCGTCTTCTTGTGGGTCCGCAGCTCGGCCTGGCGCGTCCTGAGCGAGGTCAGTTCGACGCGCGCGGCGCCGCGCAGCTGCTCGATCTCCCGCAGCTGCCTGCGTACCTGGGTGACGGCGGCCGACTGGCGGTCGCCGGCCCGTTCGGCGAAGGCGGCGCCGTCGAGGTACCGGTCGGGGTCGTCGGAGAGCGCCAGTTGCACGGCCGGGTCCAGCCCGGTGCTGCGGTACTGGGCCGCGGCCATCGAACCCAGCGCCTCCCGCGCCGTGTTGAGCTTCTCCTCCTTGCGCGCCGCCTCGTCCTGCAGGCTCTCCAGCCGCTGCTCGGCCGCCGTCGCCTTCTCCCGGGCGCCGTTGTACTTCTCGGTGGCCTCTTCCGCCTCCTGGTAGAGCTTCGCCACCTTCGCCTTGACCTGGACCGGGGTCAGGTTCGGCTCGGCCTGCCCGGTCCCGTCGAAGGCCGTCGCCGTCGCGGCGCCCGCGAGAGCGAGGGTGAACGCCGTGCGGGCCGTCTGGCCGCCGAGCGAGCGCTGTCGGGGCTTGCGGTGCGCTGCCACTGGGACTGCACGTCCTTTCGTACGTCCGCCTCATCCGTTCGCACAGCCACCGGAGAGCCGTCGCGGGAGCGGACGGACGGCCCCGGAGGGCGGCTGACGTGTCCGGCGACGGCCCGCACAGGGGGAGCGGGACGCCGCCGGACCTTCTCGGCGGTGGTGGCCGACTGCCGCCCCTGGCCCGGGCGGCGGTGGGGAGCCGGTCACCTGGGGGAGGACGCTAGGCCCGCCTGTGACGGTCCGGTAACGCGAAGTGCGGAAGTGACACCAGTGGACCGCGGCATGATCACAAATGCCCGACTGAACGGACCCGGGCCGTCGGGTTCGAGCGGCGCGTTGACCGAAACGGCTCTTTCGAGACACGCGAAAGGGGCCAGATGCTATGGGGCGCATATATGCGGACTCAAGACATGGCGGAGAGCTGCTGTCGGGACACCTCCGCGGCGGAATAGCATCCGGCCTCATGAACTTACTCATTCATCTTTTCGTCGGCCTGCACATCATCGGCATCGCCTCGCTCCTGGGCGGCTACCTCACGCAGTTGAAGGCCTTGGGCGGCCAGGGCACCGCCCGCTTCACCCCTTTGATGCTCCGCGGCGCGGTGGCCATGCTGGTCACCGGTGTGATCCTGGTCGGCCTCAACCGGGCGGACGACCAGGACGTCGACAATGCCAAGATCGGTGTGAAGCTGGCTCTGCTGATCGTGATCCTCGCCCTCGTCTTCGTGAAGCGGGACGAAACAGAGGTGAAGAAACCCCTGTTCGCGCTGGTCGGGCTGCTGACCGCGGCGAACATCTTCATCGCGGTGCTCTGGACCTGAGGGACACGCGGGCCGTGGCCAGGGCCGCCGCGGCGACGGCCAGCCAGGCCGCCACCGCGACCCACAGCAGCACCTCGCCGGGTCGCTCCAGCGACGGCACGTCGACAGCGGCGGCGACGGACAGGGTCGCCGCCGCCGTCATCCCCATCGGGAACACGGTCGCCCAGCGGCACATGTCGTAGCGCGGCCGCGGCCACCGCACCTCGGCGACGAGCAGGACGGCGTACCAGGCCAGGGAGAGCACCAGCAGGGCCACCGTCACCGTGCGCAGGACGCCGGTGTCGTCGGCGTTCCACAGGTACATGCCGCCGTCGTCGGCCGCGAGGAGCCCTGCTCCCGCCAGCGCCGAGATGGCGAGCGCGCCGCCCGCCACCCACTGGTCCCCGGCGCCCTCGGCCACCTGACGCAGATCGAAGAGGGCGAGGGCGACGACGTAGAGCACGAGGCCGAGCCAGAACAGCACGAGCGCGGTGTGCGCGAGCCAGGCCGCCGTCTCCGCCTCGGCGACGACCGCCCCCTGTACGGCGAGTCCCTCGGTGGCCACACAGCACAGGAACACCACCCCTGGCATGCCGCGCCTCCACTGCCGTACGACGGTCACGAACAGCACGGGCCACAGCGCCGCCGCCAGGGCCAGCAGCGCCTCGGCTAGGGTGAGCCGGCCGAGCACGGAGACACGCGTGCCGAGCACGGTCGTCGCCGCCACCGCGGTCAGCGAGCCGGGCGTGCCCGCCTCCGTCAGCCACCGCTCGCGGGTGCGCACCAGCCGAACGACGAAGTCCGCCGCCAGCGCCACCCACGCGATGCCCGCCAGCACCAGCGTGACGCGCGACAGGACGTCGTACCCCGTCAGGTGCAGTCCGGTCGACAGGATGCCGGTCGCCATGACCGCGGCTCCCGCCGCCGGTGGCCGCCGCGCCCACCAGACGCGCAGCGCGGAGCCGGGGGAGGGGGCCGGCGACGGGAGGGCGGGGGAGCCTGACATGCGGCCGATGCTAAGGAGCCCGGTGCGCCGCGGAAGCGGGGCACGCGCGCGGGAGCGCAGAAATACGCGCGGGTGCAGGGCCGGGGTGTGCCCGGGGGCGAGGTTGCTCGGGGTGCGGGTGCGGGTGCGGGGTTCAGGTGTGCGAGGGATCACGTCGCGCGCGAACGAAGCCCCACGCGCGCGTGTCTCCCGCGTCGCGCGCGTACGTGCCCGCATGCCCGCGCGTACCCCCCTGCGTCCCACGCGCGCGTGCCCCGCATGTCCCACGCGCGCGTGCCCGCTGCGTCTTGCGCGTCCTACGTCCTCAGGCGGGGCGTACCACGCTGTGGATGCCCGACTCGCCGTCGTAGAAGACGGACTCCTCGCGGACGTACGCGCCCGGTTTCGGGGCGTGGATCATCATGCCGTTGCCGATGTAGACGCCGACGTGGCTGACGTCGTCGTAGAAGAAGATCAGGTCGCCGGGCCGGGCGTCGGCGAGGGAGACGGTGGTGCCCGCGTCGACCTGGTCGTAGGTGGTGCGCGGGAGGGTGACGCCGGCGGCCTTCCAGACGGCCTGGGTGAGGCCCGAGCAGTCGTACGAGTCCGGGCCCGTGGCACCCCAGACGTACGGCTTGCCGATCTGCGCGCGGGCGAAGGCGAGCGCCTTCTCGGCCTTCGTGGCGTACGAGGGGTCCACGGCGGGGGCGGTCGAGGACGACCCCGTGTCCGAGGACGCGCCGTCGCTCTCCTGCCGGGCCGCGGCCTGCTCCGCCGCCTGCTGCCGGGCGAGTTCCGCCGCCTCGCGCGCCGCCTTCTCCTGCCGCTGCTTCTCGATCGCCGCGAGGCGTGCCTTCTCCTGGGAGGTCAGCTTGGACAGCAGCTCCCGCGCGTCACCGAGCTTCTTCTGGACCGCGGCCTTGGCGGCCTTCAGGTCGTTCTGCGAGTCGGTGAGCGTCGCGAGGCTCTCGGTGGCCTCCCGGCGCTGCTTCATCGTCGCGGACTGCTCGGTGACGTAGTCGTCGACCGCGCCCTTCTGGCGGTCGGTCAGCCGGCTCATCAGATGGTTCTGGTCGAAGTAGTCCTGCGGGGTGTCCGCCAGCAGGAAGGCCGCCGTGTCGGGCGCGGAGGCGCCGGTGCGGTACTGGGCCGCGGCGTAGGAACCCAGCTCCTCGCGCGCCTCGTTCAGCTTCTGGGTGCGACGGGCGACGTCGTCGACGAGGCCGTCGGCGCGTTTGCGCTGCTTGGTCGTCTTCTCCTTGGCGGCGTTGTACTTCTCGGTCGCCGACTCCGCCTGGCGGTAGAGGTCGTCGACCTTCTTCTCGACCTCCTCCAGGCTCGGCTTGCCGTCGTCCGACGGAGCGGCGTTCGCCGTCTGGGAGAGCAGGGCCACGGACGTGAGGGCGGCGGTGGCCAGAGCGGGGGTGCGTATGCCCGCCACGCGCGTGCCCGCGGAGCGCGGCTTGCGGTGCTGCGACGCCAAGGGAGGCGACTCCTTCCAGTGCTCCGCCTACCGGGTCAGCGGTGGGGGTCCCTGCCAGGCCGGTCAGGCGCTGGGGAGGGTTCGGGCAGGTGAGGGTCGGAAGGGTTGCCCTACGGCCCGCGCCCGGGAGGGGCGTCGGGCCGATTCACCCCGAAGTCTCGGTGGGTCCCCGGTTCCGTCGGCGTGAGCGGACGCGTCGGACTCGGCGGAGGCCGTGCGGTCCGGCGGGGTTCGCCGGTGGGGGTCGTACGGCCTGTCGGCACGGTAGCCAACTCGTGTGGTCCGTGTGAAGGTTGATGGGCGATATGCCCGATACATTTTCGTGACCTTCGGGCGAGGGTGCGCGGCGGGGCCGCGCGGCTCGCGGATCGTGACGAGGGTGTCCCGGAGGGTGAGGGCGGGCGATGTTCCCGGGACGGCGGCCGGTTGTCAGTGGCGCCCCCTAGACTCGGAGAGCGATGAGCAGCCTCTTTGACGACAGCTTCCTGGCGAACCTCCAGGGCCCCCGCGCCCACGAGGAGGAACCCCCGCCACCGCCCGAGGACGATCACGGACCGGAGTCGGTTCCGGACGATCTGTTCGGCGGGAAGTTCGACGTGCCCCCGGACCGGGACACCCACTACCGCGACGGCGCCCCGCGCCCCGTTCTGGACGCGGCCGCGCTCCTGGAGGGGCTGAACGACAACCAGCGGGCGGCCGCCACCCACGCCGGCTCCCCGCTGCTCATCGTGGCCGGTGCCGGCTCCGGCAAGACGCGCGTGCTCACCCACCGCATCGCCCACCTCCTCGCCGAGCGGCACGTGCACCCGGGGCAGATCCTCGCGATCACCTTCACCAACAAGGCCGCGGGCGAGATGAAGGAGCGCGTCGAAGCGCTCGTCGGCCCGCGCGCGCACGCGATGTGGGTGATGACGTTCCACAGCTCGTGCGTGCGCATCCTGCGCCGCGAGAGCAAGCGGCTCGGCTTCACGTCGTCGTTCTCGATCTACGACGCCGCCGACTCCAAGCGCCTGATGGCCCTGGTCTGCCGCGACCTGGACCTCGACCCCAAGCGCTACCCGCCCAAGTCCTTCAGCGCCAAGATCAGCAACCTGAAGAACGAGCTGATCGACGAGGAGGACTTCGCCGCCCAGGCCGCCGACGGGTTCGAGAAGACCCTCGCCCAGGCGTACGCCATGTACCAGTCCCGGCTGCGCGAGGCCAACGCCCTCGACTTCGACGACCTGATCATGACGACGGTCAATCTGCTGCGCGCCTTCCCGGACGTCGCCGAGCACTACCGCCGCCGGTTCCGGCACGTCCTGGTCGACGAGTACCAGGACACCAACCACGCCCAGTACGCCCTCGTGCGCGAGCTGGTCGGCACCTCCGAGCACCCCGTCGACGTACCCCCGGGCGAGTACGACGTGCCGCCGGCCGAGCTCTGCGTCGTCGGTGACGCCGACCAGTCGATCTACGCCTTCCGCGGCGCGACGATCCGCAACATCCTCCAGTTCGAGGAGGACTACCCGGACGCGACGACGATCCTGCTCGAGCAGAACTACCGCTCCACGCAGACGATCCTGTCCGCCGCCAACGCCGTCATCGAGCGCAACGAGTCCCGGCGCCCCAAGAACCTGTGGACCAACGCGGGCGCGGGCGCGCGCATCACCGGCTACGTGGCCGACACCGAGCACGACGAGGCGCAGTTCGTCGCCGACGAGATAGACCGGCTCACGGACGCGGGCGACGCGAAGGCGGGCGATGTCGCCGTCTTCTACCGCACCAACGCCCAGTCCCGTGTCTTCGAGGAGATCTTCATCCGCGTCGGCCTGCCCTACAAGGTCGTCGGCGGGGTCCGCTTCTACGAGCGCAAGGAGGTCCGGGACGTCCTGGCCTACCTGCGTGTGCTGGCCAACCCGGAGGACTCGGTGCCGCTGCGCCGGATCCTCAACGTGCCGAAGCGGGGCATCGGCGACCGCGCCGAGGCGATGATCGACGCCCTCTCCCAGCGGGAGAAGATCAGCTTCCCGCAGGCCCTGAAGCGCGTCGACGAGGCGTACGGCATGGCCTCGCGCTCGACGAACGCCGTGAAGCGGTTCAACGCGCTGATGGAGGAGCTCCGTACGATCGTCGAGTCGGGCGCCGGCCCGGCGACGGTCCTGGAGGCGGTGCTCGAACGCACCGGCTACCTCGCCGAGTTGCAGGCCTCCACCGACCCGCAGGACGAGACGCGGATCGAGAACCTCCAGGAACTCGCCGCCGTCGCCCTGGAGTTCGAGCAGGAGGCCGCCGCCGCGGAGGGCGAGGACACGGCGCCGGTCGGGCTCTCCGAGTTCCTCGAGCGGGTCGCCCTGGTCGCCGACTCCGACCAGATCCCCGACGAGGAGGAGGACGGCTCGGGCGTCATCACCCTGATGACCCTGCACACCGCCAAGGGCCTCGAGTTCCCGGTCGTCTTCCTCACCGGCATGGAGGACGGCGTCTTCCCGCACATGCGCGCGCTCGGCCAGACCAAGGAGCTCGAGGAGGAGCGCCGCCTGGCGTACGTCGGGATCACGCGCGCGCGGGAGCGGCTCTACCTCACGCGGTCCGCGCTGCGCAGCGCCTGGGGCCAGCCGTCCTACAACCCGCCCTCCCGGTTCCTGGAGGAGATCCCGCCGACCCACGTGGACTGGAAGCGGACGGGGGCGACCGCGACCGTGTCCTCCGGGCCCGTTTCCGGCGTGGCGGCCTCGCTGTCCTCGTCCCGTTCGCGGTCCTCGGCCGCGGGCGCGTCCGGCTTCGCCACCCGCCGTTCCGCCGACAAGCCGGTGGTCACGCTGGCCGTCGGCGACCGTGTCACCCACGACCAGTTCGGCCTCGGCACGGTCGTCGGCGTGAAGGGCACGGGCGCGAACGCGGAGGCGACGGTCGACTTCGGCGACATCAAGCCGAAGCGCCTGCTGCTGCGCTACGCGCCGGTGGAGAAGCTGTAGCGGCGGGGCCGGGTCCGGTGACGGCACGCGCATGAGTGAGCCCCCGCTTCGAGGGCGGGGGCTCGGCGCGCACGGGGGCGGTCGTGGTCGTACCCCGGCCGGGGCACGGGCGGGCGCCTACGTCGGGTTGAGTCCGTGGCTGCGCAGCCACGGCAGCGGGTCGATCGCGGAGCCTCCCGCGGGCCGGACCTCGAAGTGCAGGTGCGGGCCGGTGGAGTTGCCGGAGTTGCCGGAGTACGCGATCGCGTCGCCGGCCTTGACCGTCGTGCCGGAGGAGACGCGGTAGCTGGAGAGGTGGCAGTACCAGGTCTCCGTGCCGTCCTTCGACGTCACGATCATCATGTTGCCGTAGGCGCTGTTCCACTGCGTCCGTACGGTGCCGTCGGTCGCCGCCATCACGGTCGTGCCGTAGGAGACGGGGAAGTCGATGCCGGTGTGCTGGGACATCCAGTTGATGCCGGCCTGGCCGAAGTAGGCGCTGAGGCCGTGCTGCGCGACCGGGAGGGCGTACTTGGGGCGGAGCCGCTCCTTGCGGGCCGCCTCGGCCGCCGCCTTCTTCTTCTCGGCTTCCTGCTGCGTCTTGAGGTCGATACGTTCCTGCGTCCGGCTGGCCCGGTCGGCGAAGTCGTCGGCTCCGGCGCTGAGGGTCTCGAGCTGGGCGTCCAGCTTGTTGTTGGCGGCGACCGGTTTCACCGGCTGCGCGTCCGAGGCGGAGGCCGTGGTGTCCTTGTCGTCGCCGCCGGTCAGCGTGCCGACCGAGGCCGCGGCGATCCCGGCGACCCCCATCACACAGGCCGAGGGCACGGCCACGGTCAGCAGCGCGGAGCGCTTCGCGGGCATCCGGCGCCGGGAACGGTTCGCGTTGCGGGCGGCCGCCCGCCCGCCCGGCACGGGGGCCGGGGCGGTCTCCTCCTGGTCGTCGAGGAGGGGCAGCGGGGAGCTGTCGGGCAACTCGCCCCCGGCCGAGGCGTGTTCGTCGAGCCCGACCTGTTCGAAGGTGGCCGTGGCCTGCTGGTCGAACGGGACCTCGGCCTGCTGCTCGTGCTCGTCCGAGGCCTGCCGGTCGCCTTCGCCGCCGTCGGAGTTCCACTGCGTGGCGTCGTAGGCGCCGGTGTCGAAGGCCTGCGTGCCCCATTCCCATTGCTGGGTCCGGTCCGCGGGGGTCACGGACTGGTCGGGCTGGAGCCAGGCGCTCGCGTCCCACTGGCCGCTGGCATCGGGTGCCGTTCCCTGTTGCGGGACGGCGTTCAGTTGCTGGTGGTGATCCGGGGACCAGGCGCTGGCGTCGTAGGCGCCCGTGTCGTAGGCGGCGTGATGCTGGGCCGCGTACCCGTCGTGATGCAGGATCTGGTGACTGCCCGTGTCCGGGACCTGGTGGCCGCCGGTGCCCCATTGGGTGGTGTCGAACGTGCCGGTGGCGGAGGTCGTGCCGTCGCCCGGGAACTCACCGAAGAGCGGGTCGGCCGGCGTGAAGTGGCCGGTGGCGTGCGCTCCGGCGTCGAAGGCGCCGGTCTCGTAGCCGTGGTACGTGGCGAAGCCGTCGTACTCGGCTTCCTGGGTGCCGTACGACGCGTAGTGCGCCGAAGCGGCGTCGGAAGCCGGGGTCGGGGTGGTCATGATCCCCGACGGGTGACGGTCGTTCACCAACTTCTCTTTCGCCGACAACAGGGGCTGCCAGAGCAGTGCGGCGACTGTACCCGGCGGTATGCGGGCACGACAATCTTCCGCAGGTTTCGGCCCTGCGGGAAAGGGGCATTCGGCCGTGTTTCGGGGGACGACGGGCGTGGGTTTGGCCCTACGTTCGAATGGCGTTCGATATCGGACGGCTGCGGGACGCCGATCGGACGGCGGTCCAGCGCCGATCGGACGGCGGTCCAGCGCCGATCGGACAGAGGTCCAGCGCCGATCGGACAGAGGTCGGGCGGTGGTCGGACAGCGGCCAGGCGGTGGTCAGGCCCCTGGAAGGACGACACCAGGCGACGGCCGGACGACGTCAGGCGGCGGACGAGCGGCGGTCGGGCGGCGGTGGGGCAGTGGGTCGGACGGCGGCATACGCGGCGGTGTGGCGGCGGCCGCGCGGTAGTCGGGCCGTGGTGAGGGGAAGGGCGGGGGTGTGGTCAGGCCACCGTGAGGCCGTCGGTCTGCGCGTCGGCGCGGGTGCCGAGGACGCCGGTACGGGCGCCCGCGGCCGCTCCTGCGGGTGCCGTGTCGAGGGCCTGCCGTATGCCGGTGGCGACCGCCGGGTGGACGGGCAGGGCGAGGTGGCCGATCCCGGTCACCCGGACGTTCTGCACCAGCAGGTCGGGATGCTCGACGCAGGCGCTCTCCAGCGGGTCCATGAGGTGGTCGAGGTCGCTCCAGAAGCTGACGAACTGCGTACGGCAGCCGGGCGCGGGTCGGGACAGTTCCTCGATCAGCTCGGAGCCGGGGCGCATCTGGCGCACGATCGGGTGGGCGTTCGCCAGCGGCGCCACCCGGGTGCCGGAGTGCGGGGTGCCCAGCGTGACCAGGGTCCTGACCCGGCCGTCACCGCCCAGCCGCTGCACGTAGTAGCGGGCGATGAGGCCGCCCAGGCTGTGTCCGACCACGTCCACCTGCGCGCTGCCGGTGCGCTCGCAGATCTCCTCTATGTGCCGGCCGAGCAGTTCGGCGGCCGTCCGGATGTCGCAGGTCAGGGGGGAGTAGTTGAGCGACTCCACCCGGTGCCTGCCGTGCTGGGCGAGGCTGCGGCGCAGCAGGACGAACACGGAACGGTTGTCGATGAACCCGTGCAGCAGGACGACCGGGAGCGGAGCCTTGGTCGGCAGCGGTGCCGGGTCCGCGACGCCGGAGGCGCTGGGCAGCGCGGGCCGAGGCGTGACGCGGCGCTCCTGGGCGATGCCGGAGGGGTAGAGGAGCAGGTGACCCGCGAGGATCGCGAGATCCAGGGCGGTCGCCTTCAGAAGCGCCAGGGAGAAACCGGCCAGCCTGCTCGGCAGGCCGGGGAGTCCTGGGAGGCCGGGGAGTCCTGGGAGGTTCGGCAGGATCGAGAGATTCAGGATGCCCGGAAGGGTCCGCATGTCCGGCAGCAGACGCTGGCACAGCGGAAGAAGGGGCTGGAATGCCCGGGTGACCTTCATGGCCGACCTCCTGTCGGCACGCTGAGGACTTCTCTGTCCCCCGTGTGCCCTCGTGGAAGTCGCGGTGGAGGAGGTCGATCGGGCACGGCAGGGAGTGGGGCGGGCAGGGCCTGGTGGGCGGGGTGTGTACGGCTTGTGTGACACCCGTTGCACCGCTGACGTGCAAGGAACCCTGCCGGTCTGGCGACGAGGCTCCCCGCTGTCGTGCCTTGCCTGTCCTACGTGCCCATCGTGCCTTCCGATGCGCCGTACCGCCACGCCAGCGGCCGGTGGCCTGACGGTAGGGCGACCTCTGTGCGGCTCCCGGTGCGCCTGTTCCCCCGTGGCGCGGGGGATCGGTGCGCGGTGAAAGTGTCCCTTCGTGTGATTTCCCCCTCGGTCCCCACCGTGAAACTGCCGGTTGCGGGATGCTGGCGATAACGTTCGTTCACTTCCCCGGGCGGTCTGGCACGGGGTGTCCGTGCCGTTGAGGATGGACGTAGTCGCTTCATGGAGGCAGTGATGGGTGTGGCAGCCGGTCCGATCCGCGTGGTGGTGGCCAAGCCGGGGCTCGACGGCCACGATCGCGGGGCCAAGGTGATCGCGCGGGCGCTGCGCGACGCCGGTATGGAGGTCATCTACACCGGGCTCCACCAGACGCCCGAGCAGATCGTCGGCACCGCGATCCAGGAGGACGCCGACGCGATCGGCCTGTCCATCCTGTCCGGGGCCCACAACACGCTCTTCGCCGCGGTGATCGAGCTGCTGAAGGAGCGGGACGCGGCGGACATCCTGGTGTTCGGCGGGGGCATCATCCCGGAGGCGGACATCGCGCCGCTGAAGGAGAAGGGCGTCGCCGAGATCTTCACGCCGGGTGCGACCACCGCTTCGATCGTCGACTGGGTGCGGGCGAACGTGCGGCAGCCCGCCGGCGCCTGAGCGGGTCGTTATGCGGCCGGCCGTGCGGTGGGACCGGGGGCCGCTCCTGGGGCCGCCGCCCGAGAACGGCCGCTGCGGCCCTGACCGGGCCTCGTCCTCCCAGGGCGGGCGGGCCGGGTCGCGCAGACCGGCGTCGCCGAGGAGCCGGGCCCGCCGGGTGGTGCGGTGTGCGGGCTCCCGGAGCCGTCTTCACGGCTCCAGTTCCGCGGCCATCACCGCGCGCAGCCGCAGCGTTCTGCCCAGTCGTTGGAATGCCTCCGCCCAGTAGCCGCCGGCGCCCGGTGAGGCGTCCTCCGGTTCGTCCGGCACGGCCAGGAGGGCGTCGAGGCGGGTCGCCTCCGCGGGGTCGAGACAGCGCTCGGCCAGGCCCATGACGCCACTGAAGCTCCAGGGGTAACTGCCCGCGTCCCGTGCGATGTTGAGCGCGTCGACGACGGAGCGGCCGAGCGGTGTGGCCCACGGCACGGGGCACACGCCGAGGAGCTGGAAGGCCTCCGAGAGGCCGTGCGCGGCGATGAAACCGGCGACCCACTCGGCGCGTTCGGCCGCCGGAAGCGCGCCCAGCAGTTTGGCCCGCTCGGCGAGGGAGACCGCACCCGGCCCGCCCGCGCCGGGTGCCGACGGCGCCCCGAGCAGCGCCCGCGACCAGTCCGCGTCGCGCTGCCGGACGGCGGCCCGGCACCACGCCGCGTGCAACTCGCCCAGCCAGTCGTCGGCCACCGGCAACGCCACGATCTGCTCCGGCGCGCGACCGCCCAGGCGCGCGGGCCAGGTGGCGAGCGGGGCCGCCTCCACGAGCTGGCCGAACCACCAGGACCGCTCACCCCGGCCGGGCGGCGCCTTCGCCGACACACCGTCGCGTTCCATGGCCGCGTCGCACTCGTGCGGGGCCTCCACGAGGAGCGTCGGCGTGTCGAGGGTGTGGTCGACGGCGACGCACGCGCCGGCCCGGACCGCCATCCGCGCGGCGAGCGCCGAACCCGGCAGCGCCGAGAGCAGCTCCGCCGCGGTGGCCCGCACGTTGCGGCTCCGGTCCGTCAGAGCCTGCTCCAGGAAGGGCTCGTCCCGTGGGCCGAGCCCGGTGCGCAGCGAGTCCAGGAACATCAGCCGGTCCTCGGCGCGCTCCGTCGACCAGGAAGCGGCCAGCAGTTCACGGGCCGCGTCGGGGTCGCGGGAGCGGATCGACGCCAGCAGGGCGACCCGCTCGGCGAAGAGACCCTCCCGCCAGAGGGTCTCGGTGCGCTCGGTCTCGGCGGGGCCCGGCAGCGAGGCGCCGCCGCCCGGTGACGCGCGCAGGGCGAACCGCCAGTCCGGGTTCAGCCGGGCCAGCCACAGGGCGCGTGGCCCGGCGAACTCCAGCGCCGCCGGACGCAGGTCCGTCCGTCCGCGTGCCGCGTCGAGCAGGGCGGGGAGGGACTCGGCGGGCGCGGCGAACCCTCGGGCGTTCACCGCCGTCAGCCACTGCGGCAGCAGTTCCATGAGATCCGGTGCGGTGCCCCTGCGGCCGCCCGCGCCCGTGCCGGGGCGGTCGGCCAGCAGGAAGGCGAGCCGGCGGGCCGCCGCGGCGGGCAGGGCCGGGCGGGGGTCCTCGGCGGCGGGCGTCGGCCGGGGGGCCGCCCGGCCCGGACGCAGGCCGGCCCGTCGGCGTACGGTCTCCGCGGCGGCGGCGTCGAGCAGCGCGGCCGGAGCCGCCCGGCCGGGGGCCGCGCCCGGGGGTGTACGGCGATCCGTGCCGAGCAGGGCGGCGGTGACCAGGTCCTCCCAGACGGCCGGCGGGGCGTGGGGCGGGCCGGCGTTCATGAGACTCCCTTCCGCGGCCGTCGTGACGGTGGCCGATGGGTGATGCCGATGTCTGGTGTCTGGTGTCTGGTCCCTGGTGTCTGGAGCCTGGTGTCCGGTGCGGGCTGGCTCCGTCGCGGAGGTCCGTTCAGCACAGGCGGACCGCCTCTCCCGGGCCGCTGGGCCAGGCCGTCAGCGGGGTGAAGCCACGGTGACCGCACTCGCCGAATACCTTGACGGGGGCGCCGCCCGACAGGGCGACCAGGCGCCACAGGCCGGGGCGGGACGCCGCCGCGGGGGTGAGCGGTAGCGCCGTGTCGCCCTCGGCGTCCGCGAGTTGCCAGGCCTCGCCGTCCGGTGTCGGTACGACGTCGTCCAGCGTCACCGGCACGGAGTCCTGCCACGGGTCCTGGCGCAGGGTCTCGCCGTAGCGGGCCGTCGCCTCGGTCGTCGTCATGCCCGGAGGACGGGCCCTGTTGAGGACGGGCGGGGCGAACTGCTCGCCGAGGGAGACCCGTTGCCGCCCCGCGCCCGGGTGCGCCGACAGTTCGGCGTCCAGGGCGAGGCCGACGGGCAGGGTGAGCTCCGGCGCGCGGCCCGCGGCGCCGTAGGAGAGGAGCAGCGCCGTGCGGCCGGACGCGGTGCCGTACAGCCAGATGCGTCGGGTCGTCAGTCTCGGGTCCTGCGTGTCGTGCTGGGAGAGGACCAGCCAGTGATCGCGGACCGGCGGGCCCGTCGGGGAGGTCGGCAGACCCACGCGGGCGCGGACCGCCGCCGCCAGGGCCTCCGGCAGCCGCTCGCGGTGCAGCCACCCCTGGTCGAGGAGGTGGAGCAGCGCGCACTCCTCCAGCAACCGCACCGGCCAGTCCGGCCCGGATCCCGGCAGCGCACCCAACTCCCTTACCCGGGAAGCCAGTCCGGGCGCCTGGGCGTCGACCATGCGGGCCGCCGTCTCCTCCCACAGCGCGTACCCCGACTGCTCGGCCGTGGCCAGGCCCGAACGCAGGAGATCGGCGAGCCGCTCCTCCAGTTCCGTCGCCCCCGCGGTGATCCGCTCGGCGCGCCGCTCGGCCCGGCGGCGCGCCGCCTCCGGATCGACCGGGCCGGACCCGGGAGCCGTGGCGCCGGCCTCCCCTTCCGCCTGCGTACGCCGGCGCCCCGCGATCCACTGCTCGACCCAGTCCGGCGCCCGCCCCGCCGGTGCCGCCCCCTCGCCGCCGGACCAGAGCAGCAGCAGCCCGAGCGCGTGCTTGCACGGGAACTTACGGCTCGGACAGCTGCACCTGTACGCCGGACCGGTCCCGCCCGCCGTGTCCACGGCCGTCCGGTACGGAGTGCCGCCGCTGCCCTCGCACACGCCCCACACCGCCCCCTCCCGCGAACTGCCCGTGCCCGACCACGGATCGGCCGAGCCGAGTTTGCTTCCCGCTTTGCGTGACGTGGAGTCAGGCGCCAGTGCCAGCACCTGGTCCGCCGTCCAGCGCACCCCCTGCTGAGTCATGCCATCGAAGGTAGATCCTCCCACTGACAATCGGTCCGGCGAGCGCCCGCCGAGCGTTCGCGGGCCGTGCTCCGCGGCGGGCCTGAGGCGCGTTTTCGCAGGTCGGAACGCATTGTCAGTGGCGTGGTGCACGGTGGACACCAGATGCCGAACCGGCCGAGCTGGAGGGGGATTCAGCCATGTCCGTGTCCGTAGATCCCACGGCAGATCCCATGCCCGTGGCACCGAGTGGGAACGACTCGGCGCAAGCATTGCGTCCGCACGCCGAGGACGCCTTCGCCGGCGAACTCGCCGCGCTGGCCGCGCAGGACGACCGCCCGCGCCCGGCCCGCTGGAAGCTGTCGCCGTGGGCCGTCGCCACCTATCTCCTCGGCGGCGTCCTCCCGGACGGCACCGTGATCTCACCGAAGTACGTGGGCCCGCGCCGCATCGTCGAGGTCGCCGTGTCCACCCTCGCCACCGACCGCGCCCTGCTGCTGCTCGGCGTCCCGGGCACCGCCAAGACCTGGGTCTCCGAACATCTGGCCGCGGCGGTCAGCGGCGACTCGACGCTGCTGGTGCAGGGCACCGCGGGCACACCGGAAGAGGCGATCCGCTACGGCTGGAACTACGCGCAGCTGCTCGCGCACGGCCCGAGCCGGGACGCGCTGGTGCCCAGCCCCGTCATGCGGGCCATGGCCGAGGGGGCGACGGTGCGGGTGGAGGAGCTGACCCGGATCCCGGCCGACGTGCAGGACACCCTCATCACCATCCTGTCCGAGAAGACCCTGCCGATACCCGAGCTGGGCCAGGAGGTGCAGGCGGTCCGCGGGTTCAGCCTCATCGCCACGGCCAACGACCGCGACCGCGGGGTCAACGAGCTGTCCAGCGCCCTGCGCCGCCGCTTCAACACGGTGGTGCTGCCGCTGCCCGAGAGCGTCGAGGCCGAGGTGGACATCGTCGCCCGGCGCGTCGACCAGATCGGCCGCTCCCTCGACCTGCCGGCCGTTCCCGAGGGCATCGACGAGATCCGCCGGGTGGTGACGGTCTTCCGCGAACTGCGCGCGGGAGTCACCTCGGACGGGCGTACGAAGGTGAAGTCGCCCAGCGGCACGCTGTCGACCGCCGAGGCCATCTCCGTCGTCACGGGCGGTCTCGCGCTGGCCGCGCACTTCGGCGACGGCGTGCTGCGGGCGGGGGACGTGGCCGCGGGCGTCCTCGGCGCCGTCGTCCGCGATCCGGCGGCCGACCGGGTCGTCTGGCAGGAGTACCTGGAGGCGGTCGTCCGGGAGAGGGCCGGCTGGACGGACTTCTACCGGGCCTGCCGGGAGGTGAGCGCGTGATCGGGAGCCGCGCGAGCAACGGGAGCCGGGAGATGCGGGCGGGGGCCCGCGGAGCGTGGAGGGTGGTTGTGGAGGACGACACGAGGTGGCCCCGCAGGCGTGAGGGCAGGAGGGGATGACGGGCGTCGGGGAGCGCGGCGGCCGGGGCCCGGGGGCGGGCCGGCCGTTGCTGCTCGGGGTGCGTCACCACGGGCCGGGGTCGGCGCGGGCGGTCCGGGCGGCGCTGGACGCCGCCCGGCCCCGGACCGTGCTGGTCGAGGGGCCGCCCGAGGCCGACGCGCTGATCCCGCTCGCCGCCGACGAGGACATGCGGCCGCCGGTCGCGCTGCTCGCCCACGCCGTCGACGAGCCCGGCCGGTCGGCCTTCTGGCCGATGGCCGAGTTCTCGCCGGAATGGGTGGCCCTCCGCTGGGCCCTGGAGCACGGCGTCCCCGCCCGCTTCATCGACCTCCCGGCCACCCACACGCTGGCCTGGGACAAGGCGGGCCCGGGACCCCAAGGACCGCACGAGGCGCCGAAAAGGACACCGGGCTACGGGCCGAAGGAGGAACCGCAGGAGGAACCGAAGGAGGGGGAGGCAGAGGCCGACGACAAGAGTGGAAGCGAGAGCGGAAGCGGGGATGACGTGCCCGGGGAGGGGATGCGGGGGGATCCTCTCGGGCGGCTCGCCGCGGTCGCCGGGTACGACGATCCCGAGCGATGGTGGGAGGACGTCGTCGAGCACCGGTCCGCGGGGGCGAAGGATCCGTTCGCGCCGTTCGCCGCGGTCGAGGAGGCCATGGGGGCGCTGAGGGAGGCGTGCGCCACCGAAGCAGCGCAGGGCGGCGACGGCCGGGACCTCGTGCGGGAGGCGTACATGCGCCTCCAAGTGCGAGCCGCGCAGAAGGAGTTCGGGTCGGACGCGGTGGCCGTGGTGTGCGGGGCGTGGCATGTCCCCGCGCTGCGCCGGAAGGTCGCCGTCGCCGCCGACCGCGCGCTGCTCAAGGGGCTGCCCAAGGTCAGGGCCGACCTGACCTGGGTGCCGTGGACCCACCGCAGGCTGGCCCGGGCCGGGGGATACGGGGCGGGTATCGACTCGCCGGGCTGGTACGCCCACCTCTTCGGCGCGCAGGACCGGCCGGTCGAGCGCTGGCTGACGAAGGTGGCGGTCCTGCTGCGCGCGGAGGACCGGATGGTGTCCTCGGCGCATGTCATCGAGGCGGTCCGGCTGGCCGAGACGCTCGCGGCGCTGCGCGGCCGGCCGCTGCCGGGGCTGAGCGAGACCACCGACGCCGTGCGCGCGGTGCTCTGCGAAGGCTCGGACGTCCCGTTGGCGCTGGTGCGCGACCGGCTGGTGGTCGGGGACGTCCTGGGGGAGGTGCCGGCCGGGGCGCCCGCCGTGCCGCTGCAGCGGGACCTCGACCGGCTGCAGCGTCGGCTGCGGCTCAAACCGGAGGCGGCCGTACGCGAGCTGGCGCTCGATCTGCGCAAGGACAACGACGCCGAGCGCAGCAGGCTCCTGCACCGGCTGCGGCTGCTGCGTGTCGAGTGGGGCGCTCCGGCTGCCTCGCCCGGCAGCACGGGAACGTTCCGGGAGGCGTGGCGGCTGCGGTGGGAGCCGGAGCTGTCGGTGCGGACCGCCGAGGCCGGGGTATGGGGAACGACCGTGCTCGCCGCGGCCACCGCCAAGGCGGAGGCGGACGCCGTCGCCGCGCGGGGCCTCGCCGAGGTGACCGGGCTCGCCGAGCGCTGTCTGCTGGCCGGGCTGCCGGACGCCCTCCCGGCGGTGATGCGGGTCCTCGCCGACCGGGCGGCCCTCGACACGGACGTCGGCCACCTCGCCCAGGCCCTGCCCGCGCTGGTGCGTTCGCTCCGCTACGGCGATGTGCGCGGCACCGACACGGGCGCGCTGGCGGAGGTCGCCGCGGGCCTCGCCGAACGGGTCTTCGTAGGTCTCCCCCCGGCCTGCGCCTCGCTCGACGCGGCCGCGGCGGAGGAGATGCGGCGCCATGTGGACGCGGTGCACGGAGCGGTCGGGATGCTGGAGGAGACGGGGACGGCGTCGGCGATGACCCCGGAGCGGGCCGGGACCGTGGCCGGAGCAGCGGCCGGGGCGGCGGAGAGCTGCTCCGAAGCCGTGGAGACGGACGGGGGCGGCTGGGAACCGCCGGGTGCTTCGACGGAGGGCGATCGGGGTGCCGGTGGTGAGCCCCGTCCGGGGCGCGGCGGTCTGCGGGAGCGCTGGCGGAAGGTGCTGCGGGTGCTCACCGGGCGGGACACCGTGCCCGGCGTGATCCGGGGACGGGCCGGGCGGCTGCTCCTGGACGAGGGGGAGTTGGACCAGGAGGAGGCGGCGCGGCTCATGGGGCTCGCCCTGTCACCGGGCACACCGCCGGCGGACGCGGCCGCGTGGATCGAGGGTTTCGTCGGAGGCGGCTCCGGGGGCGGGCTGCTCCTCATGCACGACGAGCGGCTGCTGGGGCTGGTCGACGGCTGGCTCACGTCGGTGCCGGCGGAGGCGTTCACGGACGTACTGCCGTTGCTGCGGCGGACGTTCTCGGCGTACGAACCGGGGGTGCGCAGAACGCTCGGCGAGCTGGTCCGGCGCGGCCCGGGGAAGCGGGGCGGCGGACCGGTCGCGGACTCCACGAAACCCGGATTCGCGGCCGGGCTCGACGAGGGCCGCGCGGATGCCGTCCTGCCGGTGGTGAGGCTGCTGTTGGGCCTGGACCTGGACCTGGGCCTGGGCCCCGAACCGAGCCCCGGGTCTGAGCGGGGACCGGGTGCACCGGGACCGGTGGCAGGCGGAGTCCCGGGCCCCGGTGAACCAGGACCGGGGCCCGAACCGAGGCCGGGATCGGAAGGAGGACCGGGATCCGGTGAACCAGGACCGGGACCGGGGCCTGAACCCGGCCGGGAGGCCGGGCGCGGGTCGGTCGACGGCGACAACGAGTGTGCGGGGGTGGGTACATGACGGCGACCGACGCGGTGGACGAGGCCGGGCGGGAGCGGCTGCGGCGCTGGCGGCTGGTGCTCGGGGGCGACACGGCCGACGGCACCGGCCACGGGCTCTCCGGGCGGGACGCCGCCATGGACGGGGCGCTCACGGCGCTCTACGGGAAGGAGAGCGTGGCGCGGACGGGGCGGGACCGTTCGGCGGGGCTCGGGGCCTCGGCGCCGTCGGTGGCCCGCTGGCTCGGGGACATCCGCACGTACTTCCCCACCTCCGTCGTACAGGTCATGCAGCGCGACGCCATCGACCGGCTGGGCCTGTCCACGCTGCTGCTGGAACCGGAGATGCTGGAGGCGGTGGAGGCCGACGTGCACCTGGTGGGCACGCTGCTCTCGCTGAACAAGGCGATGCCGGAGACCACGAAGGAGACGGCACGGGCCGTGGTCCGCAAAGTCGTCGACGACCTGGAGAAGCGGCTCGCCACCCGCACCCGTGCCGCCCTCGCCGGCGCCCTCGACCGGGGCACGCGCGTCCGTCGCCCGCGCCATCACGACATCGACTGGAACCGCACGATCGCCGTCAACCTCAAGCACTACCTGCCCGAGTACGGGACGGTCGTGCCGGAGCGGCTCGTCGGGTACGGGCGGGCGTCGCGGTCCGTGCAGAAGGAGGTGATCCTCTGCATCGACCAGTCGGGATCGATGGCGTCGTCGGTCGTGTACGCCTCGGTCTTCGGGGCGGTACTGGCGTCGATGCGGTCGATCAGCACCCGGCTCGTCGTCTTCGACACGGCGGTCGCCGATCTCACCGAGCTGCTCGACGACCCGGTGGACGTCCTGTTCGGCACCCGGCTCGGCGGCGGTACGGACATCAACCGGGCGCTCGCGTACTGCCAGGCGCAGATCACCCGGCCCGCCGAGACGGTGGTCGTGCTCATCAGCGACCTGTACGAGGGAGGCATACGGCAGGAGATGCTCAAGCGCGTCGCTGCGATGAAGGCGTCCGGCGTGCAGTTCGTCGCGTTGCTCGCGCTGTCGGACGAGGGGGCGCCCGCCTACGACCGGGAGCACGCGGCGGCTCTCGCGGCGCTCGGCGCACCGGCGTTCGCCTGTACACCCGATCTGTTCCCGGACGTCATGGCGGCCGCGATCGAGAGGCGTCCGCTGCCCGTGCCGGACACCGCCTGACGTCACGTCGGACACCCATGCGAGGATCGGGGACACGTCGTCGCCGCACGGGAGGAACGTCCCCCCTTGACCTGGCCCACCCCCCTGCCTGGTGCCGCTCTGCGAACCCTGCGCGTCCTGCGTGGCGCGGCCGGGCGGCGTGTGGTGGAACTGGCGCTGCTGGTCGGCGGGTTGTTCGCGCTCGGGTTTCTCTGCGGGGAGCAGGCGCACGCGGCGGAGCACCTGGCCGCACCGGCCCTGACCGCGCCTGCGGAGGCCGCACCGGCCCTGTCCGCGCCCGTATCGGCCCTGTCCGTGCCGGTCTTGTCCGGACCTGCGCGGTCCGTGGCGACAGGGTCCGCACCGGCCGCGGTGACCGATCAGGTCGAGCGCCTCGCCTCCGGTCCTGGGCGGGTGGTCGATGACGTCGTGGTGGCGGCCGCCGTGGGCGGCAGGGGGGAGCAGCTCCCGGCGCAGGTGGCGCCGCTCGTGTCGTCGTTCGCCTCGCCGTCTGCCTCGCCGTCGCCCGCCTCGTCGTCGCCCGCCTCGTCGTCGCCGACGCCGCTGACCGTGCCGGACCTCCCCGAGCTTTCCGACGTTCCCGCCGTTGCTGACATCCCCGAGGCGGCAGGACTTCCGCAGCTCGCCGACGTTTCCGGCCTGCCCGCCCTCCCGGGCCTCCCCGCTCTTCCCGACCTTTCGACCCTCCCCGACCTTTCGACCCTCCCCGTCCTCCCGGAAGTGCCTGCCCTCCCCGCCCTCCCGGAACTGCCCGCTCTTCCGGCTCTCCCCGCTCTGCCCGGTCTCCCGGCACTGCCGTCGGTTCCGGTGCGGACGCTTCCGGTGCCGGTCGTGGAGGTTCCCGCGCAGGGGCCTGGGGCGAGCCCGGGGCCGGACGGAGAGGGGACCACCGTGCCCGGCGGTCTGGGGACCGCCGGCGCGGTGACGGCGACCGTGACGGCCGCGGACCCGGCGGCGCAGACGGCTGCGGCTGTGGAGAAGGCGTCGTACGGCCCGGTGAGCACCGGCGTCGGCGGTTCGGTCGACGTCGGTCACCGCCTGGCGTCCGCCCGAGCCGGTCATGTTCCCGTGCCCGCGCCTGCCCAAGGTCCCGGGCCCGTGCGGCGCGGGCCCGCCGGCGATCACGACGGCGTGCTGGGCGGCGGTACGTCGGTGCTCGACGGTGGCGCGCCCCGGCACGGCGACACGCATGCCGTCACACCGTGCCCCCGGGTGCCGTTGCGACCGGCCCCCGGCGGCGCCGCGCGCTCCGAGGCGGCCGGCACCCGGGACGCGCACCGCAGCATCCCCGTCTTCCCCGGCTAGGGCACCGCCCCCCGAGGGCCTCCCCGAGCCCCCGGACCCGCCCGCGGGCCTCTCAGGCCCGCCCCACGCCCCCTCCCGCCCCCAGCGGCCCCGGACCCTGAGCCCCGAGCCCGGACCCTGAGCCCCGAGCTCCCGAGCCGCGGCTTCAGGGCCGGATCTCAGAGCCGGACCCGGGGCCCGGGCCGTGGCCGGGGCGGCTGCTGGGACCGGGCCGGGGCCGGGGCTCCGCGCACAGCGCGCGCAACCATGTACCCCGGCAGCGCGTCACGCGTCTGACCGGTTGACTCCGTGAGGCGGCAGGCCCCCGGACGGCCGAAAGCCACCGGTTCGTCCGACCGAAACCTCACGGACGGGGTCGAGTGGTCCTCATTGGGGTGAGGATCGACCGACCTGAGCCCTCAAGGGGCTGTTCAGGGGGCCTCACCGGGTCAACCCCAACCCGGTGAGGCCCTTCCCGTCTCCTCCCGATCTCCTCACACCCGGCACCGGGTGCCAGTGATCCCGGCATCATGTGACAGGTATCACCGCTCAGGTGTGACCCTCGATTTAGGGGCCTCCTGCAAGCAGCGATAACCTGCGAGACGGACATGCCGCGCGCTCGGACACCGTGTGCGCCTCCCTTGTGACTGACAGACGGCGGACGTCACGTTGCCCTCGCGGCACGCCCACGCAGACAACGAACCGCGAGATCACTGATAGGGACGGAAGCGCGTGGACCTGTTCGAGTACCAGGCGAGGGACCTCTTCGCCAAGCACGATGTACCGGTGCTGGCCGGTGAAGTCATCGACACGCCTGAGGCGGCCCGCGCAGCCACCGAGCGTCTCGGTGGCAAGTCCGTCGTCAAGGCCCAGGTGAAGGTCGGCGGGCGTGGCAAGGCCGGCGGCGTGAAGCTCGCCGCCAGCGCCGACGAGGCCGTGGAGCACGCGACCAACATCCTCGGCATGGACATCAAGGGCCACACGGTCCACAAGGTGATGATCGCCGAGACGGCCCCGGAGATCCTGGAGGAGTACTACGTCTCCTTCCTCCTCGACCGTGCCAACCGCACCTTCCTCTCCATCGCGTCCGTCGAGGGCGGCATGGAGATCGAGGAGGTGGCGGAGACCCGCCCCGAGGCCGTCGCCAAGACGCCGATCGACGCCAACGAGGGTGTGACCCCCGCGAAGGCCCGTGAGATCGTCGAGGCGGCGAACTTCCCGGCCGAGGTCGCCGACAAGGTGGCCGACGTCCTCGTGACGCTGTGGAAGACCTTCATCGAGGAGGACGCCCTCCTCGTCGAGGTCAACCCGCTGGCGAAGGTCGCCTCCGGCGACGTCATCGCCCTCGACGGCAAGGTCTCGCTGGACGAGAACGCCGAGTTCCGTCAGCCGGGACACGAGGAGTTCGTCGACCACGCGTCGGCCAACCCGCTCGAGGCCGCTGCCAAGGCGAAGAACCTCAACTACGTCAAGCTCGACGGCGAGGTCGGCATCATCGGCAACGGCGCGGGTCTCGTCATGAGCACCCTGGACGTCGTGGCGTACGCCGGTGAGGCGCACGGTGGGGTCAAGCCCGCCAACTTCCTCGACATCGGTGGCGGCGCCTCCGCCGCCGTCATGGCGAACGGCCTGGAGATCATCCTCGGCGACCCGGACGTCAAGTCCGTCTTCGTCAACGTCTTCGGTGGCATCACCGCCTGTGACGAGGTCGCCAACGGCATCGTCCAGGCGCTCCAGCTGCTGGCGGACAAGGGTGAGGAAGTCACCAAGCCGCTGGTCGTGCGCCTCGACGGCAACAACGCCGAGCTGGGTCGCAAGATCCTCTCCGACGCCAACCACCCGCTGGTCCAGCGCGTGGACACCATGGACGGCGCGGCCGACAAGGCCGCCGAGCTCGCGGCTGCGAAGTAAGGGAAGAGGGACAGAACAGCCATGGCTATCTTCCTGAACAAGGACAGCAAGGTCATCGTCCAGGGCATGACCGGTGCCACGGGCATGAAGCACACCAAGCTCATGCTGGCGGACGGCACCAACATCGTCGGTGGCGTGAACCCCCGCAAGGCGGGCACTGCCGTCGACATCGACGGCACCGAGATCCCGGTCTTCGGCACGGTCGCCGAGGCGATGGAGAAGACGGGCGCCAACGTGTCCGTCCTCTTCGTGCCGCCGGCCTTCGCCAAGGCCGCCGTCGTCGAGGCGATCGACGCGGAGATCCCCCTCGCGGTCGTCATCACCGAGGGCATCGCCGTCCACGACTCGGCCGCGTTCTACGCCTACGCCGTGTCGCAGGGCAACAAGACCCGGATCATCGGCCCGAACTGCCCCGGTCTCATCACCCCGGGCCAGTCGAACGCCGGCATCATCCCGGGCGACATCACGAAGCCGGGCCGCATCGGTCTGGTCTCGAAGTCCGGCACGCTGACCTACCAGATGATGTACGAGCTGCGCGACATCGGCTTCTCGTCCGCCGTCGGCATCGGTGGCGACCCGATCATCGGCACGACGCACATCGACGCGCTCGCCGCGTTCGAGGCCGACCCCGACACCGACCTGATCGTCATGATCGGTGAGATCGGCGGCGACGCCGAGGAGCGGGCCGCGGCCTTCATCAAGGACAACGTGAAGAAGCCGGTCGTCGGCTACGTCGCGGGCTTCACCGCGCCCGAGGGCAAGACCATGGGCCACGCCGGCGCCATCGTCTCCGGTTCCTCCGGCACCGCCCAGGCGAAGAAGGAGGCCCTCGAGGCCGCCGGCGTCAAGGTCGGCAAGACGCCGACCGAGACGGCGAAGCTGGCCCGCGAGATCCTCGCGGCCGGCTGAGTCCACGCCGAGTGCCGGTGGGCCCGTTCCTCTTCCGAGGAGCGGTCCCACCGGCGTTTCGCGGGCCGTGAGGGCCAAGTCCGGCTCATTCGGCCAGCGGGGTCAGCCGCTGCGGGCCGTGCTGGATCCCGGACCTCAGCTTGGCGCGCAGGTCCCGTTCCGCGTCCGAGAGCGTGCCGGGGGCCGACCGCGGGGGGATGCCCTGCACCGTCTCGCCGGGGGGCACCGCGGGCTCGTACCGGGTGGGGGCCGTGCGGACGGTCAGCGCCGTCGCGCCGATGATCGCGACCGTGAAGGCGATCGCCGCCCTGGTCCAGAAGCGGGCCCGGTGCTCGCTGCCCGCCCGCACGGCCGTCGGCTCGGGCGCGCGCAGCCGCTCGGCGGACGCCACCTCCGCGAGCCGCCGGTGCAGTGCCGCCGGGCTCGCCAGCTCGGGCAGCCGCGCGGCCACCGCCTCGCGGGCGTGCAGCAGCCGGTTAGCCGTCGCCGGGGTGCTCGCCTCCGTCTCCGCCGCCGTCTCCGGGAGGTCGAGGCCGACCCCGTCGTAGAGGAGGAGCGTGCGGCGGTAGGGCGTGGGGAGGGTCAGCAGGACGTCCAGCAGCACGCGGTCGGCGGCGTCGGCCGGGGGCGGCTCCGGGTGGCGGTAGCGCGGACGGAACCGGTGCCAGGGGGAGAGCGCGTACTCGTACGCCGTCGCCCGTACCCAGCCCGCCGGGTCGCGGTCCACGGCCACCTCGGGCCAGCGCTGCCAGGCCAGTTGGAACGCACGCTCGACCGATTCGCGCGCCAGTTCGCGACGGCCGCACAGCAGGTACGCCTGCCGTACGAGGGCGGGGGCGCAGAAGGCGTACAGGGCGTCGAAGGCCTGAGCGGGCGTCCGGGCGGTGGGCGTGGTCCCGGGGGACGGGACGGGGACCGCGGCCGTGACCGGGGTGGAAGGGGTGGGGGTGGGCGCCGGTCCCGCGCCGACGGGGTCCGGCTTCTTGTCCGGGCGCACCGTCACCTGGGGTGCGGGCGCTGCCTCCTGGGTGTTCGTCACCATGTCCGCCTTGGTCAGCGATGCCAGCAGTTTCGCGTACGCCTCCCGCCTGCGGCCGCGCGGTGTCGTGCGGCCGGACTCCCACGCGCGCACCGTCTCCCGGGCGACGCCCACCCGTTCGGCGACCTGAGCCTGCGTCAGCGAGGCCGCCTCGCGCAGGCGTCGGCGCAGTTCGGGAGGGGGGAGTGGGGCAGGGCTCTGCGTCACAGGGGAACCCTTCGCACGAAAATGTACATAAACGTATATTGAGCGACACAACGGAACTTCGCCTGTTACGACGGGAAAGCGCGTGTCGTTGGGAGCATGACGGGCGTGACCCAGATGACCGCTCGCCGACTGTCGTTGTCGCCCCTGCTCGGCCGGATGCGTGACCGATCTTCCGGGCTGGCCGCCGGCCTCCTGGGCGGTGCGCTCGCGGCCGGGCTCGGACTCGGTTCGTTCGCCGTGCTCGTGATGGTGCTGTGGATCAGCTCGCCGTATCCCGACAGCGGGCCGGACGGCGCGCTGCATGTCGCCGCCGCGTTGTGGCTGCTGGCCCACGGCGCGGAACTGGTGCGCGTCGACACGCTGTCCGGCGTCCCGGCGCCGGTCGGCGTCACCCCGCTGCTGCTGCTCGTGCTCCCGGTGTGGCTGGTGCGGCGCGCCGCGCGGGACGCGGTGGACGGGGGCGACGACGAGGACGGGGTACCCGTGAGCGCCCGTACGGCGTGGGCGGGCGTCGTGCTCGGCTATCTCGCCGTCGGGGCGGGCGCCGCCTGCTACGCGGCCACCGGTGACGCGCTGCGGCCCTCGTGGGCGTGGACGGCGGTGGGCGTGCCGGCGGTCGCCGCGGCGGCCGCCGCGGCGGGGGTCTGGTCGGCCTGCGGCCGCCCTCGCGAAGCTGTCGACAGCGCACTGCTGATGCTGCCCCGCGGTCTGCGGCGGCTGCTGCTCGCGGCGGACGGGCCGGAGCGGCTCGGGGTCGCGGGGCGGGCGGCGGGGGCCGGGGCCGCGGTGCTCTTCGGGGGCGGGGCGGCGCTGGTGGCGGTGTCCTCAATGTGGCACCTGGGCGCGGCCCGTGAGGCGTTCCTCCAGCTGACGGAGGGCTGGTCGGGGCGGTTCGCGGTGCTGCTGCTGTGCGTCGCGCTGGTTCCGAACGCGGCGGTCTGGGGGGCGGCGTACGCCCTCGGTCCGGGGTACGCCCTCGGCGCCGGACATGTGGTGGCGCCGTTGTCCGCCGACCCGGCGCCTCTGCTGCCGCGGTTCCCGCTGCTGGCGGCGGTGCCGGAGGCGGGGGCCGGGACGCCGTGGAACTGGGCGGTGGGAGCGGTGCCGCTGGTCGCCGGAGTGGTGGTGGGGGTGTTCGTGGCGCGTGGGGCGGGGGCCGGGGGAGCCTGGTCGCGCGGCCGGACCGCCGGGGGTGTGGTGCTGGCGGGAGTGTGGTGCGGGGTGCTGATGGGAGGGCTCGCGGGGATGGCCGGTGGGCCGCTCGGGGTCTCCGCGCTGGCTCGGTTCGGGCCGGTGTGGTGGCAGGTGGGGGGTGCGGTGACGTTGTGGACCGTGGGGGTGGGGGTGCCGGTAGCGCTGGTGGTGCGGTGGTGGCGCTGCTGGGGGGAGAGGGCGGGGAAGACGTCTGCCGCCGTCGGCTCGGCGGGAGCGTCCGAGCTGTACGACTTCTCACCGGTGGAGCCCGGCGGCGGGGCGGCGCGCGGCGGAACCGCCTCGGCCGCCGAAGCGGTCGGCCCGTCCGTCCCGCCGCTGCCTGCCGTGCCCGCTCCGCCCGGCGTGCTCGGCCTGCCCGGGGTGCTCGGTCTGACCGGGGTGCCGCCCGTGCCCGCTGTGCCTCCCGTGCCGGATCTCGCGCCCGAGCCGGTCGAGCCGGTGGATCCCTTCGCCCCTCTGGACGCCTTTGCCCCCCTGAGCCCCTTCGACCGTCTGAAGCCCCTCGCCCCGCTCGACTCCTTCGGGCGTCCGCACCCCTTCGACGCGGCGACCTCGATGGACCCGGTGACCCCGATGGACCGGGTGACCCCGATCAACCCGGGGGACCCGATCGACTCGGAGGATCCCCGCGGTGCCTGGGGCTCGATCGGCTCCTGGGATCCCGTCGATGCCCGGGACCCCGCCGACCGGCCCGGGGGCCGTGCGGGTTCCCCGGACGCCGGGGATCCGGAGGGTGACGTGGAGCCGGTGTGGCACGGGGACGGGGCGCGCGAGGCGCGGTGGGCGGCGCTGCGGGAGGCCGGCGACGACGAGGGCGTGGAAGGTCCCCCGGGGAGCGAGGGCGGTGGGACGGGGCGCTGACCGGCGAGGGGGTGGCGCCTCCGCCCTACTGTTCCTGTCCTCCCGCTCCCGGTCCGGTGCCCGGTCCGGCACCCCCGGGCCTTTTCCCGGGCCGGGTGGCGTCTCGTCCTCGGTGGCCGGACGGGCTACGCCCTCCCGTCGCTCACGCGTTGGCGCCCAGGATGTTCTTCAGCTCCTTGGGGAGCAGGTCGCTGCAGGACTGTTCGGCCTCGGTGGTGAGCGCGTCCTTCGTGCAGGTGTAGTAGTCGCTGTAGACCAGCTGCGCGGTGAAGCTCGCGGCGACCAGGGCCAGGGCCAGGGACGCGGTCACCAGGCCGCTCACGGCGGCGGTCTTCTGGGGGCGGCCGGTGGTCTCGGGTGCCGGCGGGGCGTCGGGGTCGGGCGTGCGGGGCTTGGCGCGCAGGGCGCTGATTCCCCAGTTCAGGGCCAGCGCGCCGAGCAGCAGCGCCACGTACGGCCAGCCGAAGAGCGCGAAGAAGAAGGCCCACATCCCGCAGAGCAGGGCGTAGCGCGCGTGGCGCTGGGCGGGGTCGGTGGGGTCCCAGCGCTTGGCGGGGTCGGTGCCGGGGCCGCCGCCCTCGGGGGCGCCGCCGGGGCGCTCGCCGAAGCCGCCGGGGGAGCGGCCGGGCTGCTGGTCGCTCCACTGGCCGCCCCACGGGGTGCGCCCCTCCTCGGGGCCCCCGCCCGCCGGACGCCGGGGCTGCCAGGGGCGGTCCGGGGTGCCCTCGGGGGGCGGGGCGAAGGGGTTGTCGTCCTCGGGGGGCGGGGTGTCGCCCGAGGGGGTGTCGGGGGGAGAGGTTGGGCGCTCTCGCAGCAGCACGGCGCCGCGCTCCCCTCCCTGCCGTGACTGCGGGGGGAGCGTGAGGAGTCGCAGACTGCGGTCCGGCATCAAGTGGGCGTCTTCCCCTAGTGATCGGCTAGTGATCGGATTTGGCTGGTAATGAACGGTCTTGGGCTGGTAGTGCCTGGCTGGGCCGTCACTTGCAGAACGCACCACGTCGCCATCACGTTCCCGAGCCCGCTCGCCCCAGACGCTACCTTCCGGCCACGCCCCCGTCCCGTGGGGGCCGTCCGGTGTGCCGGTATCGTTGCTGACGGTCGGCCGCTTCGTAGACTTCCCCGTATCCCGGGGCGCGAAGCATTCGTACGAATGCATGAACCGGCCGTGCAAACGCTTCCCCGAGAAAGGGCCCCACTGTGGCCGCCAAGCCCGTGGCCAAGCGCCTCGTCGTGCTGGTCTCCGGATCCGGTACGAACCTCCAGGCCCTCCTCGACGCCATCGCGGACGCCGGCGTCGACGCCTACGGCGCCGAGATCGTGGCCGTAGGAGCCGACCGGGAGGGTGTCGAGGGGCTCGCCCGGGCCGAGCGCGCCGGGATCCCCACCTTCGTGCGGAAGGTCAAGGACTACGGGAGCCGGCAGGAGTGGGACGCCGCCCTCGCCGAGGCGGTGGCCGCCCACGAGCCGGACCTCGTCGTCTCCGCCGGGTTCATGAAGATCGTGGGCAAGGAATTCCTGGCGCGGTTCGGGGGGCGGTTCGTCAACACGCACCCGGCCCTGCTGCCCAGCTTTCCCGGAGCCCACGGCGTGCGGGACGCGCTCGCGTACGGCGCCCGGGTCACCGGCTGCACCGTCCACTTCGTCGACGACGGCGTCGACACCGGACCGATCATCGCCCAGGGCGTGGTCGAGGTCCGGGACGAGGACGACGAGAGCGCTCTGCACGAGCGCATCAAGGAAGTCGAGCGAAGGCTGCTCGTCGAGGTCGTGGGGCGGCTCGCCCGCAACGGCTATCGCATTGAGGGACGAAAGGTAGTTATCCAGTGACCGCCGACAGCACTGTCACGGCAGAGAGCAGCAAGCGGGGCATCCGTCGCGCGCTCGTCAGCGTCTACGACAAGACCGGTCTGGAAGAGCTCGCGCGCGGGCTGCACGAGAGCGGCGTCGAGCTCGTCTCCACCGGTTCCACCGCCTCCCGTATCGCCGCCGCCGGCGTCCCCGTCACCAAGGTCGAGGAGCTCACCGGCTTCCCCGAGTGCCTGGACGGCCGGGTCAAGACCCTGCACCCCAAGGTCCACGCCGGCATCCTCGCCGACCTGCGGCTCGACAGCCACCGGCAGCAGCTGGACGAGCTGGGCGTCGCGCCGTTCGACCTCGTCGTCGTGAACCTGTACCCCTTCCGGGAGACCGTCGCCTCCGGCGCCTCCGAGGACGAGTGCGTCGAGCAGATCGACATCGGCGGGCCGTCCATGGTGCGCGCCGCCGCGAAGAACCACCCGTCGGTGGCCGTGGTCACCAGCCCGGCGCGGTACGCCGACGTCCTCGCGGCCGTGCAGGCCGGCGGCTTCGACCTGGCCGCCCGCAAGCGGCTCGCCGCCGAGGCCTTCCAGCACACCGCCGCCTACGACGTGGCCGTGGCCTCCTGGTTCGCGTCCTCCTACGCGCCCGTGGACGAGTCGCGGTTCCCCGACTTCCTCGGCGCCACCTGGGAGCGCAAGAGCACCCTGCGCTACGGCGAGAACCCGCACCAGCCCGCCGCGCTCTACGTGGACGGCAGCGGTGGCGGTCTCGCCGAGGCCGAGCAGCTGCACGGCAAGGAGATGTCGTACAACAACTACACGGACACGGACGCCGCGCACCGTGCCGCGTACGACCACGCCGAGCCGGCCGTCGCGATCATCAAGCACGCCAACCCGTGCGGCATCGCCGTCGGCGCGGACGTGGCCGAGGCGCACCGCAAGGCGCACGCCTGCGACCCGCTGTCGGCGTTCGGCGGCGTCATCGCCGTCAACCGGCCCGTCAGCAAAGAGATGGCGGAGCAGGTCGCCGAGATCTTCACCGAGGTCATCGTCGCGCCCGACTACGAGGAGGGGGCGCTCGAGGCCCTCACCAAGAAGAAGAACATCCGGGTGCTCAGGGCGCCCCAGGGCCCCGCGGGCGCCGTCGAGCTCAAGCCCGTCGGCGGCGGCGCGCTGCTCCAGGTCACCGACCGGCTCCAGGCCGACGGCGACGACCCGGCGAACTGGACGCTGGCGACCGGCGAGGCGCTCGGCGCGTCCGAGCTCGCCGACCTGGCGTTCGCCTGGCGGGCCTGCCGGGCCGTCAAGTCCAACGCCATCCTGCTCGCCAAGGACGGCGCCTCGGTCGGCGTCGGCATGGGGCAGGTCAACCGGGTCGACTCGGCGAAGCTGGCCGTCGAGCGGGCCGGTGAGGAGCGGGCGCGCGGCTCGTACGCGGCCTCCGACGCGTTCTTCCCCTTCCCGGACGGGCTGGAGGTCCTGGTCGAGGCCGGCGTCAAGGCCGTGGTGCAGCCCGGCGGTTCGGTCCGTGACGAGCTGGTCGTCGAGGCCGCGAAGAAGGCGGGCGTGACGATGTACTTCACGGGGACGCGCCACTTCTTCCACTGATCTTCCCCGACCGGCGCCGCGGCCCCGGTCGCCTCTCCTGGAACCAGGAGGGCGACCGGGGCCGACGTGCGTTCACCCGCGGCGCCTGCGTCAGCGCGTGGGGCAGCGTACGGGGCAGGGCGTGCGTCAGTGCGTGCGGATCACGATCGAGCTGCACACCTTGTCGGCGAACGTCTGCTTCTTGGCGTCCCAGGCCGGCCACAGCCAGCCGAGGTAGCACGCCAGGCTGTCCAGGAAGTGGGCCAGGCGGCGGACGAACGCCATGCCGACGCCGAGCGGCTGCCCGTCGATCTCCCGCACCAGGCGGATGCCCAGGGCCTTCTTGCCGACCGTCTGGCCGGTGCGGCCCTCCTGGATCAGCTGCCAGATCGCGAGGCCGAGCAGGGCGACGGCGCCGATGGCCATCAGCGCCGGGGTGTCCTTGCCGATGATGACGAGCGCGTAGGGCACCGCGAACACCAGCATGTCGACCAGAGTGCCCAGGAACCGCTGACCCCAGTTCGCGTACGGCGGCTGACCGCCGTAGCCGGGCTGCTGCGGGTAGCCGTAACCCTGCTGCGGATAACCGGGCTGCTGCGGGTAGCCGGGCTGCTGGGGGTAACCCGGCTGCTGCGGCTGGCCGTACCCCTGCGGGGGGACGCCCTGCGGCGCCTGCTGGCCGTAACCGGGCTGGCCCTGCTGGGGGTAGCCGTAACCCGGCTGCCCCTGCTGGGGGTTCTGCGGCTGACCGTAGGGGTCGTTGGGCGGGCCGAAGCTCATGGCGATTTTCCTCCGTTGCACAAGCGGGGACGACGCGGAGTGCGCGGAGGAACATCTTCAGATGAGCGGTTTGCCCCCCAACACCGACCGCATACTGCGGAGACCCATCGTTCTTGGACAGGTGTGCTCCTGTCCAGCCGCATTCCGCAGGCTTTGTGCAAGTGCAACCTTCCCGATCATGGCCGAAACGGCGTCGGACGGAACCGCCGGGGGCGGCGAGGGGCGCGGCCGGGACCCGGTTCGCCGGTGACCGGGTTCATCCGGATTGGAACCGGGGGGCCGTCATCCGGGAGGATGGGTCCATGACCGCCCAGATTCTCGATGGCAAGGCCACCGCAGCCGCGATCAAGTCCGATCTGACCGCCCGGGTGGCGGCGCTGAGGGAGAAGGGCGTGACGCCCGGACTCGGCACGATCCTCGTCGGCACCGACCCCGGCAGCCAGAAGTACGTCGCGGGCAAGCACCGTGACTGCGCCGAGGTCGGCATCGCCTCCATCCAGCGCGAGCTGCCCGGCACGGCCACCCAGGAGGAGATCGAGGCGGTCGTCCGCGAGCTGAACGACGACCCCGCCTGCACCGGCTACATCGTCCAGCTCCCGCTGCCCAAGGGCATCGACGAGAACCGGATCCTGGAACTCATGGACCCGGCCAAGGACGCCGACGGCCTGCACCCGATGAACCTCGGCCGGCTCGTCCTCAACGAGCCCGCCCCGCTGCCCTGCACCCCCAACGGCGTGCTCACGCTGCTGCGCACGTACGGCATCGAGATCAAGGGCGCCGAGGTCGTGGTCGTCGGCCGCGGGGTCACCATCGGCCGCCCGATGCCGCTGCTGCTGACGCGGCGCAGCGAGAACGCGACGGTGACCCAGTGCCACACCGGCACCCGGGATCTCGCGGCGCACCTGAAGCGGGCCGACATCATCGTCGCCGCGGCCGGTTCCGCGCATCTGATCCGGGCCGAGGACGTCAAGCCGGGCGCGGCCGTCCTGGACGTCGGCGTCTCCCGCAGCGCGGAGGGGAAGATCGTGGGTGACGTCCACCCGGACGTCCGCGAGGTGGCCGGCTGGGTCTCCCCGAACCCCGGCGGGGTGGGCCCGATGACCCGCGCCCAGCTGCTCGTCAACGTGGTGGAGGCGGCGGAGCGCAGTGTCGGCTGACGGAACGACCCACAAGGCCGCGAACACCGACGAGACCGGCGGCACCCCCGGAACCACCACCGGCGGCGCCGACGGCGGTGGCGGCCACGACGTCACCGAGGGCGTCGACGGCATCGAGGTGCGGGACCCGGTCAGCGCGCCCGACGCCGACGGGGTACCGCGCCGCACCACCCGCAGGTTCCCGCTGTTCACCCGGGACACCGCGCGCCCCGAGGGCGGCGGCCGGGCCGCTCCCGGCGACGCGCTGGCCGCCCGGCAGTGGCCGATCATCGTGGTCCTGGGCATCGTCGCGCTCGGTCTGCTGGTGACGGCGCTCGACGTGTTCCGGATCGGCACGATCCTGATCGGCGTCGGACTGCTGGTCGGCGCGGTGCTGCGCTGGCTGCTGCCCGGGGTCGGCATGCTCGCCGTACGCTCCCGCTTCACCGACATCGTGACGTACACCGTGCTGGGCGCCGCGATCGTCCTGCTGGCGCTGATGGCGCAGCCCGACCCGTGGCTCCAGATCCCCTTCCTGAAGGACACCCTGCACTTCACGGTCAGCAGCTGAACCGAGCCGGTCCGGCCCGTCAGGGCGCGACGCGTCGGCGGCCCGTCCTCATCCCCCGAGGAGGACGGGCCGCCGACGCGTTCCACGGTCCCCCCTTCTGACCTGCCTGTTCAACAGCTGTCCGGGCGCTGTGGCACGGATGTGACCGTTCCGCCACGGTGTGCGCGCCCGGCCACAGCGGCCCCCGCCCCGGGAACCGTCCGGCCGCCCCCCGTCGTCCCCTCAACGGATCGAAGGAGAGGTGGGCGGGATGGGCGCCTGGCAGCCGCTGCCGGACGGGCTGCCGTCGGAGGTACGGCACTTCGTCGAGCAGTTGCGGCAGCTCAAGGACGCCACGGGCCTCAGTCTGGCCTCGCTCGGCGCGCGCACCGCGTACAGCAAGTCGTCCTGGCAGCGCTATCTCAACGCCGTCCAGCCGCCGCCCCGGCAGGCCGTCGCCGCGCTGTGCCGGGTGGCGGGTCTGGTCGGCGCGGACGCCGAACGGCACGTGGTGCGCTGGGAACTGGCCGTCGAGGCGTGGCCGCGGCCGAAGCCGGAGAGCCCGGCCGAGGAGTACCGGGACGACCCGACCGTCCCCTGGTGGGACCGCCCGGAGGAGCCCGCTCCCGAGGCGCCGTCCCGGCCCGCCGGACACCTGCTGCTGTACGCGGCCCTGCTTCTGCTGGCCCTGCTGTGCACCGCCGTCGGGGGAGCGGTCGTCTTCGGCTGATGTGCGCTCGTCGTGCGGATGTGCGCTCGTCGTGTCGATACGTTGACAGTTCGGGTATCTGTCCCGAATCGTCTCGGCATCGGGTCTAACGTGGCCGACGGGGGATGTGGCGGAGGGAGGGGTTCGATGCCTCGCTGGAGGGCTTTGCCCGATGAACTCGACCCGCAGGTGAGGGAGTTCGCCGAGCAGTTGCGGCGGCTCGTGGACCGCACGGGGCTGAGTGTCGCGGCCGTCGCCGACCGCACGGGCTACGGCAAGAAGTCCTGGGAGCGGTATCTCGACGGCCGGCTGCTCGCCCCCAAGGGCGCGGTCGTCGCGCTGGCCGAGGTCACCGGCACGCCTCCCGTCCACCTCACCACCCTGTGGGAACTGGCCGAGCGGGCCTGGAGCCGCTCGGAGATGCGGCACGACCAAACCATGGAGGCCGTCCGGATCTCCCAGGCGCGGGCCGCGCTGGGGGAGTTCGGGCCGCCGCCCGATGTGCGCGAGAGCGACGTGGGCCGGCTCGCCGTGACCCCGGGCGTCGCGGGGCCGGCGGGCGTGTCACCGACGATCCCGCGCCCCTCGGGCGGCGAGCCGGGCGACGGCGTCGGCCCGCGGCGGGCCACGCTGTTCCTCGCGGGGGTCGTGGGGGTGGTGACGATCGCGGTGGGCGCGTTCCTCCTGACCGACGGAGGGGACCCGAAGCAGGCGGTGGGGAACACCGGGCCCTCCTCGCCCGCCCCGGCCGCGCCGAGCACCCTGCCCTCCGGCGTGCTGTGCGCCGGCTCCGACTGCACGGGCCGGGACGCGGAGGAGGCGGGGTGCGGCGGCGACCTCGCGACGACGGCGACATCGGCGACGGTCGGGACGGCCCTGGTCGAGGTCCGCTACAGCAGCACGTGCGGGGCGGTCTGGGGCCGGATCACTCCGGCCGCTCAGGGCGACGAGGTGCGGCTGACCGTGGGGTCGGTGCGGCGGACCGGCGCGATCACGGCGCCCGGCGACACGATCGCGTACACCCCGATGGTGGCGGTGAAGAGCGCGGCGGAGGCGACGGCCTGCGCGGTGCTGGCGTCGGGGCAGCAGGGGTGCACGCCCTGAGACGGCCGGTGGCCGGACCGGATCGCGGGCCGAACGGGTGACATGAGCGGCGTCGGCGGGCCCCGGCGGCCCGGCGGCGAAAAATCTCGGAGCCGGCAGGAATACCGGCCTCCCTCCCGGGCACGCGAACCGTAACCCCCACGGGAGCCCGGCACGACCCGGTCCCCCCTACGGCGGCCGCACGGTTCCACCTCTCCCGGACCGGCGGCCGCCGCTTCGCGTCCGGCCGGGGCCGCTCCGGCCGTACAGCGGGGACCCCTCTGTGGGACGGGCCACACAACCCCGGCCGCCCGGGATCCCGCGGGCGCGATAGCCTGACCGCTGGTTGGATCTCTTGATACCAAGAGATCGATCATTTGTACGTCCCACCAGGGGCAGGGACGCCCCACCGACAGCTGTCATACGGAGAACGCCATGACCCGCACTCCCGTGAACGTCACCGTCACCGGCGCGGCCGGCCAGATCGGTTACGCCCTGCTCTTCCGCATCGCCTCCGGCCAGCTGCTCGGCGCGGACGTGCCGGTCAAGCTGCGCCTGCTGGAGATCACCCCGGCCCTCAAGGCCGCCGAGGGCACCGCCATGGAGCTCGACGACTGCGCGTTCCCGCTGCTCCAGGGCATCGACATCAGCGACGACCCGAACGTCGCCTTCGACGGCGCCAACGTCGCCCTCCTGGTCGGCGCCCGCCCGCGCACCAAGGGCATGGAGCGCGGTGACCTCCTCGAGGCCAACGGCGGCATCTTCAAGCCGCAGGGCAAGGCCATCAACGACCACGCCGCGGACGACATCAAGGTCCTGGTCGTCGGCAACCCGGCCAACACCAACGCCCTGATCGCCCAGGCCGCCGCCCCGGACGTACCGGCCGAGCGCTTCACCGCGATGACCCGCCTCGACCACAACCGCGCGCTGACCCAGCTCGCGAAGAAGACGGGCACGACGGTCGCCGACATCAAGCGGCTGACCATCTGGGGCAACCACTCCGCGACCCAGTACCCGGACATCTTCCACGCCACGATCGCCGGCAAGAACGCGGCCGAGACCGTGAACGACGAGAAGTGGCTGGCCGAGGACTTCATCCCGACCGTCGCCAAGCGCGGCGCGGCCATCATCGAGGCGCGCGGCGCGTCCTCCGCCGCCTCCGCCGCCAACGCGGCCATCGACCACGTCCACACCTGGGTCAACGGCACGGCCGACGGCGACTGGGCCTCCATGGGCATCCCCTCGGACGGCTCCTACGGCGTCCCGGAGGGCCTGATCTCCTCCTTCCCGGTCACCACCAAGGACGGCTCGTACGAGATCGTCCAGGGCCTGGACATCAACGAGTTCTCCCGCGCCCGTATCGACGCGTCGGTGCAGGAACTGGCGGAGGAGCGTGAAGCGGTCCGCGCGCTCGGCCTCATCTGAGCCCTGCCGGTCGGTTCCTGACCGTCTGACTGCTCCCGGTCCCCGGGCGGCCCCGGCCGCCCGGGGACCAGTGCGTCCGGGGTCAGCGCATCCGGGGCCAGCGCATCCGGCTCTCCACGACCCGCTCCGCCAGGTCCTGGTCCGACTCCGCCTCCGCGCTCGCCGGTTCGGCCACGCCGGCACGGTGATCGACGAGACGAAGACGGACCGGACCCCCGCGTCGACCAGGAGGGCGCCGCGCTCGGGGGCCTCGCCGTCCCGCACGGGGACGCAGTTCCGTGCTCGCGCCGGGGCGGGCGTGCGCCGGAGCCGGGTCAGGCCACCGGCTCCTTCGCGGGGGTCGCGGCTTCCGGCGTCGGGCGGGAGGCGTGCCGGGCCGGTCCCCGCAGGCCGGTCACGACCACGGCGGTCGCGGCCAGGACGACCACGGCGACCGTGCGCAGGGCCGGGCCCATGCCGCCTGTGAAGTCGGAGTGACCGGCCAGGACGGTGCCGGTGACCGCGACGCCCAGGGCCGCGCCGATCTCACGGGCGGAGGTGCCGAGGCCGGAGCCGAGGCCCGCCTGGTGCTGGGGGAGCGAGGTGACGACGCCCAGGGTGAGCGCGGGCATCGACAGGCCCGTGCCCGCCGAGACGACCAGCAGCCAGCACGCGTAGAGCGCGTAGGGCGTGCCGGCGTCCGCGGTGGACACGCCGAGCAGGCCCAGACCGATCAGGGCGAGGCCGGCGCCGATGACCGGGCGGGGGTGCGCGGACCAGCGGGCGGCGAGCCTGGGGACGACGGCCATCCCGGTGATCACCGGGAGGATGGCGATCCCGGTGACGGCGGGCCCGTAGCCCTTCACCTCCTGGAGGTACTGGGAGTTGACGAAGAACAGGGCGAACAGGCCGAAGAAGCCGGTCATCAGGCCGAGGCCGGTCGCGCGCAGACCGGCCGAGCGGAACACGCGGGGGTCGAAGAGGGGGGCGCGGGAGCGCAGGGCCCGCAGGGTGAAGGCGGCGACCAGGAGGGCTCCCGCACCGAACGAGCCCAGGATGCGCGACGACGCCCAGCCGTGGTCCGGTCCCTCGATGATCCCGAACAGGACGGCCACCAGCCCGGCGGTCAGCAGCAGGGCGCCCAGCGGATCGAGGTCGCCGTGCGGGGAGCGGTCGGTGCGCGGGGTGGTCAGCGCCACGGCGAGCGCCAGCAGGGCCGCCAGCGGCACCATCGCCCCGAAGAGGGCCCGCCAGGTCAGGAACTGGCCGACCAGACCGCCGCCCAGGTTGCCCGCCAGGCCGCCGAGGCCGATGGCGAGGGTCCAGGACGCCATCGCCTGGGCCCTGCGCCGTGGTCCGGCGAGGTGGACGAGGATCGACATCGTCGCCGGGGTGATCAGTGCCGCGCCCGCTCCGGAGATGCCCCGGCCCGCGATCAGCACCGCCGGGCCGGGAGCGAACGCGCTGGTGGCGGCACCCGCGGCGAACAGGGCGAGGCCGGCGAGAAGGGCGCCCTTGCGTCCGTGGCGGTCGCCGAGCGCACCGGCCGGGACGAGCAGGCCGGCGAACGCGATGACGTAGGCGTCGACGGTCCACAGGATCTCGGTGTGCGAGGGACGCAGGGACGAGGAGGCCAGTTGCGGGATGAGCAGGTTGATCGCGGCGACCATGCCCTGCGCGACCAGCACGCAGGCGCACAGCGCGAGGAGGGTGGACCGTTTCAGGGCGTGCGAGGGCACGGCTCCTCCCGGGGAGCTCGTCGGGGTGGGATGCCCTGTCACCGTAGGCTCGCCTCCGACCTGCTTTCCAGTGCAACCTTTGCAAGGGACGAATGCGTATGACGCAATCCGTGAGGAGATCGGGAACCGGCTCCCCGGGGCTGGACCTGAATCTGCTGGTCGCGCTGGACGTGCTGCTGGAGGAACAGAGCGTGCAGGGCGCTGCCCGGCGCCTGCACCTCTCGGAACCGGCGATGAGCCGCACCCTCGGCCGGATCCGCAAGGCGCTCGGCGATCCGGTCCTGGTGCGGGCCGGGCGGCGGATGGTGCCGACGCCCCGCGCGATCGCCGTACGGGCCGAGGTGAGCGCGGTCGTGGAGCGGGCGCGGGCGCTGTTCGCGCCGGTCGACGGCGCCGATCTGAGGACGGTGACCCGCTCCTTCACGATCCTCGGCCACGACGCCATCGCGGCCGCCCACGGCCCGGCCCTCTACGCCCGCGCCGCCGCCGAGGCCCCCGGTATCCGGCTGCGCTTCCTGAGCGAGAGCCACATCGACGCGCCGTTCCTGCGCGAGGGCACCGCCGACCTGGAGGTGGGCGTGCTCGACACGGCCGCCCCCGAGGTGCATCGCGAACCGCTTCACGAGGACCGCATGATGGGCGTCGCCCGGGCCGGACACCCGTTGCTGGAGGGCGAGTTGACGCCCGAAAGGTACGCGCGGGAGGCCGACCACATCATCGTGTCCCGGCGCGGCAGACTGCACGGGCCGGTCGACGCCGCGCTCGCCGAACTCGGTCTGGAGCGGCGGGTGGTGGGAGCCGTCGGTTCCCTGCCCTCCTCCCTGTTCGTCATCCGCGACACCGACCTGGTGGGCCTCAACACCGCCTGGGGGCTGCCGCTGGCGCGGAGTCTCGGCCTGGTCTCCTTCGAGGTGCCGCTGCCCCTGCCCCCGCTCCGGCTGGGCATGGCCTGGCATCCGCGCCACGACGCCGACCCGGCCCACGCCTGGCTGCGCGGCGCGGTGCGGGACCTGGTCGCCCGGTGGTCACCCGGCGGTCGTTGACGCGTCGAGCCGCTTCTCGAACCAGTGGTCGGCGTAGACGTGGTCGCCGTACGCCGGGATCTCGCGGTACCCGCACGCCCGGTACATCGCCCGTGCCTCGGTGAGCGACGCGTTGGTGTCCAGGCGGAGCAGGCGCAGGTCGTGCTCCGCCGCCGCGCGCTCCAGGTGGCCGAGGAGCCGCCGGGCCAGGCCGAGGCGGCGGGCGTCCGGGTGCACCCAGACGTGCTTCAGCTCGCCCACGCCGGGTTCCAGGGTGCGCAGCCCTCCGCAGCCCACGGCCCGGCCCTCCTCGTACGCCACGAAGAAGGCGCCGGTCGGCGCGGAGACCTCCTCGGGACCGACCAGATCGGAGGCGGTGAAGCTGCCGAAGCGGGCGGTGAGGTCGGCGGCGTAGGCCTCCAGGCAGGCGCGGGCGTCCGGCGCGGCGCCGTCGACCCGCTCGACGGTGATGGCGGCCAGCCGCAGCAGGCGGCGCGCGGTGGCCATCGCCTCGGTCAGTTCCGCGCGTTGGCGCGCGCCGAGGCCGCTCAGCAGGTCCGCCGTGCGTACGTCGGCGCGGCGGTTCTGTTCCGTGAGTTCGACGTGTCCGGCCGGGGTCAGCTCGACCATCCGCAGCCGGTTGTCCTCGGGATGCACGCTGATCCGGACCATGCCCTGCGACTCCAGGGCCTTCGCCATCCGGCTCAGATACCCGGCGTCCAGACCGAGCCGGCCGCGCAGCGCGCGCAGGGACACACCGTCCCCGATCTCGAACAGCAGCCGGGCCTCGCCCAGCGGGCGGTCCTGGCCCAGGTAGTGGTCGTCCAGGGCGCCGATCCGGCGCGTGAAGTAGCGGTTGAAACGGCGGAAGGCCGCGACCTGCTCCGCCTCGACCTGCTCGGCCTGCTCAACCTGCTCGGCCCGCTCGGCCCGCTCGGTCGGCACCGGCTCCGCCCGTACCAGCTCCGCCCGCACCGGCTCCGCCCGCACCGGCTCCGTCTGCACTGGCTCCATAGTTCTTTGACTTTAGTCAAAGGTTTCCGGCCCGTCCATGGTCCGTCCGGATCCGCGGGCCGCGATCGCGCGTACGTTTTGGCGCTTTATGTCCATTACGTCAGTGATGCAGCACACTTTCGGCCAACCATTGCGCATGCAATGAGAGGTTGGGGGCATGTGGACGCACGTCGCCGACACAGACCCACAGGTGACGCAGGGGGACTGAACAGGAACGGAAGGCGACAGCGATCATGGCCGACAGGACGGAACAGCCGGAACAGCGCGACCACCGGACGATCCATGCGGGTGGAGAGTGGCTGGAAGCCGTCTCCGGCGCGACCCGTGAGATTCTCGACCCCGCGGACGGCCGGCCCTTCGCGGTGGTCGCGGAGGGCGACGAGAAGGACACCGACCTCGCGGTCGCCGCCGCCCGCACCGCCTTCGACGAGGGCGGATGGCCGCGCACGCCCGTCGCCGAACGCGCCGCACTGCTGCACCGCGTCGCCGATCTTCTCGTGCGCGATCGCGAACGGCTCGGCCTGCTGGAGAGCCGGGACGCCGGAAAGACCGTCGAGGAAGGGCGCGTCGACATCGACTGCGTCGCCGACGCCTTCCGCTACTTCGCCGGACTCGTCGCCGCCGAGGCCCCGGGCCGGGTGGTGGACGCGGGCTCGCCCGAGGTCCACAGCGTCGTCGTGCACGAGCCGGTCGGCGTCTGCGCGCTCATCACGCCCTGGAACTACCCGCTGCTGCAGGCGAGTTGGAAGATCGCCCCGGCGCTCGCCGCGGGCAACACCTTCGTCGTCAAGCCCAGCGAGATCACCCCGATGACGACGATCGCGCTCATCGACCTGCTCCTGGAGGCCGGACTGCCCGCCGGGGTCGCGGGCATCGTCACCGGGCCCGGGCACACGGTCGGCGCCCGGCTCGCCGAGCACCCCGACGTCGACCTCGTCTCCTTCACCGGCGGCCTGGTCAGCGGCACGAAGGTCGCCCAGGCGGCCGCCCCGAGCGTGAAGAAGGTCGCGCTCGAACTCGGCGGCAAGAACCCCAACGTGGTCTTCGCCGACGCCTGCGCCACCGACGAGGGCTTCGACACCGCCGTCGACCAGGCCCTCAACGCCGCCTTCATCCACAGCGGCCAGGTCTGCTCGGCGGGCTCCCGGCTGATCGTCGAGGAGTCGGTCCGGGAGCGGTTCGTCGCCGAACTCGCCCGCAGGGCCGAGCGGATCCGGCTCGGCCGCGGCACGGAGGACGGCGTCGAGTGCGGTCCGCTCGTCTCCGAGCAGCAGCGCGCCAAGACCGAGGCCTACGTCGCCTCCGCACTCGAAGAGGGCGCGGTGCTGCGGTCCGGCGGCCGACGCCCGGAACCCGCCCCGCAGCGGCCTGAGTCGGGCTACTTCTACGAGCCCACCGTCCTCGACCGCTGCCACCGCGAGATGCGGGTCGTGCGGGAGGAGGTCTTCGGACCGGTCCTCACCGTCGAGACCTTCCGCACCGAGGACGAGGCCGTGGCCCTCGCCAACGACACCGAGTACGGCCTCGCGGGCGCCGTCTGGACCGCCGACGCGGGCCGGGCGCGCCGGGTCGCCGGCCGGCTGCGGCACGGCACCGTCTGGATCAACGACTTCCACCCCTACCTGCCGCAGGCGGAGTGGGGCGGCTTCGGAAAGAGCGGGGTGGGCCGCGAACTCGGCCCCGCCGGGCTCGCCGAGTACCGCGAGTCCAAGCACATCTACCAGAACCTCGCGCCGCGCCCGGTCCGCTGGTTCGCCGGCTGACCTCCCGCACCGAGCCCGCCCGAAAGACTTCGCACGCCCCTGGAGTACCCCCCATGCCAGAGAACGCACATGTCTACGACTATGTCGTCGTCGGAGGCGGCACCGCCGGTTCCGTCATCGCCTCCCGGCTGACCGAGAACCCGGACACCACCGTCGCCGTCATCGAGGGCGGCCCCAGCGACGTCGGCCGCGACGACGTCCTCACGCTGCGCCGCTGGATGGGGCTGCTCGGCGGTGAGCTCGACTACGACTACCCGACCACCGAGCAGCCGCGCGGCAACTCCCACATCCGGCACAGCCGCGCCCGCGTCCTCGGCGGCTGCTCCTCCCACAACACGCTCATCGCCTTCAAGCCGCTGCCGTCCGACTTCGACGAGTGGGAGGCGGCCGGCGCCGAGGGGTGGGGCGCGGTCCCGATGGAGGCGTACTACGCACGCCTGCTGAACCACATCGTCCCGGTCGACGAGAAGGACCGGAACGCCATCGCCCGCGACTTCGTCGACGCCGCGCAGCGGGCGACCGGAGTGCCGCGGATCGAGGGCTTCAACCAGAAGCCCTTCGACGACGGCGTCGGCTTCTTCGACCTCGCCTACCACCCGGAGACCAACAAGCGGTCGAGCGCCTCGGTGGCCTATCTGCACCCGGTGATGGACGAGCGGCCCCACCTGACGATCCTGCTGGAGAGCTGGGCCCACCGGCTGGAGCTCGACGGCACGCGCGCGGAAGGCGTGCACGTCCGCACCAAGGACGGCGAGGAGATCCTCGTACGGGCCCGGCGCGAGGTCGTGCTGTGCGCGGGCGCCGTCGACACGCCCCGGCTGCTGCTGCACTCCGGCATCGGCCCGAAGGCCGACCTCGACGCGCTCGGCATACCCGTCGTGCTCGACCTGCCCGGGGTCGGCGAGAACCTCCTCGACCATCCCGAGTCGGTGATCGTCTGGGAGACCCACGGTCCGATCCCGGAGAACTCCGCGATGGACTCCGACGCCGGTCTCTTCGTGCGCCGCGACCCCGGCCACCACGGCCCCGACCTGATGTTCCACTTCTACCAGGTCCCCTTCACCGACAACCCCGAGCGCCTCGGCTACGAACGCCCGCCGCACGGCGTCTCGATGACCCCCAACATCCCCAAGCCGAAGTCCCGCGGCCGGCTCTACCTGGAGAGCGCGGACCCGTCGGTGAAGCCCGCCCTCGACTTCCGCTACTTCACCGACGAGGACGACTACGACGGCCGCACCCTCGTCGACGGGATCAGGATCGCCCGTGAGATCGCGAAGACCGAGCCGCTGGCCGGCTGGCTCAAGCGCGAGGTGGCGCCCGGCCCCGACATCACGGGCGACGAGGAACTGAGCGAGTACGCCCGCAAGGTCGCACACACCGTCTACCACCCGGCGGGCACCTGCCGCATGGGCGCCGAGGACGACGAACTGGCCGTGGTGGACCCGCGGTTGAGGATCCGCGGCCTGGAGGGCATCCGCATCGCGGACGCCTCCGTGTTCCCCACCATGACCGCCGTGAACCCCATGATCGGGGTGCTCATGGTCGGCGAGAAAGCCGTCGACCTGATCGGAGACGATGCGCGATGACGATCATGCCCGCCACCCGTAAGCCGCCCACCACGGACACCGAGGCCGCCGTCTTCTCGGTGGACGGACTGTGGAAGGTCTTCGGACCCAAGAGCGAGAGGGTCCCGGCCGACCCGGAACTCGCCGCGCTCCCGCCCGCCGAACTCCGCTCCCGCACCGGCTGCACCGCCGCCGTCCGCGACGTCTCCTTCGACGTGCGCAAGGGCGAGGTCTTCGTCGTCATGGGCCTGTCCGGGTCCGGCAAGTCCACCCTGGTGCGCTGTCTGACCCGGCTGATCGAGCCGACGGCCGGCACCATCGTCGTCGACGGCGAGGACGTCCGCGCGATGGACCGCACCCGGCTGCGCGAACTGCGCCGGCACCGCGCCGCGATGGTCTTCCAGCACTTCGGCCTCCTCCCGCACCGCACGGTCCTCGACAACGTGGCCTACGGCCTGGAGATCCAGGGCATGGGCCGCGCCGAGCGACGCGCCCGCGCCAAGGAGGTCGTCGACAAGGTCGGCCTGGACGGCATGGAACAGCGCAGGCCCGCCCAGCTCTCCGGCGGCCAGCGGCAGCGCGTCGGCCTGGCCCGCGCGCTGGCCGCCGACCCGGAGGTGCTCCTCTTCGACGAGCCCTTCAGCGCCCTCGACCCGCTCATCCGGCGCGACATGCAGGAGGAGGTCGTCCGGCTGCACCGCGAGGAGGGCCGCACGATGGTCTTCATCACGCACGACCTCAGCGAGGCGCTGAAGCTGGGCGACCGCATCGCCCTGATGCGCGACGGCGAGGTCGTGCAGCTGGGCACGCCCGAGGAGATCGTGGGCTCCCCGGCCGACGACTACGTCCGCGAGTTCGTCCGGGACGTGCCGCGCGAGCAGGTCCTGACGGTGCGTACGGCCATGCGGCCCGCCTCCCCGGACGAGGCGGGCGGCGGCCCGGCCGTGTCCCCGGACGCCACGGTGTCCCAGGCGATCGAGGCGGTCGCCCGCGCGGGCCTCCCGGTGCGGGTCATGGACGCGGGACGGTGCCTGGGCGTCGTCGATCACGAGGGACTGCTCGGTGTCGTCGCCGGCACGGGTCCCGTCGCCGTCCCGGCCGGACGGGGGCCCGGATCCGTCGCGGTCGGAACGGAGCCCCGTAAGGAGGCGGTCTGATGGCCACGGTGACCACCTCCGCCCCCCGGGTCGCCCTCCCGGGCGTCCTGCGGCATCACGCCGTCCGCAAACTCCTGATCCTCGCGCTCGCGGCCGCGGTCCTCGTCCCCCTGGCCGACGCCCGGTGGGGCGGCGGCAGCTGGCCGCACGCGCTCACCGTCGACCTGACCAAGCCGCTCACCGGCGCCAACGACTGGATCATCGACAACCGCGACAGCCACCCCCTGTTCCTCTACTTCTTCGGCTACCTCAGCAACGGCGTGGTCCTCTCGGTGCGCGCCGTCTACCTGGTGCTGCTCGGCGCGGGCTGGGCCGGGGTCACCGCGGCGGCCGCGCTGGTCGCCTGGCGGGCGGCCGGGGTGCGGCTCGCGCTCGGCACCGCGGCCGCGTTCCTGGCCTGCGGCCTGCTCGGCATGTGGGTGCCGACCATGCAGACACTGGCCCTGATGATCGTCGCCGTCCTCGTGTCGGTCGTCGTGGGCGTCGCGCTCGGCCTGGCCGGCGGTCTCTCCGACCGCATGGACCGCGCCCTGCGCCCGGTCCTCGACACCATGCAGGTCCTGCCCGCCTTCGCCTATCTGCTCCCGGTCGTCCTCGTCTTCGGCATCGGCGTCCCGGCGGCCGTCCTGGCCACCGTCGTGTACGCCGCCCCGCCCATGGCGCGGCTCACCGCGCTCGGACTGCGCGGCGCCGACAAGGAGGTCCTGGAAGCGGTGGAGTCGCTGGGCGCGACCGCCCGGCAGCGTCTGCTGACCGCCCGGATCCCGCTGGCCCGCAAGGAACTCCTCCTCGGCCTCAACCAGACGATCATGATGGCGCTGGGCATGGCCGTCATCGCGTCGGTGATCGGCGCGGGCGGCCTCGGTGACCGCGTCTACCAGGCGCTGGCCTCGGTCGACGTCGGCGCGGCCCTCGCCGCCGGTGTCCCGATCGTGCTCCTCGCGGTCGTCCTCGACCGCGTCACGGCCGCCGCCGGCCGTGCCGGCGACGGCGAACCGGGCGGCCACCGGGCCGCCTGGCTCTACGCCGCTGCCGCCGCCGTCGCCGTGGCGCTCGCCGGACGCGTGGCCGGCCGGCTCGACTGGCCCGACACCTGGACGGTGGGCATCGCCGCCCCGGTCAACGACGCCGTCGACTGGATGACCGACCACCTCTACTCCGGGGTGCCCGTGATCGGCGGCACCGCCGACTGGGCCGGCCACTTCACCACCTGGGTCCTCGACCCCCTGCGGTCCGGGCTCCAGGGCCTGCCCTGGTGGGCCGTGCTGCTGCTGGTCGCCGCGATCGCCTGGCCGATCGGCACCTGGCGCACTGCGCTGACCGCGGTCCTCGCGCTGGCCGCGACCGGCGTGCTCGGCGTGTGGGAACCGTCCCTGGACACCCTCTCCCAGGTGCTGGCCGCCGTCGCCGTCACCCTCGTCCTCGGCTTCGCGACCGGCATCGCCGCCGCCCGCAGCGACCGCGTCGAACGGCTGCTGCGCCCGGTCCTGGACGTGTTCCAGACGATGCCGCAGTTCGTGTACCTGATCCCGGTCGTCGCCCTGTTCGGCGTCGGCCGCGCCCCCGCCGTCGCGGCGGCCGTCGTCTACGCGCTGCCCGCCGTCGTCCGCATCACCACCCAGGGCCTGCGCCAGGTCGACCCGGCGGCGATGGAGTCCGCCCGCTCCCTCGGCGCGACCGGCGTGCAGCAACTGCGCCAGGTCCAGCTCCCGCTCGCCCGGCCCGCGCTGCTGCTCGCCGTGAACCAGGGCGTGGTCCTCGTCCTCGCCGTCGTCATCATCGGCGGTCTGGTCGGCGGCGGCGCGCTCGGCTACGACGCCGTGTTCGGGCTCGCCCAGGGCGACCTGGCGACCGGTCTGGTGGCCGGCGCCGCGATCGTCTGCCTCGGCCTGATGCTCGACCGGGTGACCCAGCCGGCCGACCGCCGCGTGAAGAAGGGAGCGTGACATGCGACTTCGTGACCTGCGGCTTCGTACGACTGCCATGACCGCCGGGGCGTCCGCGCTCCTGCTGCTCACCGGCTGCGGCGCCGCCGACATGACCAAGCAGGCCTCGCCCTTCGCCAACGCGCAGGGCGCCAAGACCGTGACGCTCTCGGTCCAGTCCTGGGTGGGCGCGCAGGCCAACGTGGCCGTCGCCCAGTACCTGCTGGAGCACAAGCTCGGCTACCGCGTCGACACCGTCCAGGTCGACGAGGTGCCCGCCTGGGACGCGCTCAGCCAGGGCCGGGTCGACGCGATCCTGGAGGACTGGGGCCACCCCGACCAGGAGGCGCGCTACGTCGACGACAAGAAGACGATCGCCCGCGGCGGCGACCTCGGCGTCACCGGGCACATCGGCTGGTTCGTCCCGACGTACTTCGCCGAGCAGCACCCGGACGTCACCGACTGGAAGAACCTGAACAAGTACGCGTCGCAGTTCCGCACCGCGGAGAGCGGCGGCAAGGGCCAGCTGATGGACGGCTCCCCGTCCTACGTCACCAACGACAAGGCGCTGGTGAAGAACCTGAAGCTCGACTACCAGGTCGTCTTCGCCGGTTCCGAGGCCGCCCAGATCACCCAGATGAGGCAGTTCGCCAAGGAGAAGAAGCCCTTCCTCACCTACTGGTACGCGCCGCAGTGGCTCTTCGAGAAGGTCCCGATGACCGAGGTGAAGCTGCCCGCCTACAAGGAGGGCTGCGACGCGGAGCCGGACAAGGTGGCCTGCGGCTACCCGCACACCCCGCTCCAGAAGTACCTCAACGCGGGCTTCTCGGAGGACGGCGGCAAGGCGGCCGCCTTCCTCAAGAAGTTCAAGTGGACGACGGAGGACCAGAACGAGGTGTCCCTGATGATCGCGGACCAGAAGCTCACCCCGGAGGCGGCCGCGAAGAAGTGGGTGGACAGCCACCCGTCGACCTGGAAGGCGTGGCTGTCCTGACGGTCACGGCCGCAGCTCGGTGACGAGATCCCGCAGGAGGATCACCGACCGCTGCTGGAGGCCCGGTCCGAACGTGACGCGGGTGGCCCCGAGTTCACCGAGTGCGGTGGGCGAGGGGCCCGCGCCGACCTGGGCGAACACGTTCAGCGGCCCCTGCGTCCCGGACCGCAGCAACGGCAGGACGGCGGCCGGGGCGCCGATCGGATAGACGCAGTCGGCGCCCGCCGCCACGTACGCCGCCGCCCGTCCGATGGCGTCGTCCGGGTCGCCGTCGCCGTACGCGAAGGTGTCGACGCGCGCGTTGACGAAGAGCCGGTCGCCCGCCGCCCGCCGCACCTCGGCGAGCCATTCGGCGTGCTCGTGCGGGTCCTTGAGGACGCCGTCGGCCGAGTCCTCCAGGTTGCAGCCCACGGCGCCCGTCTCCAGCAGCCGTTCCACCAGTTCCTCCGGCGCCAGCCCGTACCCGCCCTCGACGTCCGCCGACACCGGCACGTCCACCGCCCGGACGATCCGGGCGACCGCCGCGAACATCTCGTCGGCCGGGGTCCGCCCGTCCGCGTACCCGAGCGCGGCGGCGACGCCCGCGCTGGGCGTGGCGAGCGCCGGGAACCCGGCCTCGGCGAACACCCGGGCGGCGGCCGCGTCCCAGGGGCCGGGCAGGACGAGCGGATCGTCCGGCAGCCGGCCGTGGTGAAGCCGACGGAATTCCTCCGCCTTGCTCCTCGCGTCCACCCCGCTCATGGCGTGTAACCCCCCGGTGGGACACGGCGGGCGACCATCACCCGGTTCCAGCTGTTGATGGCGATGATCAGCGCGACGAGATGGGCGAGCCGCGGGGCGTCGAAGTGCCGGGCGGCCCGCTCGTACACCGCGTCGGGCACGAAGCCCGCCCCGGAGCCCGCCGTGGAGCCGACGCCCCGGGAGCCGTCCCCGGTCAGCAAGGTCACCGCCTCGGTGAGCGCGAGCGCGGCCCGCTCCCGCTCGCCGTAGACGTCCCCCGCCTCCTCCCACGCGCTCAGCAGATCGAGCTGCCTCGCGCTCACCCCGTGCTCGCGCGCGATGGCGAGGTGCATGTCGAGGCAGAACGCGCAGTGGTTCAGCTGCGAGGCGCGGATCACCACGAGCTCGGCGAGCGCGGGATCGCCGAGACCCCGTTTCGCGGCCGCGCTGAGCGCGGACATGGCCCGGGCGACCTCGCGGTCCAGGAGGTTCGTCCGGCTCACGCGTGCTGCCCCGGCCGGTAGTGGCCCGGCACCAGCCGGCAGGTCACGCCGAACCGGTTCCACGCGTTGATCACCGTGATCGCGGCGATCAGCTGCGCCAGCTCGGCCTCCTCGAAGTGCCGGGCGGCCCGCTCGTACACCGCGTCGGGCACGAAGCCGTCCGTCAGCACGGTCACCGCCTCCGTCAGGGCCAGCGCCGCGAGCTCCTTCTCGGTGTAGAAGTGCTCCGACTCCTCCCACGCGCTGAGCTGGATGATCCGCTCGACGCTCTCGCCCGCCGCGAGCGCGTCCTTGCTGTGCATGTCGACGCAGAGCGCGCAGCGGTTGATCTGCGAGGCACGGACCTTGACCAGCTCGACCAGTTTCGGGTCGAGGCCCTTACGGGCGGCGGCGTCGAGCCGGAGCATCGCCTTGAGGACCTCGGGCGCATGCGCGGACCAGTCCAGCCGCGGGGTGTGCTCGGGGGCGTGGGGAACCTGTCCGTCGGTGGCGGTGGTGTCTGCGTACGTCGTCATGCTCTCGACCCTAGGAGCCGGGCAGCCCAGGAGTATGGTCCATTTCCATGGCGAGATCCTGGGCCACTTTCGGCGTCGACCTGCATCTGGAGCCCACCGGACCGCACCTGCGCCGGGGTCTGACCGACGCCCTGCGCGAGGCGGTGCGCAGCGGCCGGCTGCCCTCCGGCACCCGGCTCCCCTCCTCGCGCTCGCTCGCCGCCGACCTGGGCATCGCCCGCAACACGGTCGCCGACGCCTACGCCGACCTGGTCGCCGAGGGCTGGCTCACCGCCCGCCAGGGCTCGGGCACGCGGGTGGCCACGGGGGTGGCTCCCACGCCGTCGAGGCCGCGGGGCGACAGCGGCGTCCCGCCCACGGGCGCGGCGCCCCCTCGCCCCGAGCGCCGCCGGCCCGCGTACGACCTGCGCCCCGGCACCCCCGACCTCGGGTCCTTCCCGCGCGCGCAGTGGCTCAGGGCGGCCCGCCGCGCCCTCACCGCCGCCCCCTCCGACGCGCTCGGCTACGGCGATCCCCGCGGCCGGGCCGAACTGCGCACCGCCCTCGCGGGCTACCTGTCCCGCGCCCGCGGCGTGCGCGCCGACCCCGAACGCGTCGTGGTGTGCTCCGGGTTCGCGCACGGCCTGGGACTGCTCGCCGGAGTCCTGCGGGCACGCGGGGTGCGCACGATCGCCGTCGACTCCTACGGCCTGGACGAGCACTGGAGGCTGCTGGCGGCGGCCGGGCTGGGCATGACCGCGCTGCCGGTCGACGAACGCGGCACGGACACCCGCCTGCCGGGCGGCGTCGGCGCGGTCCTGCTCACTCCCGCCCACCAGTTCCCGATGGGCGTGCCCCTGCACCACGACCGCCGGGCGGCCGTCGTGGACTGGGCGCGGCACACCGGCGGCCTGGTCCTGGAGGACGACTACGACGGCGAGTTCCGCTACGACCGCCAGCCCGTCGGCGCCCTCCAGGGCCTCGGTCCCGACCACGTGGTGTACCTGGGCACCGCGAGCAAGTCGCTGGCTCCCGGCCTGCGCCTGGGCTGGATGGCGCTGCCGCCGGACCTCGTGGAGGAGGTGGTGGCGGCGAAGGGCGGGGTGGACTCCTCGGGGGTCCTGGACCAGTTGACGCTGGCGGAGTTCCTCACGTCGGGCGCGTACGACCGCCATGTCCGGGCGGCCCGCCTGCGCTACCGCCGCCGCCGTGACGCGCTCGTCGCGGCCCTCACCGCGCAGGCCCCCGCGATCCGCGTCACCGGCATCGCGGCGGGCCTGCACGCCGTCCTGCGGCTGCCGCCCGGCACGGAGGAGGCGGTGGTGCGGGCGGCGGCCTACCAGGGCCTGGCGGTCCACGGCCTCACCCCCCGCCACCGCCACCCCGACGCGGTCACCGAGCCGCTGGACGCCCTGGTCGTCGGCTACGGGACCCCGCCGGACCACGCCTGGTCCGGCGCGCTGGACGCCCTGTGCGCCGCCCTTCCCTCCGGTGAGAACGGCTCGGACCTCCGCTTCCCCGGCTAGCCCACCGACGCACGGCGCGGCGTCCGCGTCACACCGCGCACCCCGAACCCCGACGCCCGTGAGGCGGTGTCACGGAGACGGCGGCCCGAGCCGGCGTCACGGAGCCGGCGTCACGGGGCCGGCGGCCCGGCCGGCTGCTCCGGTGCCGGCTCCGGGGCGGGCGCCGTCTCGGGCGCCTCGCCGAACCGGGCCAGGGCCAGCGCTCCGGCCACGGCGACGGCGAAGCCGAGCACGGCCAGCCAGCCGAGCCCCTCCCGGGTGCGGTCGCCCAGCCACACCACGCCCACCAGCGCCGGCCCGATCGTCTCCCCGATCACCATCCCGGCCGTGGCCGTCGTCACCGACCCCCGCTGGAGAGCCGACGTCAGCAGCAGGAACGCGGCGCCGCCGCCCAGCAGCAGGGCGTACACCGCCGGATCGGTGAGCAGGTCCGACGGCGCGAGCGAGTCGATCAGCCGCACCGCCACCTCCACCACCCCGAACCCGAGACCGGCTCCCAGGCCCAGCACCAGCGCCCGCCCGCGCCCGGACAGCCGCCGTCCGGCCGGCCCCAGCAGCAGCACCCCGACCGCCGCGCCGAGCATCACCCACGGCAACGCCCGGGGCCCGCTCTCCTCGCCCTCCGTGCCCGCCGACAGGCCCAGCATCGCCAGCCCCGCGCACACCACCCCGACCGCAGCCCACTCGGTCCGGCTCAGCCGTACCCGCAGCAGCCGCGCGGCGACCACCGCCGTCACCGCCAGGCTCGACGCGAGGGCCGCCGCCACGGCGTAGATCGGCACCGACCGCAGCGCGGCGATCTGGAACAGGAACCCCAGGCCGTCCAGCGCGAGCCCCGCCAGGTACCGCCACTCCCGGACCGCCCGCAGCAGCAGCGCCGCCTCCCCGCCGCTCCCGCCGGCGGCCGCCCGCGCCGCCATCGCCTGCAAGACCGTCGCCGTACCGAAGCAGACCGCCGCGCCGAGGGCGCACACCATTCCGAAGAGCACGAAAGGACTGTAGGGGAACGGCTCCTGGGCGGGCCGCCTTCGGCCGCCCTCCGCACGGTGTCTAGGCTGACGGCCGGGCATCGTCGTAGGGGCGATGCGGCAACGGGGAGACGGGACATGGCGGACGCGCGTCGCAGACTTCGCTCGGGCACGGTCGTACTCGGCGGCATGGGAGTGCTCGCGGCGGCTCTGTCCGCCTGCTCCTCCGACCCCGACAAGCGGTGCGTCGACCGCGACAGTTACCACCTCGCCAAGGGCTACAAGGTCGTCGCCGACAAGAACTGCGGGTCCACCGGGTCCGCCAGGACCGGCAAGTCCGCCACGGCCGGCAAGTCCACCGCCGACAACGCCTGGTACTACGGCGGCGAGAAGAAGGGCTCCTGGGTCGACGGCGGCTCCTTCGCCGAACCGGGTGAGGGTTCCGGCAGCTCGACCGGCTCGACGAGCGGCACCGGTGGGAGCAGCGGCAGCGGAGGCAGCGGGAGCAGCGGCGGGGTGGACCGCAACGGCTTCGGCAGCGGCGGTGACGGCGACGGCGGAAGCGGTGTCGGCAAGGGAAGCTCCGGCGGCTGAGCGCCCGGCGGCGGAACAGGACACCGGCACCGTGCGACGTCACACCATCGAACCCCGCCCCGACTGGCAGCGGACCGTCGAGGACCAGGGGCTCGTCTACCCCCTCACCCGCCACCCCGACGGGCGCCTGCGCCCCTACTGGGACGAGAGCGCGTACTACGTCTTCACCCTCGACGAGGTCGAGGCGCTGGAGGAGACCGTCGAGGAACTGCACACCATGTGCCTGGCGGCCGCCGCCCACCTCGTCGAGACCGACCGCCTCGCCGACCTCGGCATCACCGACCCGCGGATCGCGGCGGCGGTCACCGAGGCCTGGCACCGGCGCGCCGAACTGCCGTCCCTCTACGGCCGTTTCGACCTCCGCTACGACGGCGCCGGCCCGGCGAAGCTCCTGGAGTACAACGCCGACACCCCCACCTCGCTCGTGGAGGCGGCCTCCCCTCAGTGGTTCTGGATGGAGGAACGATTCCCCGGCGCCGACCAGTGGAACTCCCTGCACGAGCGCCTGGTCGCCGCCTGGAAGAAGCAGGCGCCCCTCCTCCCGCCCGGCGGTCCGCTCCACTTCGCGCACTCCTCGGCGGACGAACTGGGCGAGGACCTGATGACGGTCGCCTACCTCAAGGAGACCGCCGAGCAGGCCGGCCTGGAGACCGACTGGATCTCGATGGAGGAGATCGGCTGGGACCCGTTGTCCGGCCGCTTCGTGGACCGTCGACTCCGCTTCATCCGCAGCTGCTTCAAGCTGTACCCCTGGGAGTGGCTGACCACCGACCGCTTCGCCGGTCATGTCCTCGACACCCTCGACAACGGCGGCGGCACCGGCACGACCCTGTGGATCGAACCGGCCTGGAAGATGCTCCTCAGCAACAAGGCCCTGCTCGCCGTCCTGTGGGAGCTGTACCCCGGACACCCCCACCTGCTTCCCGCCTACCTCGACGGCCCCCGCGAGCTGGCGGCCACCACCGGCTACGCGGCCAAGCCGCTGCTGGGCCGCGAGGGAGCCGGCGTCACTCTGCACGAACCGGGCGGCGCTCCCGTCCCGCGCACCGACGAGGCCTGCTGCTACCAGCAGTCGGCGCCCCTTCCCACGTTCGACGGCAACCACGTCGTCCTCGGCGCCTGGACGGTGGAGGGCGAGGCGGCCGGTCTCGGCATCCGCGAGTCCTCCGGCCCGATCACGGACGAGTACGCCCGCTTCGTGCCGCACGTGATCCTCTGACCCCTGCGGGGGGCCCGGTCCGCGGGCCGCTCCGGCGCCGCTGGAGGCCCGGTCCTGCGCCGCTCCGACGTCGCTCGCATGGTGGACGCCGGACCTGGTGATCCGGACGTGCCCGGTAGGCTGGCGAGCGGGCCGTGACTGGCGCGCTGGGATGGGACGGACCATCGGGGAGCGGCCTGTGAGTGACAGAGTGCCGTGCGCCTGGGCCAGACCGAGACCGTGACCGCTCGCACGCCACGCCACCCGGAGGCCGACAGATGTCTGAGCAGCAGCCCCTCTCCACCGAGTCCACCGCCTTCCGCGCCGCGCTCGACGTGATCCGCGCCGTCGAGCCGCGCGTCGCCGACGCCATCGGCCAGGAGGTCCACGACCAGCGCGAGATGCTCAAGCTGATCGCCTCCGAGAACTACGCCTCCCCGGCCACCCTCCTCGCGATGGGCAACTGGTTCAGCGACAAGTACGCCGAGGGCACCATCGGCCGCCGCTTCTACGCCGGCTGCCGCAACGTCGACACCGTCGAGGCGCTGGCCGCCGAGCATGCCCGCGAGCTGTTCGGCGCCCGCCACGCCTACGTCCAGCCGCACTCCGGCATCGACGCCAACCTCGTCGCCTTCTGGTCCGTCCTCGCCGACCGTGTGGAGGCCCCGGCCCTGGCGAAGGCGGGCGTCCGCCAGGTCAACGACCTCTCCGAGGCCGACTGGGCCGAGCTGCGCCGGGCCTTCGGCAACCAGCGCATGCTCGGCATGTCCCTGGACGCGGGCGGCCACCTCACCCACGGCTTCAGGCCCAACATCAGCGGCAAGATGTTCGACCAGCGCTCCTACGGCACCGACCCGGCCACCGGCCTGATCGACTACGAGGCACTGCGCGCCTCGGCCCGCGACTTCAAGCCGCTGATCATCGTCGCTGGCTACTCCGCGTACCCCCGTCTGGTGAACTTCCGGATCATGCGCGAGATCGCCGACGAGGTCGGCGCGACCCTCATGGTCGACATGGCGCACTTCGCCGGCCTGGTCGCGGGCAAGGTCCTGACCGGCGACTTCGACCCGGTCCCGCACGCCCAGATCGTGACGACGACCACCCACAAGTCCCTGCGCGGCCCGCGCGGCGGCATGGTCCTGTGCGACGACTCCCTCAAGGACCAGGTCGACCGAGGCTGCCCCATGGTCCTCGGCGGCCCGCTCCCGCACGTCATGGCCGCCAAGGCCGTCGCCCTGGCGGAGGCCCGGCAGCCGTCCTTCCAGGACTACGCCCAGCGCATCGTCGACAACTCCCGCGCCCTCGCCGAGGGCCTGACGCGGCGCGGCGCGACCCTGGTCACCGGCGGCACGGACAACCACCTGAACCTGATCGACGTGGCCTCCTCCTACGGCCTCACCGGCCGCCAGGCCGAGGCGGCGCTGCTCGACTCGGGCATCGTCACCAACCGCAACGCGATCCCCGCCGACCCGAACGGCGCCTGGTACACCTCCGGCATCCGGATCGGCACGCCGGCGCTGACGACCCGGGGTCTGGGGACGGCCGAGATGGACGAGGTGGCGGGCCTGATCGACCGCGTCCTCACCACGACGGAGGCGGGCACGACGAAGTCGGGCGCCCCCTCGAAGGCCGCCCACGTCCTGGACGCGAAGGTGGCCGACGAGATCTCCCGGCGGGCGACCGACCTGGTGGCGGGCTTCCCGCTGTACCCGGAGATCGACCTCGGCTGAGCCCGGCCCCGCCCCGGGCGGCCCCCGCGGCCGCCCGGGACCCGTTCCGGGCGGTCTCCGCGCTCTGAGACAATGATGGACATGGCCTCAGACCGACCCCGCGTGCTCTCCGGAATCCAGCCCACCGCAGGCTCGTTCCACCTCGGCAACTACCTCGGCGCCGTCCGCCAGTGGGTGGCGCTCCAGGAGTCCCACGACGCGTTCTACATGGTCGTCGACCTGCACGCGATCACGGTGCCGCAGGACCCGAAGGAACTCAGCGCGAACACGCGGCTGGCCGCCGCCCAGCTGCTCGCGGCCGGTCTCGACCCGGACCGCTGCACCCTCTTCGTCCAGAGCCATGTCCCCGAGCACGCCCAGCTCGCCTGGGTCATGAACTGCCTCACCGGTTTCGGCGAGGCGAGCCGGATGACCCAGTTCAAGGACAAGTCCGCCCGGCAGGGCGCGGACCGCGCCTCCGTGGGCCTGTTCACGTACCCGATCCTCCAGGTCGCGGACATCCTGCTCTACCAGGCCGACGAGGTGCCGGTGGGTGAGGACCAGCGCCAGCACATCGAGCTGACCCGCGACCTCGCGGAGCGCTTCAACGGCCGCTTCGGCGAGACCTTCACGATCCCGAAGCCGCACATCCTGAAGGAGACGGGCAAGATCTACGACCTCCAGGACCCGTCGATCAAGATGAGCAAGTCGGCGTCCACGCCGAAGGGCCTCATCAACCTGCTCGACGACCCGAAGGCGACCGCCAAGAAGGTCAGGAGCGCGGTCACGGACACCGACACGGTCGTGCGCTACGACACCGAGAACAAGCCCGGCGTCAGCAACCTGCTCGGCATCTACTCGACGCTGACCGGCACCGGCATCGCCGAGCTGGAGCAGCGCTACGAGGGCAAGCTCTACGGCGCGCTCAAGACGGACCTCGCCGAGGTCGTCGTCGACTTCGTGACGCCCTTCAGGGACCGCACCCAGCAGTACCTGGACGACCCGGAGACGCTGGACTCGATCCTGGCCAAGGGCGCGGAGAAGGCGCGTGCCGTGGCCGCGGAGACCCTGTCCCGGACGTACGAGCGAGTGGGCTTCCTGCCCGCGAAGCACTGAGCGGCGCTCGGAAGCACTCGGGGCGCACCGCACACCTGTTCCTCTGGGCAGAGCGCTGCACATCACTTTCCCTGCGCCTGCCCAGAGCACAGCTGTGGCCGTACAGTCGATAGCCGTACGACTGAGTACGAACCCGGCAACACACCCCGCCAGGACGACATGACGACAGGAGAAGACGTGGGGACCGTAACGATCGGTGTGTCGATCGCGGTCCCGGAGCCCCACGGCAGCCTGCTCCAGGAGCGGCGCCTGGGCTTCGGCGACGCCGCGGCTCACGGCATCCCCACGCACGTCACACTGCTGCCGCCGACCGAGGTGGGGACGGGCGCGCTGGCGGCCGTCGAAGCCCACCTCACCGAGGTCGCCGCGGCCGGCCGGCCCTTCCCGATGAGGCTGTCCGGGACCGGCACCTTCCGGCCCATGTCGCCGGTGGTCTACGTGCGGGTCGTCCAGGGCGCCGAGACCTGCGCCTGGCTCCAGCAGCGCATCCGGGCCGCCTCCGGGCCGCTGACCCGCGAGCTCCAGTTCCCGTACCACCCGCACGTCACCGTCGCGCACGGCATCGACGAGGCGGCGATGGACCGGGCCTACGCCGAGCTCGCCCAGTACGAGGCCGACTGGTCCTGCACCGGTTTCGCCCTCGCGGAGCAAGGCGCCGACGGGGTCTGGCGCAAGCTGCGCGACTACGCCTTCGGGGGTGCGGTCGTCCCCCCGCAGGCGGCCCACGTCGACCGCGGTTCGCTGCCGACGCGCTAGACCGGCAGCCTGCGGAACAGCCCGCGGGGCGCGTGGCGCAGCGCCGACATCACCACGCGCAGCACGCCCGGCACCCACACGGTCTCCGAGCGGCGCCGCAGCCCCAGTTCGACGGCCGTGGCGACCGCCTCCGGGGTGGTCGCGAGCGGCGCCTCCGCCAGCCCGGCGGTCATCTTCGTCCGGACGAACCCGGGGCGTACGACCATGACGTGCACGCCCGTGCCGTGCAGCGCGTCGCCGAGCCCCTGGGCGAAGGCGTCGAGGCCCGCCTTGCTGGAGCCGTAGATGAAGTTCGAGCGGCGGGCCCGCTCGCCGGCGACGGAGGACAGGACGACCAGGGAGCCGTGCCCCTGGGTCTGGAGGGCGCGCGCGGCGACCAGCCCCGCCGACACCGCCCCCGTGTAGTTGGTCTGCGCGACGCGCACCGCGGCCGCCGGGTCGCGTTCGTCGTTCGCCTGGTCGCCGAGGACACCGAAGGCGAGCAGCACCGTGTCGACGTCGCCCTCGGCGAAGACCTTGCCGAGGACCGTCTCGTGGGACTCGGGGTCGAGCGCGTCGAAGGGGACGGTGTGGACGTCCGGCCCCAGTGTGCGCAGCTCGGCGGCGGCCGACTCCAGGGCGGGCGACGAGCGTCCGGCGAGCCACACCGTGCGGGTGCGGCGGGCGATCAGCCGGCGCGCGGTGGCCAGCGCGATCTCGGACGTGCCGCCGAGGACGAGCAGGGACTGGGGGAGGCCGAAGGCGTCCTTCATGGTGACTCCTGGAAGTTGAGCCGGCGGGCGAGGTCCGACACGAACACCCCGCGCGGGTCCAGCTCCGCGCGCAGCGCGCGGAAGTCGTCGAGGCGCGGGTACATCGCGGTGAGCAGGTCGGGGCGCAGCCGGGAGTCCTTGGCGAGGTAGACGCGGCCGCCCGCGGCGGCCACCTCCTCGTCCAGCCCGTCGAGGAACGCGGCGAGGCCGGGCAGTCCGGCCGGGATGTCCAGGGCGAGGGTCCAGCCCGGGCGCGGGAACGACAGCCAGCCGGGGTCGGCGTCCCCGAACCGCTTGAGGACGGCCAGGAACGACGGGCAGCGGCGGGCGGACACGCGCCCCACGATCCGGCGCAGGGTGTCCTCCTGGCCGTACCCGACGACGAACTGGTACTGCACGAAGCCGTCGCGGCCGTAGACGCGGTTCCAGTGGGGGACGCCGTCGAGCGGGTGGAAGAAGGCGGACAGGCTCTGGAGCTCTCCGGTACGCGCGCGTGGCGCTCTGCGGTACCAGAACTCGTTGAACAGCCCGACGGTCGTGCGGGTGAGCAGGCCGCTCGGCAGGAACGCGGGCGCGGCCGGGAACCGGGGCGGGCGGAACACGAGCGGGGCCCTGCGCGCGCGGGCGGGCAGCTCCTGCGGGGACGCGTGCTCGCCGCGGGTCAGGACCGCGCGTCCGGTGGCCGCGCCGCGCGCGAGGAGGTCGATCCAGGCGACCGAGTAGCGGTAGCGGTGGTCGCCGGCCGTCATCCGGGCCATCAGGTCGTCCAGGTCGGCGGCCCGCTCGGTGTCGACGGACATCAGCGACGTCGCGACCGGCTGGAGCCGGATCCTGGCCGTCAGGACGACGCCGGTCAGGCCCATGCCGCCGGCCGTCGCGTCGAACAGGTCGGTGCCCTGCTCCACCGTGCGGATCGTGCCGTCCGCCGTGAGCAGTTCGAAGGACAGCACATGCCGGGCGAAGGACCCGGACACATGGTGGTTCTTGCCGTGGATGTCGGCGCCGATCGCGCCGCCCACGGTCACGTACCGGGTCCCGGGGGTCACGGGCACGAACCAGCCGAGCGGCAGCAGGACCTCCGTGAGCCGGTGCAGGGAGACTCCCGCGTCGCACAGGACACTCCCCTCGCCGGCGTCGATGACGTGGATCCGGTCCAGGCCGGTCAGGTCGATCACCGCCCCGCCGGCGTTCTGCGCCGCGTCCCCGTAGGCCCGTCCCAGGCCCCTGGGGATGCCGCCGCGAGGCCCGCAGTCCCGGACCGCCGTCACGGCCTCCGCGTAGGTCCGGGGGCGGACCAGGCGCGCGGCGGAGGGGGCGGTGCGGCCCCATCCCGTGACGGCGACGGTCTCGGTGGTGGTCTCGGCAGGCATGGTCGTGACCGTATCGCCTCTATATGGGCGATTAATTTTGAAACATGCACTACTCCCCGAAATGGGTGATTAATGGGATGTCGCTCAATATTGCCGGTGTTCCGAGCGCGCAGGCGTGAACAGTGAATCCACATGGACGGACTCGACGACCTGGACCACCGGATCCTCGCGGCGCTCCACGCCCGGGGCGCGGACCCTCGCGTCGCCCGCGTCGCGCGCGCCCTCTCCTGGGCGGGCGAGCACGGCGCCCTGTGGCTCGCGGCGGGCGTCGCCGGAGCCGTCGTCGACGTCTCCCGGCGCGGCCCCTGGCTGCGCGCCACCGCGCTCACCGCGGGCGCGCACGCCGCCAGCGTCGGGGTGAAACGTATCGTCCGACGTCCGCGCCCCACCCGTGTCGCACCCCTCGTGCGCACCGCGGGACGGCACTCCTTCCCCAGCTCGCACGCCACCTCCGCCGCGGCCGCCGCCGTCGCCTACGGCGCGCTCGGCGTGCACGCCGCCGCGCCGGTCGCGGTCGCGATGTGCCTGTCCCGCCTGGTCGCCGGCGTCCACCATCCCTCCGACGTGGCGGCGGGCGCGGCCCTCGGTGCGGTCACCGCGCGGCTGGGGGCGCGCTGGATGAGAGGGGGCCACCATGGCTGAGGCACTGCTCCACCGCCAGCGCACGCGCCGCCCGCCGGCGCCCGGGCCCCCGGGCCACCGCCCCGGCACCCTCGCCGGCGGTCTCCTCAGGACCACCCGCCCCAAGCAGTGGGTCAAGAACATCCTGGTCGTCGCCGCCCCCGCCGCGGCCGGCCGGCTCTTCTCCCTGCACGCCGCCACCCGACTCGCCCTCGTCTTCGCCCTGTTCACCGCCTGCGCCGCCGCCGTCTACCTGATCAACGACGCCCGGGACGCCGAGGCCGACCGCGCCCACCCCACGAAGCGGCACCGCCCGATCGCCGCGGGACTGGTCCCGGTGCCCCTGGCGTACGGCGTCGCGGGCGCCCTCGCGGTCCTCGCGCCGGCCGCCGCGGCCTGGCTGACGACCCCCGCCGTCGCGGTGCTCCTCACCGCCTACCTCGCCATGCAACTGGCCTACTGCGTCAGCCTGAAGCACGTCCTGGTCGTGGACCTCGTCGTCGTCGCGACCGGCTTCCTGATGCGGGCCATGGCGGGCGGACTCGCCCTGGGGCTCCCGCTCTCCCGATGGTTCCTGATCACCACCGGGTTCGGGGCGCTCTTCATGGTCGCGGCCAAGCGCTACTCCGAGGCCGTCCAGCTGGCCGGCACGGCGGGCGCCACGCGGGTGCTGCTCACCGAGTACACCACCGGCTATCTGCGCTTCGTCTGGCAGCTGGCGGCCGGGGTCGCCGTCCTCGGCTACTGCCTGTGGGCCCTGGAGGAGGGCGGCGTCCCGCACACGGGCGTGCTGCCCTGGCGCCAGCTGTCCGTCGTCGCGTTCGTCCTGGCGGTCCTGCGGTACGCCGTCTTCGCCGACCGGGGCACGGCGGGCGAGCCCGAGGAGGTCGTCCTGGGCGACCGCGCCCTCGCCCTGATCGGCCTGGCCTGGCTGGCCATGTACGCGCTGGCCGTGGCCGACTGGTGAGTCACGCGCGCGTGCCGCGGCGAGCCGGCACGGCACGGGCCGCCGTCCCGCGTTCGCGGGGTACCCGCACCCTGGTGTTCCGCGATATCCGCATCGGCGATATCCGCGTCGTTCCTCCGGACAGGGGCAGAGTCGGATCATGGACTGGCTGAAGAAGCTCCCCGGCATCGGGCCGTGGGTCGCGCGCCTCATGGCCACGCACGCGTGGCGGTCGTACGAGCGACTGGACCGCGTGAAGTGGACGCGGCTGGCCGCCGCCATGACGTTCGTCAGCTTCGTCGCGCTCTTCCCGCTGCTGACCGTGGCCGCCGCCGTCGCCGCCGCCACGCTGAGCGAGTCCCGGCAGCAGGAGCTCCAGGACAAGATCGCCGATCAGGTGCCCGGCATCTCCGACCAGCTGGACATCAACGGCCTGGTCCAGAACGCGGGCACCGTCGGTCTCATCGCCGGCGCGCTGCTGCTGCTCACCGGCATCGGCTGGGTCGGCCAGATGCGGGACTGCCTGCGTGCCGTCTGGGAGCGGCCCGACGACGACGAGAACCCCGTCCTGCGCAAGGCCAAGGACACGGGCGTCCTCGTCGGCTTCGGCGGAGCCGTCCTGCTCACCCTGGCCATCTCCACCGTCGCCTCGGCGCTGGTCGGCTGGATCACCGAGCAGTCCGGCATCGACAAGGAGGGCTGGGGCATCGTCCTGCTGCGCGTCGCCGCGTTCTCCGTCGCCGTCCTCGCCGACTTCCTGCTCCTGCTGTACGTCCTCACCCTGCTGCCCGGCGTCGAACCCCCGCGCCGCCGCCTCGTCGTCGCCGCGCTCATCGGCGCCATCGGCTTCGAACTGCTGAAGCTGCTGCTGAGCGGCTACATGCAGGGCGTGGCCGCCAAGAGCATGTACGGCGCGTTCGGCGTGCCCATCGCCCTGCTGCTGTGGATCAACTTCACCTCGAAGCTGGTCCTGTACTGCGCCGCCTGGACGGCGACGGGCAGCGCCCCCGACAACCCCCGGGACCTCGACGTCAGCGACGACGCCGTACCAGGTCCGGCAGCGGCCAGCGGCGGTTGACCAGGTACCCGCCGCCCGCCAGCAGCACCAGCAGTCCGCCGGTGATCGCCAGCGCGATCCACATCCCGCCCGAGCCGTCCTCGGTCACCGCGCCCGCCACCGGCTTCGCCGACACGTCCCCGGCGCCGCCGGCCTGCCCCGACCCCTCGGAGGCCGACGGGTTGGCGCCCGGCTGCGCGTCGGCCTGCGCGGTGCCCTTCGGCGCGACCAGCTCGCCGACCGGCGTCACCTTGCCGGCCGCCTGGAAGCCCCAGTCCAGCAGGGCGGCGGTCTCCTTGTAGACCTCGTTGTGGTCGGTCTTCTCCGGGTTCATGACCGTGACGAGCAGCACCTTGCCGTTGCGCTCGGCCACCCCGGTGAAGGTGGCGCCGGCCTTGGTGGTGTTGCCGTTCTTGACGCCGGCGATGCCCGGGTACTGGGAGATGTCGTAGTCGCCGCTCAGCAGCCGGTTGGTGTTCTGGATCTCGAAGGTCCCGCGGGAGGTCTTGCCCTTCTTCTTCGTCGTCTCGCCGGGGAACTTGGCCGTCACCGTCGAGCAGTACTCCCGGAAGTCCTGCTTCTGCAGCCCCGAGCGGGCGAACAGCGTCAGGTCGTACGCGGAGGAGACCTGACGCGGGGCGTCATAGCCGTCCGGGGAGACGACGTGGGTGTCGAGGGCCTGGAGCTCCTCGGCGTGCTCGTTCATGTCCTCGACGGTCTCGGCGATGCCGCCGTTCATCTGCGACAGGACGTGCACGGCGTCGTTGCCGGAGCGCAGGAAGACGCCGAGCCACAGGTCGTGGACCGTATACGTCTCGCCCTCCTTTATGCCCACGAGGCTGGAACCGGCCCCCATGCCGGCCAGGTCCTTCGCCTCGACCTTGTGCACGGTGGCCTTGGGGAAGCGCGGCAGCACGGTGTCGGCGAACAGCATCTTCAACGTGCTGGCCGGGGGCAGCCGCCAGTGCGCGTTGTGCGCGGCGAGCACGTCCCCCGACTCGGCGTCGGCGACGATCCACGACCGCGCCGTGAGGTCCTTCGGCAGCACCGGCGCGCCCCCCGCGATCGCCACCTGCGTCCCGGGCTGCCCGAGCCGCGTGCCGCCCACGGACGACATGTCCGCCGGGGGAGCGACCGACGGCGAGGCGGACGCGGACGGCGATCCGGAGGGCGGGACCGAAGCGGACGGCGATCCCGACGCGGCCGGGGACGGCGACGGGCTCGGGGCCGCGAGCGAGGCGGGCGCGGTGAGCGCGAGGGACGCGAGGGTCGCGGAGGTGACCAGCAGGCATCGCCTGACGGTCTGCTTCATGGGTGCGGGCACGACGGAGAACGTACCGGGCACGCGACGGGAAGTCCCGTCACCCTCTCCACCCCGGTCACGGAACCGGACAACGGCCGGTGATACTGAACCCATGAAGCTCAGCCGCCGCGTCTCCTGGTTCCTGCTCGCCTTCGGGGTGTGGAGCTGGGTCATCTGGGTCACTTTCGTCAAGAACCTGGTCAAGGACAGCAGCGGACTCGCGTTCGACGACGGCGATCCCACGGCGTACTTCTGGGTGCACCTGACGCTCGCTGTCGTCTCCTTCGTATGGGGGACGGTCGTCGGGGCCATCGGGTTGCGCGGTCTGCGCGGTCTGCGGCAGGCGTCATAGCGATGGTGATCGTCTTCGCGCTGCTCGCCCTGACCGTGCTGGTCACGGCCAACTGGTACCTGTGGCGGCGGCTGTTCCGCGACACCACCCGCGGCCCCGGCCCGGTCCGCCGCGGTGGCGCGGTGCTGGTCGCGGGCGGCTGGGCGCTGGCGATCGGCGCCCTGGTCGCCGAACGCACCGGCGCCCCCTTCTGGCTGCAGCGCGTCATGGCCTGGCCCGGCTTCCTGTGGCTGGCCCTGTCGGTCTACCTGCTGCTGGCCGTGCTCGTGGGCGAGGCCGTACGGCCGGTCCTGCGCCGCTTCCTGGCGAAGCGGGCGCCCGCCGGGCCCCCCGCGGCCCGGCCCGAGCGGGAGCCCCTCCCGGTCGGAGCGCCCGCCCCCGGGACACGGGAGGCGACGCCGCCGCAGCCCGGACGGCCGGAGTCAGGACGACCGGAGTCAGGACGGCCGGCCTTCGAGCAGCCCGGGCCGGGCGGCGCGGAGACCGGGGAGGCGCAGACGAACAAGCCGGAGGGCGGCCGGCCGGCCGAGTCCGCGGACCCGGTGTCCGGCAGGCCCGGGTCCGGGGAGTCCGCTTCCGCGGATCCGCAGCCCGGGGCGCCGGCGCGGTCCGCCTCCGACCCGTCCCGCCGGCTCTTCGTGTCGCGGGTCGTGGCGGGCACGGCGGCCGCGGTCGCCGTCGGCACGGTCGGCTACGGCACCTACGGCGTGCTGCGCGGCCCCGGTGTCAAGAGGGTGACGGTGCCCCTGGCCAAGCTCCCGCGCGCCGCCCACGGCTACCGGATCGCGGTCGTCAGCGACATCCACCTGGGCCCGGTGCTCGGCCGGGGCTTCGCGCAGAAGGTCGTCGACACCATCAACGCGACGCAGCCCGACCTGATCGCGGTCGTCGGCGACCTGGTCGACGGCAGCGTGAAGGACCTGGGCCCGGCGGCGGCTCCGCTCGCGCGGCTGAGGGCCCGCCAGGGCAGCTTCTTCGTCACCGGCAACCACGAGTACTTCTCCGGAGCCGCACAGTGGGTCGAGGAGGTGCGGCGGCTCGGCCTGGAGCCGCTGGAGAACGCCCGTACCGAGCTGCCCTGGTTCGACCTGGCCGGCGTCAACGACATCGCGGGCGAGAGCGAGGGCCAGGGGCCCGACTTCGCCGGCGCGCTCGGCGACCGCGACACCACGCGCGCGTGCGTGCTCCTCGCCCACCAGCCGGTGCAGATCCACGAGGCCGTGCGCCACGGCGTCGACCTCCAGCTCTCCGGTCACACGCACGGCGGCCAGCTGTGGCCCGGCTCCTTCCTCGCGGCCGCCGCGAATCCGACGGTGGCGGGGCTGGAACGGTACGGCGACACCCAGCTGTACGTGTCCCGGGGCGCGGGCGCCTGGGGCCCGCCCACCCGGGTCGGCGCCCCCTCCGACATCACCATCGTCGAACTCGCCTCGACGCACGCCTGACGCCCGGTCAGAAACCTGTGGACGGGCTGTGAAACCCGCCCGAAACAAGGCGTCGGCGACTTCTTTCCCCTCTCGTCAGAATCCTCTTCCCCCTGGCGAAACACGTGTGATTAGGTGAGCCCGCCGCCAAGGGGGGCGGCACTTTCTTCTGTGGACTGGGTCCCTCCCGCGGGCCTGGGGAGGCAGGACATCACCATGCGATCTGTTCGCATGCGGATCCTCGTGACGCTGCTGGTTCTCGCGGTCGTCGGAGTGGGCGGCCGGCAGTTGCTGCCGTCGCAGGACAACGGTGACGCGACCATCACGGTCGGCACCACGGACACGGTCACCTCGCTCGACCCGGCGGGCGCCTACGACGCCGGATCCTGGGCGCTGTTCAGCAACGTCTTCCAGTCGCTCCTGACGTACGAGCCGGGCGGCGTCTCGCCCGTGCCGGACGCGGCCGAGAGCTGTTCGTTCCTCAAGGGCAGCCTCGTCACGTACACCTGCGAGCTGCGAGACGACCTCACCTTCGACAGCGGCTCGGAGGTGACCGCCGAGGACGTGAAGTACTCCTTCGACCGGGTCAAGAAGATCAACTCGGACGTCGGCCCGGCGTCCCTGTTCTCCACCCTGAAGTCGGTGGACGCCAAGGGCCTGAAGGTCACCTTCCACCTGTCGTCGCCGGACGCGACCTTCCCGTTCAAGGTGGCCACCGGGGCCGGCTCGATCGTCGACCGCACCCGCTACCCGGCGGACGGCCTGCGGGTCGGCAGCAGCGTCGACGGCACCGGCCCCTACCGGCTGAGCGGGTACACCAAGGGCAAGAAGGTCCTGCTGTCGCCCAACCCGCGCTACAAGGGCGCCGTGTCGACCGGCGCCCCGATCGAGCTGCGCTATTACGCGGACCCCGCGGCGCTCGAGAAGGCCTGGAAGGCCAAGCAGGTCGAGGCGGCCGCCCGGCAGCTGCCGCCCGCGGTGCTGGCCGCCCTCGACACCAGCGACCCCGACCAGCGCGTCTACGAGGCCGACGGCTCCGAGACCCGCAACCTGTACTTCGACACCCGCTCCGGCTCACCGCTGCACGACACGGACGTCCGCCGGGCGATCGCCTGGCTGATCGACCGCGAGCAGCTGGCCGCGAGCGTGTACGACGGGACCGTCGAGCCGCTGTACTCGCTCATCCCGACCGGCATCACCGGCCACACCACGTCCTTCTTCGACAGTTACCCGGACCGGAGCGCCGACAAGGCCCGCAAGCTGCTGAAGTCGGCGGGCGTCGGCGTCCCCGTGAAGTTCACCTACGGCTACGGCCTGGGCAGCGGCGCCGCGGCGGCCGAGGCCGAGGAGCTGAAGCGGCAGCTGGAGGCGAGCGGTCTGTTCGAAGTGGACGTCAAGGGTTACGAGTGGACCGACTTCCAGAAGCGGTGGGCCACCGGCAGACTCGACGCCTACGCGGTCGGCTGGGTCGCCGACTACCCCGACCCGGACACCTTCGCGGGCCCGCTGGTCGGCACCGGCTCCACCATGAACACCGGCTACAGCAGCAAGGCCGTCGACAAGTACATCGCCGGAAGCCGGCAGTACGCCGACCGCAGCCGGACCGCCGGCGACTTCCGCGCTCTCCAGCAGGTCGTCGCCCGGGACGTGCCGGTCGTCCCGCTGTGGCAGCGCAAGGAGTACGTCGTCACCAGCGCGGACATCGGCGGGGGCCAGTTCCTGGCGGACGGGAACGGCGTGTTCCGCCTCTGGAAACTCGACTGGATCTGATCCGAAGTACCCACCCGGCGCGCGGACTTGATCCCGTGAGCCGGGCATGCGCCCCCGTCACACCGGGCAGGCACCCGAAGCGGCACCATGTGACGGAGGTGTGTACGGGACGAGGAGCAGACGTGCTGAGACGCAACTCCTTCCGGCTGCCCCGGCATCCGGCGTCCGTCGGTCTCGCCCGGCGCCGGGTACGGGACCATCTGGCGGACTGGGGGCACGGCCCCGACGACCCGGCGCTGGCCGACGCCGTCCTGGTGGTGTCCGAGCTGGCCACCAACGTCGTACGCCATGGGCCGCTGCTGGAGCGGGAGTTCGAGGTGGCCGTGACCGCCCTCGGTGACGGTTCCTGTCTCATAGAGGTCTCCGACGAGGGCCGGCTCGAACCCCGGCTGCGGCCGGCCGGGGAGTCGGAGGAGCACGGCCGCGGCCTGCACCTGGTGGAGCACCTCGCCGCCGCGTGGGGCGTCTGGAGCAGGGGCCGGCACGGCAAGACGGTATGGGCCCTGGTCACGGCCCCCGCCTAGGCGAGCCCGCGGGGCTGCCGCACGGCGCCCGCCTCGACGAGTCCCGCGGGGGCGGCCCTCCGGGGCAGGCGGTCAGACGCAGGCCTTGGGCCGGGCCGGCAGGGTCACCGTGACCGCCAGCCCCTCGCCGGGAGCCGTCCGCACGCTCACCTCGCCGCCGTGCGCGTGCACGACCCCCTGCACGATCGCCAGGCCCAGCCCGCTGCCCGCGCCGCCCCCGGCCCGGAAGAAGCGGTCGAAGACCCGCGCCGCGTCCTCCGGCCCCAGCCCCGGCCCCTTGTCCTCGACCGACAGCCGGACGACGCCGTCCGCCCGCTCCACCCCGAGCCGCACCGGCACCTCGGCGGACGTGTGCGTGCGCACGTTGGCCACCAGGTTGCCCAGCACCTGACGCAGTCCCGACTCGTCGGCCCGCACCAGCACGGTTCCGTCGGCCTCGACCGTGACCGGCCGCCCGGGCTGCTGCGCGCGCAGGTCCTGCGCCGAGTCCCGCACCAGACGGCTCACGTCGACGCCCCGCAGCCGCAGTTCGGGCCGCTGGTCGAGGCGGGCCAGGGTGAGCAGCTCGTCGACGAGCCGGCCCATCCGGTCGACCTCGCCGTTCATCCGGTCCCAGGCCCGCCGGCGCTCGTCCGGCTCGACCAGCATGCCCTGGTCGTACAGCTGGAGATAGCCGCGGATCGCGGAGAGCGGGGTGCGCAGCTCGTGCGAGGCGTCGGCCACGAAGCGGCGCAGCTGGGCCGCGCTGTGCTCGCGCGTGCGGTACGCCGTCTCCACCTGGTGGAGCATGGAGTTCAGGGCGAGCCGCAGCTGTTCGACCTCCTGGGTGGGATGGTGGCTGGAGGGCACGCGCCGGGTCAGGTCGCCTTCGGCGATCGCCGACGACGTCTCCACCATGTCCTCCAGCGGCAGCATCCGCCGCCGCACGCTGAACAGGGTCAGACAGGCGAGCAGGGCCAGCAGCAGCGTGCCGACGGCGAGATCGAGCTTCAAGGCCTTCGCTATGCCCTTGTGGAGGGCCTCGGTGGAGGTGGCCAGCAGGATGTACGTGCCGTCGGTCAGCCGGGTCGCGGTCGCGCGGTAGGTGTCCCCGTGCACGGTGACGTCGTGCGGGTCGGCGTCGGTGGAGAGGGCGAGCGGGTCGGACACCGCGCCCGCGAGGCCGCGCTGGGCTTCGGTGGGCTCGACGTCGAAGATGGTCAGGGCGGTGCCCCGGCCGTCGACGGCGGTGAAGATCGAGTCCGGCGCCGGCCGGGAGCCGGAGTCCGTGACCTGCGGCACGAGGCGGTCGCTGACGACGCTCAGCACGGACAGCGAGTCGATCTGGCGCAGGGTGAGCCGCGAACTGCCCAGCGAGTCACGCATCTTGGTCAGCTCGGCGTCCACCTGGTCGACCAGGTAGTGCCGCATCCCCATCAGGCTGACCGCGGTCGCGACGACGATGCCCAGCGCCAGCAGCCCCACGTTCGCCGCCGTCAGCTTGGCACGCAGCGAGTGGATGCCGTGCCGGTGGATGCGCCTCACGCCAGCCCGTATCCGACGCCCCGCCGGGTGGTGATCACCGGCGGCCCCAGGACGTCCAGTTTGCGCCGCAGATAGCTGATGTAGGTCTCGACGACCGTCGACTCCGGCGGAGTGTGCTCGTACTGCCAGACGTGGCGCAGGAGTTGCTCCTTGGGCACGATCCGGCCGCCGTTGCGCACCAGGAACCGCAGCAGCGCGTACTCGGTGGGGGTGAGCTCGACCGAGCGGCCCGCCCGGTGCACGCTGTACGTCGTCTCGTCGAGCTCCAGGTCGCCGTACCGCAGCGGCGGGCGCTGCGGGAGGACGTCGGCCGGCCGGGTGCGGCGCAGCACGGCGGTGATGCGGGCGACGACCACGTCGATGTCGAACGGTTTGGTGATGTAGTCGTCGCCGAAGCCGAGGGCGCCGACGATCTCGGTCGGCGCGTCCCGCGCGGTGAGGAACACCAGCGCCAGGTCCGGCCTGCGCGAGCGCAGTTCACGACCCAGCGCCCGGCCGTCGCCGTCCGGCAGCATCACGTCCAGCAGGGCCACGTCGGGCCGGGTGCGGTCGGCGAGGGCGAGGGCCTCGCGGACGGTGCCCGCGACCATGACCTCGAAGCGGTGGTAGCGCAGGGCGATGGCCAGGACGTCCGCGATGCTCGGTTCGTCCTCCACGACCAGCACCGTGCCGGAAGCCGTCGTCATGCCCCCAGTATCCGGTGACCCACCGGCGATCGCGCCGGTTCACGCTTTGGAGTTCCTTGAGAGTCATGGTCATCACATGTCCACGCACACGTGGCGCCACCGATCCTGTTGCCCAGGACCTGGGGGACCGACCGACGATCTGTTGAAGGAGATTGAGCGTGGCGGCATTGGCGCGCTGGTGCTATCGGCACCGGCTGGTGGTCCTGTTGCTCTGGGTGGGGGCGCTGTTCGGCCTGGGATTCTCGGCCTCGACGGCGGGCACGGACTACGCGAACGTCTTCTCCCTTCCCGACACGGACTCCAAGAAGGCGTACGACCTGATGGAGAAGGCGTTCCCGGCGAGCGCGGGCGACACCGACACGGTCGTGTGGAAGGTCGACGAGGGCTCGGTCCGGGACCAGGACGTGCGCTCCCGGATCCAGCCCGCGCTCGACAGGATCGCGGGCATGAAGGGCGTCGGCGGGGTCACCGGCCCCTACGCGGCGGACGCGGCGGGCGCGGCGCAGATCAGCGGTGACGGGCGGATCGCCTACGCCCAGATCACCTTCACCGAGCAGGCGAACGCCGTACCGAAGGAACTCGTCCAGGACGTCGTCGACACCGCGCGGGACGCCGGCCGGGACGGCCTGGAGGTGGAGGTGGGCGGCCAGGCCGTCCAGCGGGTCCAGGAACCGCCCACCGGCCTCGCCGAGATGGTCGGCCTCGCGGCCGCGGCGGTGGTCCTGTTCCTGGCCTTCGGCTCGCTGTACGCGATGCTGCTGCCGCTCGCCGTGGCGATCTTCGGCGTCGGCATGGGCCTGTTCTCGACCCAGCTGCTCAGCCATGTCACCGACATCCCGGACCTGGCCCCGCTGCTGTCCTCGCTGATCGGCCTCGGCGTCGGCATCGACTACGCCCTGTTCATCGTCACCCGGCACCGCAAGGGCGTGCTGCGCGGCCTGGACCCGGAGGAGTCGGCGGTCACCGCCCTCAACACCTCCGGCCGGGCGGTGCTGTTCGCCGGCGGCACGGTGTGCATCGCCCTGGCCGGCATGCTGGTGACGAACCTGCGCTTCCTCGACGGCGTCGTCATCGGCACCTCGCTGACCGTGGTGCTGAGCGTCCTCGCCGCGACGACCCTGCTGCCCGCCCTGCTCGGCTTCCTCGGCGCTCGCGTGCTGAGCCGCAAGCAGCGGCGGCTGCTGGCCGCGACCGGCCCGGAGCCCGAGAAGGCGAGCGGTCCCGCGGCCCGCTGGTCGACGGGCGTGCAACGCCGGCCGCGGACGATCGCCGCCCTCGCGCTGGTCGTCATGGCCGTCCTCGCGCTCCCCGTGCTGTCGCTGCGCCTCGGCGCCACCGACCAGGGCAACGACGACGCGTCGACGACCACCCGGCAGGCCTACGACCTGCTCGCCGAGGGTTTCGGACCGGGCTTCAACGGCCCCCTCCAAGTGGTCGTGGACGGCGGCGACGCCACCGCTCTGACCCAGGGCATCAAGGACACGCCCGGCGTCGCCCGGGTGGCCGCGCTGCCGCCCGCGAGCGGGGTCACCGTCATCCAGGTGGTGCCGACGACCTCACCGCAGTCCGAGGAGACGGACACCCTGATCGACCGGCTGCGGGACGACGTCATCCCGCGGGCCGGGGCCCAGGCGCACGTGGGCGGTGTCACGGCGGTGTCCAAGGACTTCGCCACGGTCACCGGCGACCGGCTGCCGCTCTTCATCGCCACCATCATCGGCCTGGGCTTCCTGCTGCTGCTGGTCGCCTTCCGCTCCCTGGTGGTGCCGCTGACGGCCGCCGTGATGAACCTGATCGCGGCCGCGGCCTCCTTCGGCGTCCTCGTCGCGGTCTTCCAGTGGGGCTGGGGCCTCGACCTGCTGGGCCTCGGCAAGGAGGGGCCGATCAACGCCTTCCTGCCCGTCATCATGCTGTCCCTGCTCTTCGGCCTGTCGATGGACTACCAGGTCTTCCTGGTCAGCCGGATGCACGAGGAGTGGGTGCACACCAAGGACAACGCGCGAGCGGTCCGGGTGGGCCTCGCGGAGACCAGCCGGGTCATCAACTCCGCCGCCCTGATCATGGTCTGCGTCTTCCTGGCCTTCGTGCTCAGCGGCGACGCGGGCGCGGCGATGGCGGGCGTCGGTCTCGCGGCCGCCGTCGCGCTGGACGCGTTCATCCTGCGCACGGCGCTGGTCCCGGCCGCGATGCACCTGCTGGGCGACTCCAACTGGTGGCTGCCCGGGTGGCTGGAGAAGCGGCTGCCGCACCTCGCGGTCGAGCCCAAGGAGGAGGCGGCGCCGATGACGGCCGCGCCGGGCGAGGGACCGGCCTCGGCCGTGCACGGCTTCGTCCGGAACACGGCCGGTGAACCCGTCGAGGACGCGAAGGTCGCCCTGATGTCGACGGGCGGGCGGGAACTGGACCGCGTCGCCACCCTCGCCGACGGCTCGTACATCCTCTCCGTCCCGGCACCGGGAACCTATCTGCTGGCGACGACCGCCGCACCGCCGCTGCTTCCCCGTGCCCGGCAGCTGACGGTCGCGGGGGAGCCCCTGGTCCACGACGTGGAGCTGGAGGAAGGCGCGGAGGTGAGCTGACTCAGCCCGAGGAAGAGCCCGCAGGGTCCGAGGAGCCCGCGGGGTCCGCCGAGCCCGTCCGGCCCGGCGGGCTCTTCCTCGCGGGGTCCGGCAGGGCGTTGGTCATGCCGGGCAGGAAGTCCGTGAACAGGTCGTGGACCTCCAGCACGAGCGGCCGCAGCACCCGGAACCGGGCCAGCGCCACGCCCCGCGCGGTGAGACGCGCGCCCCGGCCGGCCAGCCGGTAGCTGCGCTCGCGCCCCTCCGTGCGGTCGTAGATCCAGTACATGACGAGGCCCATCTGGGAGAGCCACATCAGCTCGGGCAGCACCTCCCGCAGCTCCTCCGGGACCTTCGCCTTCGATCCCGCGAGCACCTCCTTGTGGACGGCGATGGCCTCCCTGCGCGCGTGCTCCGACTCGGCGGAGAAGGGGCTGAGCGGGCTGTCCGGGTCGGCGGCGTTCTTGAAGAACTGGACCGCGAACTCGTGGTACGGCCTGGCCACGTCCAGCCAGACCCGCAGCACCCCCGCCAGCCGCGCCTCCAGGCTGGTCTCCCGCGCCAGGATGTCCCGCACGGCCTCCCGGTGCTCGGCGGCGAGCCGGTCGTAGAAGCCCTGGATCAGGTGCTCCTTGCCGGCGAAGTAGTAGTAGGCGTTGCCGACCGAGACGCCGGCCTCCTGGGCGATGGCCCGCATCGTCGTCTTGTCGTAGCCGCGCTCCTGGAACAGCCGCATCGCCGTCTCCAGGATCAGAGCGCGGGTCTGCTCGGACTTGGACGTGGGGGCGGCCTCATGGCGTTCGGTCGCGGCAGCGGCCTCATGGGGCTCGGACGGGGTAGCGGCCTCGGCGGGACCGTCGTTGTTCGCGGGCACGTACAGGAGCCTAGCCAGTGGAGCAGGTGCCGTCCGCACAGGTGGGCGGGTGGTGGCTCCAGCCCAGCTGCGGGTCGTACGACCAGCCGTCGCCACGGTGGTAGACGCCCCCGCCCCAGCCCGCGGACCGGCCCTGTCCGTCACGCCACTTGGCGGCGGCGAGGACGGCGCCCCGCGCGAGCTTCGCCCCGGCGGGGGTGCTCAGCCGGTGGGACAGCGGGCGGTACTCGCGCAGCGCCCACAGGGTGACGATCCAGGCGGCGGCGCCCCGGTAGACCTGGCCGGAGTCGCCGACGACGGTGATCTCGTCGAGGGTCGCGCGGTGGTCGAGGCCGGGGAAGCGGGCGGCGGCCTGCGCGGACCCCGCCGGGACGAACTCCAGCGGCACCAGCTGCGGCTGCCGGCCCAGCCAGTCGCGCAGGAACCCGCACAGGGAGCATGCGGCGTCGTGCAGCACGGTGAGCCGGCGGACCGGGACGCGCCGGGCGTCCCGGTCGTCGGCGGCCTGAGCGGCGGCCATCGTGCTCACGCCCCGGTGGTGGGCGCCGAGGGAGCGGCCCAGGCCTGCGGGGCGACGGGCGGGATCTGCTCCCGCTCCATGACCCCGCGCCGCCGGATCCGGTTGAGGACGTACACGTTGGCCAGGTGCATCGCGCCGAGCACCAGCAGCACCACGCCCACCTTGGTCGACAGGGCCTCGAAGATGCCGCGCGTGTCCTCGATGGTGTCGTCGCCGCTCAGGTAGAGGGCGACGAAACCGAGGTTGACGAGGTAGAAGCCGACCACCAGAAGGTGGTTGACGGCGTCGGCGAGCTTCTCGTTCCCCTGGAGCACGTCGGCGAGGAACACCCGTCCGTTGCTGCTGAGGGTCCGTGCCACCCAGACGGTCAGACCGATGCTGACGATCAGGTAGACGACGTAGGCGATGACCGTGCGGTCCATGTTCCCCACCTTTTCTGAACGCGTTCAAGACGCTGTCGTGCGAGGACTGTAGCGCTTGTTTTGAACACGTTCAACCGAGGGGGGCCGTCGTTTCGCCGCCCTAACGCCTCGCCAGCTCGGGCCGCTTGAGGTAGTCCGTGAAGCCGAGCACGTTCCCCCAGGGGTCGGCGATCTCGACGGTCCAGCCGGTGGACGTGGAGAACGGCGGATCCAGCGGGGGGATGCCCGCCTCGGTCAGCCGCCGCGCCGCCGCCCGCGCGTCCGGCACCTCCAGCCAGACACGCGGGGACGGCCAGGGCGGCGGCCGGTGCCCGAGGGCTTCCTCGTGCCGGAGCAGGACCCCCGGCGTCTCGCCCCCGACCTTCAGCAGCGCGATCCCGGCCTCGTCGAACCGCAGTCCCACCGTGAACCCGGCCCGCTCGTAGAAGCCGACCGCCTCGCCGAGATCCCCGACGGGCAGGAGGAGATTGTCGAAACCGAGCAGCTCGTACGACTGGTCATCTGACATGCCGTCAGATTAGGTGTACAGGACCCGAAAATCGGTCAAGAGCACCCCGGTCTCCGCGTGGCGGGTTTTCTGCTGCAAGATGTTCTGCACTCATCCGCACTCGTCTCATCTGCGGATGATCCGATCACCTGACCTCGGGGGAACTCGCCTTGTCCGAAACGCCACAGCAGCCGCAGGAGCCCCAGCAGCCGCCGCAGCCGCCGCCCGGCTACGGGTATCCGGCCGGCCCCGGCGGCCCGCAGGACGCGGCTCCGCCCGGCCGGCCCGGGCCCGGCCCCTACGGCTACCCCCAGGCCGGCCCGCCGTACCCGGGCTACGCCCATCCCGGATACCAGGCTCCCGGCTATCCCGGGCCCGGCTACCCCGGACCTGGCTACATACCGCCCGGCACCTTCACCGGCGACCCTCAGGCCCCCTACGGGTACGACGTCCTGGGCCGTCCCTACTCCGAGAAGTCGAAGATCGTCGCGGGGGTGCTCCAGCTGACCCTGGGCAGCTTCGGCGTCGGCCGGTTCTACATGGGTGACGTCGGCATCGGCCTCGCCCAGCTGTTCACCTGCGGCGGCCTCGGCATCTGGGCGCTGATCGACGGCATCATCCTGCTGGTCAGCGACGACAAGACCGACGCCGACGGGCGGATCCTGCGTGGCTGACGCGGAACGCCTCTCCGCGAGGTGTTCGGCCGCGCTGCGGCACCCGGCGACGGCACCCCTCGCGGTGCTCGTCGCCGGCGCGGCCGGTTCCGCGTATCTCTACGTCACCGACCCGCATCAGCCCGGCCACTGGCTCCCGCGGTGCCCGTTCCGGCTCGTCACCGGCCTGCTCTGCCCCGCCTGCGGCGGCACCCGCCTGGTTTACGACCTGATGCACGGTCACTTCGCCCAGGCCTGGCTCGACAACCGGGTCCTGCTGCTCGCCTCGCCGTACGCGCTCGCGTTGCTGGTCCGCTGGATGTGGGCGGGCCTGCACGGCCGCACCTGGCATCCGCGCCTGAGCCCGAGGGGTACGACGGTCGTCCTCGGCGTCGCGGTGGCATGGACGGTGCTCCGGAACGTAGTTGACTGATTTTGATCACGGATCAGGAACGATGGATCATCTGTACTCCCTTTTTACCCTCTGTTTTCTCTAGGCTCACCATTCACAGGGGGGACGTCCTGGCATGGCGGAGCCGTGCGGGGGCGTGGGTCGAGATCGGTCGACGTCGGTCGACGCGGGATTCCGTCGCGTCGCGTTCCTCCTGGACTCCCCATTTCGGAGCAGACCGCACCGGTCTCCCGCAGGCATTTCAGGAGCAGTTCTCATGACCGTCCCCACCCCGCAGGCCCCCTACGGGGTCGACCCGCTTGGTCGTCCGTACTCCGACAAGTCCAAGATCGTCGCCGGCATCCTCCAGCTCTTCCTGGGCACCCTCGGCATCGGACGCTTCTACGTCGGCTCCGTCGGCGTGGGCATCGCCCAGCTGTTCACCTGCGGCGGCCTCGGCATCTGGGCGCTGGTCGACGGCATCCTGTTCCTCACCAGCAACGACCGCACCGACAAGCAGGGTCGCGTCCTGCGCGGCTGACACCGGCGCGGCGACACACGGCGAGGGCCCCGCTCCCAAGGAGCGGGGCCCTCGCCATGTCGTGGGGCTCAGCGAGCCGGGAGACTCAGAAGCGGCGCGTGATCAGCGCCCGCTTCACCTCCTGGATCGCCTTCGTGACCTCGATGCCGCGCGGGCAGGCGTCCGTGCAGTTGAACGTCGTGCGGCAGCGCCAGACGCCGTCCTTGTCGTTCAGGATCTCCAGGCGCTGCTCACCCGCCTCGTCGCGCGAGTCGAAGATGAAGCGGTGGGCGTTCACGATCGCGGCCGGACCGAAGTACTGGCCGTCGTTCCAGAACACCGGGCAGGACGACGTGCAGGCCGCGCAGAGGATGCACTTCGTCGTGTCGTCGAACCGCTCGCGGTCCTCGGCGGTCTGGAAGCGCTCACGCGTGGGCTCGTTCGTGTCCTTCGTGATGAGGAAGGGCATGACGTCCCGGTACGCCTGGAAGAACGGCTCCATGTCGACGACCAGGTCCTTCAGGACCGTCAGGCCCTTGATGGGCTCGACCGTGATCGGCTTCTCGGGGTTGATGTCCTTGATCAGCGTCTTGCACGCGAGGCGGTTCTTGCCGTTGATCCGCATCGCGTCCGAGCCGCAGATGCCGTGGGCGCAGGAACGCCGGAAGGTCAGCGTGCCGTCGACGTCCCACTTGATCTTGTGGAGACCGTCGAGCACACGCTCCTTCGGGTCGATCTCCAGCTGGAAGTCCTGCCAGACGGCCTCCGCCGAGACCTCCGGGTTGAACCGGCGGACCCGGAAGGTGACCGTGATGTACGGAGAGGCCGCGGACTCCGCCTCGACCTTGTCCAGAACGGGGGTTGCCATCAGTACTTACGCTCCATCGGCTGGTAGCGGGTCTGGACGACCGGCTTGTAGTCGAGACGGATGGACTCGGTGCCGTCGTCGCCGACCTCGCGGTACGCCATGGTGTGGCGCATGAAGTTGACGTCGTCGCGGTTCGGGTAGTCCTCGCGGTAGTGACCGCCGCGGGACTCCTTGCGGGCCAGCGCCGACACCGCCATGACCTCGGCCAGGTCGAGCAGGTTGCCCAGCTCGATGGCCTCCAGCAGGTCGGTGTTGAACCGCCGGCCCTTGTCCTGGATCGAGATGTTCTTGTACCGCTCGCGCAGCTCGGCGAGCTTCTCGACCGCCGTCTTGATCGTCTGCTCCGTGCGGAACACCATGACGTTCGCGTCCATGGTCTCCTGGAGCTCGCGGCGCAGCTCCGCCACCCGCTCGGTGCCGGTGGACGAACGCAGGTGCTCCACCTGGTCGATCACCTGCTGCGCGGGGTTCTCCGGCAGCTCGACGTACTCCGCCTTCTGGGAGTACTCGGCGGCCGCGATGCCGGCCCGCTTGCCGAACACGTTGATGTCCAGCAGCGAGTTCGTGCCCAGACGGTTGGCGCCGTGCACCGACACGCAGGCGACCTCGCCGGCCGCGTACAGGCCCGGCACGACCGTCGTGTTGTCGCTCAGGACCTCGCCCGCGACGTTCGTCGGGATGCCGCCCATCGCGTAGTGCGCGGTGGGCTGGATCGGGATCGGGTCCGTGTACGGCTCGATGCCGAGGTACGTGCGCGCGAACTCCGTGATGTCCGGGAGCTTCGCGTCCAGCTGCTCCGGCGGGAGGTGGGTGAGGTCCAGGTAGACGTGGTCGCCCTCGGGGCCGCAGCCGCGGCCTTCCCGGATCTCCGTGTAGATCGAGCGGGACACGACGTCACGGGACGCCAGGTCCTTCATGACCGGCGCGTACTTCTCCATGAAGCGCTCGCCGTCCTTGTTGCGGAGGATGCCGCCCTCACCGCGGGCGCCCTCCGTCAGCAGGATGCCCATGCGCCAGATGCCGGTCGGGTGGAACTGGAAGAACTCCATGTCCTCCAGCGGCAGCCCGCGCCGGTAGACGGCCGCCTGGCCGTCACCCGTCAGCGTGTGCGCGTTCGAGGTCACCTTGAAGAACTTGCCGGTGCCGCCGGAGGCGTAGATGACGGCCTTCGCCTGGAAGACGTGGATCTCGCCGGTCGCCAGCTCGTACGCGACCACGCCCGCGGACCGCTTCACACCGTCGACCTCGGTGATCAGCTGGTCGAGGACGTAGAACTCGTTGTAGAACTCCACGCCCTCCTTCACGCAGTTCTGGTAGAGCGTCTGGAGGATCATGTGACCGGTGCGGTCGGCCGCGTAGCAGGACCGGCGGACCGGCGCCTCGCCGTGGTTGCGGCTGTGACCGCCGAAGCGGCGCTGGTCGATCGTGCCGTCGGGTGTCCGGTTGAACGGCAGGCCCATCTTCTCCAGGTCGAGGACGGAGTCGATGGCCTCCTTCGCCAGGATCTCGGCGGCGTCCTGGTCGACCAGGTAGTCACCGCCCTTGACCGTGTCGAAGGTGTGCCACTCCCAGTTGTCCTCCTCCACGTTGGCCAGCGCGGCGGCCATGCCGCCCTGCGCGGCGCCCGTGTGGGAGCGGGTGGGGTAGAGCTTGGTCAGCACGGCGGTGCGGCTGCGCTTCGTCGACTCGATCGCCGCGCGCATACCGGCGCCGCCGGCGCCGACGATGACGGTGTCGTACTTATGGATCTTCATGAGTGGTTCTCTCAGTCCCTCGGTCCCGTGCGCCTAGCGGATGTTCGGGTCGAAGGTGAAGATCACCAGCGTGCCCAGCAGGATGGTGAACACCGTGGCGGTGTAGAGCAGGCCCTTCAGCCACAGCCGGGTGTTCGCGCGTTCCGCGTAGTCGTTGATGACCGTGCGCAGGCCGTTCGCCCCGTGCAGCATGGCGAGCCACAGCATCAGCAGGTCCCAGACCTGCCAGAACGGGGAGGCCCAGCGGCCGGCCACGAAGGCGAAGCCGATCTTGGAGACGCCGCCGTCCAGGACGAGCTGGATCAGCAGGTGACCCAGGACCAGGACGACCAGCACGACGCCCGACAGGCGCATGAAGAGCCAGGCGGCCATCTCGAAGTTGCCCCGGGTGGACCGGGGGGTCTTCTTGGTGCGCTTGCGCGGGGGCTCGATGAAGGGGGCGGGGTTGTCCACGTCGTAGACGGAACCGCCCTCGACGGGGCCGATCCCGGCCGCGGTGGTTTCAGTGGTGGCCATCGGTCTCAGCTCCCGAACAGTTCACGAGCGGCGTGGCCGAGCACGGGGTAGATCGCCCCGAGCATCAGCACCAGCCACAGGCCGACGACACTCCAGAGCATCTGCTTCTGGTAGCGCGGGCCCTTCGACCAGAAGTCGACGGCGATGACGCGCAGGCCGTTGAGCGCGTGGAAGAGGATGGCGGCGACGAGGCCGTACTCCAGCAGCGCCACGACCGGCGTCTTGTAGGTGGCTACGACCTTGTCGTAGTCCTCGGGGGAGACACGCACGAGCGCGGTGTCCAGCACGTGAACGAACAGGAAGAAGAAGATGAGGACGCCGGTGACTCGATGAGCCACCCAGGACCACATTCCTTCCCGGCCGCGGTACAGCGTTCCAGCCGGCACGGAAGAACCCTCCGGGAGCGGGGATTGGGGCCTGCCGGCTTGGGGTGTCGGACGGGCCCGGCCGGGTACGGTCCACCGGCCCCCAGCATCGTAGCGAGGCGCTGGCGCTCGGCTTACGTCGGGCCTACCTGTGTGATCAAAGTGGCACGCAGATGGGTGAGCGTTGCGGCATCCGGGGTGGTGTGCCCCGTTTCGGGCGCCCGTCGTGGCCGGTTGCACCCCGCCGTGGCCGCACCCGTCACCGCCGCACGCCTCAGGCGAGCCGCGCCAGACGCTGCCTGGCCAGTCTTCGGAGCTCCTCCGCCGCCACGACCCGCTCGTCCTCGGGATCGTTCGTCAATCGTGACCGGATGCTCGTCAGGACGTGGTCCAGGGACTCCTCCCGGGGGACGCCGTCGAGGCAGATGACGAACGCGTGTCCGAATCTGGCCCGGTAGGCCACGTGGGCCGCGTTCAACGCCATGTGCGCCGCCCCGTAGGCGTCCTCCGGCAGGCCGGGCAGCGACTCCGCCGCCAGGGCCTCCGCCAGATCGCCCGGGCTCAGGTCGTACGCGGCCTCGTCGGAGGCGGCCAGCAGGGCGTCGAGCGTCGGGTACGGGCGGTGGTCGGCGAGGCGGCGGGCCCAGCGCAGGCTGTGCAGGCAGGTGAGGAGGGTGCGGTGCGCCTCGTCGGCGGGAGCGGAGTTGAGACCGTCCAGCGCGGGTGCGGGTGAGCTCCGGGTCTGCGCCGGTATGGCGAGGCAGCCGGAGGGAGGGGAGAGACGGTGCGCAGGCAGCGTGGATCCTCGCGTCACGTGTGATGTGGCAGGGGATGCAGTGAAAGGTGTGTCGACACGTTATCGAGAGCGGTCAGGACGTGTCTGACCGATGCCTGAATTTCACCCGAACGAGAGAGTTTCGGAACGTGTCGTGGACTCCGTCACCCCGTGCTCGGCGCGCTTCGGGCGGCCGGGGGTCGTACGGTTGGCGGAGTGAGCAGGCACAGGCATCGGCGCCGGGCGCCGCAGAGCACACCGCACCGGCAGGTCGTGGCGCGGTCACTCCTGGCGGGTGGCCTGGTCGCCGCCCTCGGCGCCGGGATCGCCGTGTGGGCCTCGTCGGACGACGACAGCGCCACGGCGGCCGGAGCGTCCGCCTCCCGGCAGGCCGCCGCGAGGACGGGCGCCGGGGCCGCGCAGGCCGCGACCCCCACGCCCAGCCGCTCCTACGCCCTCTCCACCACCCCCCGCACCATCCCCGCCGTCAGCGCCCACACTCCCGCGCGCGGCCCCGGGTGGAAGCCGCGGTCCACGCACCGGGTGGTGGTGAGCGACGCCGGGCTCGCCGACGAGGGACGGCTGGTCGCCGGTGAGCTCGGGCTGACGTACGCGGGCGAGAAGGACGACGTGCGCGCCGGTGACCTGCGGCTGGCCCTCAACGACGACGAGGGCGCGAACCCGGAGTCGTACACCATGACCGTGCGCGGCGGGCGGGTCACCATCAGCGCGCCCGCCGACGCGGGCGTCTTCTACGGCACCCGCACCCTCAAGCAGGCAGTGCACGCCGGCGGTACGGCGCCGGAGGGCGTCGTGCGGGACCAGCCGGCCAAGCCGCAGCGCGGGTTCACGCTGGACATCGCGCGCAAGCACTTCACCGCCGCCTGGATCGAGGACCGGGTCCGCGAGCTCGGCGACCTGAAGTACAACCAGCTGGGCCTGCACTTCTCCGACGACCAGGCCTTCCGGATCGAGTCCGACACCCACCCGGAGATCGTCTCGGACCCGCACCTCACCAAGGCCCAGGTGAAGAAGATCGTCGACCTCGCGGCGGCCCGGCACATCACCGTCGTGCCCGAGATCGACTCGCCCGGGCACCTGGGCGCCGTCCTCGCCGCCCACCCCGAGCTCCAGCTGCGCAACGCGAGCGGGGTGGCGACCCGCGGGGCGATCGACATCTCCAAGGAGGAGTCCGCGAACCTCCTCGACGACCTGCTGGACGAGTACGCCGACGTCTTCCCCGGCGGCTACTGGCACCTCGGCGGCGACGAGTACCAGGCCCTGACGGTCTCCAGCCCGTCGGCCTCCTACCCCCAGCTCGCCGCCGCCGCGACGGCCCGGTACGGCTCCGGCGCGGGCGTCGCGGACCTCACGACGGGCTGGCTCAACGACCGCGCCGACACCGTCCGCGCCCACGACCGCACCATGCGGGTGTGGAACGACGGCTTCTTCCGCGGGACGTCGGTCAAGCCGGCCTCCGACCTCGTGGTCGCCTACTGGACGGGCAAGGAGATCGGGGCGCGGCCGCCGGTCGAGTATCTGAGCGCGGGGCGCAAGATGCTCAACTACAACGACGAGTACCTGTACTACGTCCTCGGAGAGCCGAACGACTTCGCCTACCCGACCGGGCGGCGGATCTACGAGCAGTGGACCCCGCGGGTGCTGCGCGGCACCACGCCGGTCGCGGCGAAGTACGACGCCCAGATCCTCGGCGGCTCCTTCTCGGTGTGGTGCGACCTCGCGAACTCGCAGACCCAGGACCAGATCGCGGCCGGGATCCGGATGCCGCTGCGGGCCACCTCGCAGAAGCTGTGGGACGCCGGGACGCCACCGCTGACCTGGGCACAGTTCACGGCGCTGGCGAACAGGCTCGGCTGATCCCGGCGGACTCGCGCGCCGGGCCGCCCGCCCGGCCCGCGTGCCGCCCTGCCCGAGGCCCGGGGGAGACGCACCCGGCCCGCACCCGTGCACGCCCCCCCCCGGGGCACCCGCCGCATGCCGCCCGCCCACCCCCGTCCGTCCCGCGCGCGGACGGCGGCGGAATCGGCGGGTTCGGCGGAAGGGGTAGCGGTGACGGCCCCCGATGGAGTTGGCTGAAAAACCGTGCCTGTGACACTCCTGACCCGTCGCACGCAGTAAGGGGAAGTGCGGGCTCCGTAAGGTCGGTGCCCTGGCGAGGGAGGCGTGGATGAGCCTGGTGGAACTGATCGCTCAGGCCGACGAACGCGGACTGGCTGCCAGCGGGCTGGCTTGTTTGGATCGGTGCATACCCCTGCTCGGGGGCGACGACGAGATCCTCCGACCCCTCTGGGGGAACCTCACGGAGGACGCCGACGCCGCCGGCTGGGGCGGGCTGCTGGAAGAAGCGCGCGGCAAGCTGGCGTCGGCCCCGGAGGAGGGCGACGAGGCCGAGCTGCTGGCCCGCCGGATGCTGGACGCCGCCCCCCAGGACCGCTCCGCCGCCGACGTACGGCTCTGGGCCGACGCCTGCTCCGTCGCCTCGCTCCAGATCCACCGCCTCCTCGACCCGGCCGAGGACGCCTCACCGGTCGACTCCTGCCGCGAAGGCCTCACGGAGGGCATGTCGCCCCTCGTCGCCGCCGAGCTGCGCCGCCAGGCCGTCGTCCTGGAGGTCCTCGCGGGTCATGGCGCGGGCGGACTGCGCCGCGCCCTCGAGGTCTCCGTGGAGGGCCGCCGGGTGCTGCGCGCGGTGGTTTCGCGGCGGGCGCGTGGACGTAAGTGAGCGGAGTGCGGGGGAGATGGGTCGGTCCTGCACCGGTCTCGGCGAGGCCCCGGACATGAGTGACGCAACCCGCGCCGACCTCGCTCTTCCTGATGTGACAGACAGGACGACCGACCAGACCGCCCAGACCGACCGGAGCGGCCGGCCGCCCCGCCCCTCCGCCGCGGCGAAGCCCGTGCGGTGGGCCGCGGAGGCGCTGGCCGCCGTGCCCGACGCCGTCCGGCCCCATCTCGACCACTCGGCGCAGAGCCTGTGGCGGGTCGACCGCATGATCGAGGACCTGCGGCGCGAGGGCCCGTCGCCCACCGCCGTGGCGCAGACGCTGCGCGGGTTCGGCTCCTACGCGGGCGAGGTGATCGTCCGGCAGACCGGCGGCGAGTGGTGGGGCTCCGCGGGCGACCACTGGGTCCGCACGCCCGACGGCCGTCTCTGGGAACCCCTCGACGAGGCCCGCCGCTGCTTCGGCGGCCACGGCTCCCTGCGGCTGCTGTGCAGGGACGCGATGCGGGCCCGGCGGTAGGCCGGGTGGACGCGGGCGGGCCCGGCGGCGTATGTGCCGGCTGTGACACTTCTGTGCGGCCCGACGCTGATGACCGTGGGGGGCGTGGCCGCGTACGGACCCGGGGTCCGGCGGGGGAGTCGCGCGCCGGAACGAACTCCGCACGAACGAGGACAGTCTTGGGCCAGGGAGGGGAACCCCGGCGCGCGCAGGCGTACGACGGGGAACTGGGCGCGGCCGTGACGCGGGCCCAGGACGGCGACGAGGCCGCGTTCGCCGTGGCGTACCGGCTCGTGCAGCCCGGACTGCTCGGCTACCTGCGGGGGATCGTCGGCGACGAGGCCGAGGACGTGGCCTCCGACGCCTGGCTGGAGATCGCCCGGGATCTGGGGCGGTTCAAGGGCGACGGCGCCGGGTTCCGCGGCTGGACCGCGACCATCGCCCGGCACCGGGCCCTCGACCATCTGCGCCGGCTGCGGGTCCGGCCCCGGTCGGCGGCGCTGGACCAGGACGCCGTCGTCGACCTGGCCGGTCCGCACAGCACGCACGACGAGGCGCTGGAGTCGCTCTCCACCGAGCACGCCCTCGAACTCGTCCGCGGGCTGCCGCGCGACCAGGCCGAGGCGGTGCTGCTGCGGGTGGTGGTCGGGCTGGACGGACCCGCCGCGGCCCGCGTGCTCGGCAAGCGCCCGGGCGCCGTCCGCACGGCGGCGCACCGGGGCCTGAAACGGCTCGCCGGTCAGCTCGGCGCCGCGAACGCGGGCGAAGGTGTGACGGATGGCGGCTCCCGAACGCTGGGGGAGTCGACATGAACGGCGGGGGCCACGGACCGTATGGATCAGTGGCGGGTCCGGCCATCAGGCCGAGCGGCCTGACCGGACGGACGGGACAGAGGCGGAAACGGACATGGGTGAACGGCTGAACGACGGCGCGGGCCACGGCCGTCGGCACGCGCACCCCGCGGACGCCACCGCCGAGGACGCCCGCCTCGCGGAGGCCGCCGCCGACGCGGCAGCGGGCGCGGCGCTTCCCCTGGAGGCGCTGCTCGTCCGGGCCCTGAGCGCCCAGGACCCGCCCGGCGACGGCGAGCTGCGGGCCGTCGCCGCCTTCCGGGCCGCCCGGGACGCCGGTGCGCACCAGGCCCGGACCCGGCGCCGGGACGACTGGCGGCCCAGGGCCCGGCGGCACACCGCCCGTTCGCTGCGGGCCTCGCTCTCGGTGCTGGTCGCCGGCCTCGCGCTGGGCGGGGCGGCCTTCGCCGCCGTCGGGTCCTCCGCGGACGGCGGCGCCGACGGCGCGGCCCGCTCCGGCCCGTCGGCCACCCCGACCGGGTCCGGGGCCCGGGCCGGGGCCGGCTCCGCGGCCAGCGCGTCCGTGAGCGACCGGCCGGCCGTGCCGGACGGCCCGGACCGGCCCGTGAGCGCCGGGGACACCGACGCGCACTGCCGCGCGTACGAGAAGGTCCAGGGGCGCGGCCAGGCGATGGACTCCACCGCCTGGCAACGGCTCGTGACGGCGGCGGGGGGCGAGGCGAACGTCACGGCGTACTGCGCGGCGGTGGAGGCGTCTCGGTCGGCCATGGCGTCGGGAGCCGCCTCGTCGGCGGACGGATCCACGTCCGGCAAGGACCCCGAGGCGGACGAGACTCCGCAGAACGGCAGGAGCCCCGAGGCCGACCGGACGCACAAGGCCGCGTCGGCCACGCAGGCCGGGCGGACACCCGAGGCCGAGAAGAGCGGCAAGGCCACCGGGAGCGGGGCCGAAGGCCGGTAAACGGTTGCCGCCAAAGCAACGGCCGAGGCCGCCACCCCCCACAGGAGAGGCCCCGGCCGTCGCGCGGCACGGGCCGCGCGGCGGCCCGTACTCCCTACAGCGCCATGAGTGCGTTTTCTGTCACACCCCGAGCGCACCCGCTCGCGTCACGAGTTAGTTGCATGTTCTACGGACATGGACGTGCGGCGGTTTCAGGTCGTAACGTGCCTTTCGCGCCGGACGGCCAAGCGGCAGACCACCGCAACGACCTGCGGTCCAGAAAACCGCGAACCATCGACCGAGGAAACCACGACGTGGGGGACGACGCGGAGCTGACAGCCGCGGTGCTCGCGGCACAGAACGGGGACGAGACCGCGTTCCGGACTGTGTACCGCACGGTGCACCCGCGGCTGCTCGGGTACGTACGCACGCTCGTCGGCGACCTCGACGCCGAGGACGTGTCCTCCGAGGCCTGGCTCCAGATAACCCGGGACCTGGAGCGGTTCAGCGGTGACGCGGACCGCTTCCGCGGCTGGGCCGCCCGGATCGCCCGCAACCGCGCCCTGGACCACATACGCATGCGCGGCCGGCGCCCGGCGACGGTCACCGACGACACCGAACTGACGGGCCGGCCCGCCGAGTCCGACACCGCGGGCGAGGCCATGGAGGCGCTGGCCACCGGCCGCACCCTGGATCTCATAGCCCGGCTGCCGCAGGACCAGGCCGAGGCCGTCGTGCTCCGGGTCGTCATGGGCCTGGACGCCAAGACGGCCGCCGAGACGCTCGGCAAACGGCCCGGCGCCGTGCGTACGGCGGCGCACCGCGGTCTGAAGAAGCTCGCCGACCTGCTCGGCGCGGACCCGGAGACGGGCGCCGCGCTCGACGCGCTGCCGTCCCCGCGAGAACCGCGCACGCGTGCGGTGACGTCCGCCGGTGTGACGCATACGTGCGCGCGGACGCAGAAGGACATGTGATGGCCGACAAGCAGGACAGGTGGCTCGATCGCGAAACGGCGGAGCGTCTGCTGCGCGGTGAGTCACCGGACAACGCTGTCGACGCCGTCGATGCCGTGGCCCGGGAAGAGGAAGAGCGGCTCGCCCGGACCCTCGGCGCGCTCGCCGCACTGGCCGCCGAGCCGCTGCCCGCGGACGAGGAACTCCCCGGTGAGGCCGCGGCCCTGGCCGCCTTCCGCAAGGCCCACGCGGACCGCGCCGACCTCGCCGGACGCCCCGGTCCCGCCATGGGGCCCGCCGGAGCCGGCGGCGGGACGGCCGCCGCGACGGGTCCCCTCCGGGACACGCCCGCCGCCGACGCGGGACTCGTGCGCATCGGCGGTCGCGTCCCGGCAGCCGGGCGTCCGGCCCGCTGGGGCCGGCCCGTACGGCTGGGGCTGGCCGCCGCGCTCGCCGCCGGGATGGTGGGCGGCATCGCGGCCGCGACCGGCGCCCTGCCGACCCCCTTCGACGGCGCCGAACCCGCCCGTCCCGTGGCCTCCGTCCCGGCCCCCGTGGTCCCGGACGAACACGCGCCCGTCTCGCCCGCGCCGGACGCCTCCGGCGGCGGGGACCCCGCGACACCGGACGGCGGCACGGGCGGCACCGGCCGCGAGGACGCCGGGAAGGGCGGCGCGGAAGGCTCCCCCTCGGCCACCCCGGACGCCGACGGCAGCCGGCCGGCCGGCGTGACCTCGTCCTGCCGCGACCTGAGCGCCGGCCGCGCCCTGGACGCCGGGCGCCGCCAGACCCTGGAGCAGCTCGCGGGCGGTCCGACGCGCGTCCCGAAGTACTGCGCGGGCGTCCTCGACGGCGCCGCCGGAAACTCCCGGGGCGACGACCGCTCCCCGAACGGCGCCACCGGCCGGGACACCGGGAAGAACCAGGGCGACCGCGGGGGCCGCGACGGCGCCTCCGGCGACAAGAGCGGTTCGGGTGACAAGAGCGGCTCCGGCGACAAGGGCGGCTCCGACGACGACGGCGACGGCGACCGTGGTCGTGACCGGGACGGAGACCGGGGCCGTGACGGCGAGCGCGGCCGGGGCCGGGGTCACGGGAGCCGCGGCGGCGACGACGGCGGCGACCGGGGCGGCGACGGTTCCGGACCCTCGGGCCACTCCGGCGGAAGCTCGTCCTCGCACCGCCGCTGACCTGCGACTTCGCTGATCGGCGAAGTTTTTTCGCCAGGGGTGTGACGTTTTCGGCGGCCGGTGCGCAGTAAGAAGTGAGCCGACTGGTCATCGGCCCTTGCACAGAGCCGGGGTTCCCCCCGTACTTCTGGCTCGTGCGCTCGGCGCGGGCGGGACACGTTCCCCCGGTCCCGCTCGCGCCCCAAACTCCTCACCTCGCCCGCGCCCCGCGCTCACCAGGACACGACGACCTTGTCGCCGTTGCGCACCTGCGTGAAGAGCCGTGCGATCGCCGCCTCGTCCCGCACGTTGACGCAGCCGTGCGAAGCCCCCGCGTAGCCGCGGGCGGCGAAGTCGGCCGAGTAGTGCACGGCCTGCCCGCCGCTGAAGAACATCGCGTACGGCATCGGCGAGCGGTAGAGCGTGGACACATGGTCCCGGGACTTCCAGTAGACGTGGAACACGCCCTCCCGGGTGGGCGTGTACTGCGAGCCGAAGCGGACCGACACCGTCGTGAGAGTCCGGCCGTCGACCATCCAGCGCAGGATCCGGCTCGTCTTGTCGATGCACAGCACGCGTCCGGACAGGCACCGCGGATCCGGCGCGGCGGCCGGCCGGCCGCCCATCGGATACAGCTCCCACTCGCCGGGTTCCCGGGTCATCCTCAGCAGCCGCTGCCAGGTGACGGCGTCCGCCTTCCCTGTCGCCGGGAGCCCGCGCTTGGCCTGGAAGCCCTTCACGGCCCGCTCGGTGACCTCGCCGTACGCTCCCGTGGGCCCCTCGAAGAGCCAGGCGATCTGGCGCAGCCGGGCCTGGAGTTCACGGACGTCGCGTCCCTGGTCGCCGCGCGACCACAGGACCGCGGGAGGCGGGGCGCCGGTGGCCGGAGCGCTCGGCCGGTCGTCGGTGGTGGTCCTGGCCGGGGCCGGCGCCGAGGCCGCCCCGCCGTCGCGTCCGCCTCCGGGGCCCGCACACCACAGCCGCACACCGTCACCAGGGCCGCCGTGCCGGCCAGGACGGCGATCGTTCTCCGCATCCGCATGCCGGAGATGTTCCCCCCGGACGACGCCTCGCGAACGGACCGGCATTGCGGTGACCGGCGCCGCGGGACAGTCTGTGAGGAAGGTCCCAGCGCGGCCCTCTGCACGGGCTGCGCGCGCGCCGATACAGTCCGTCGGACGGTCGGACCGTACTGGCGGGTAACCGGCGGTCGCAGACGGCCGGTAGGTGACCCGAGCGGTCGAAGCAGCGGGTATTGCTCAGCGGGAGGCATCACACCCATGGCGCGTGAGTCGGAGTCCGGACTGCCCATCGAGCCGGTGTACGGGCCGGAGGACCTGGCGGGCTGGGACCCGGCCGGGCAACTGGGCGAGCCGGGCCGGTACCCCTTCACCCGGGGCGTCTACCCGTCGATGTACACCGGCCGGCCCTGGACCATGCGCCAGTACGCGGGCTTCGGCACGGCGGTGGAGTCCAACGCCCGCTACAAGCAGCTGATCGCCAACGGCACGATGGGCCTGTCGGTCGCCTTCGACCTGCCCACGCAGATGGGCCACGACTCGGACGCCCCGATCGCGAGCGGCGAGGTCGGCAAGGTGGGCGTGGCCATCGACTCCGTCGAGGACATGCGGGTGCTGTTCGGCGGGATCCCCCTGGACAGGGTGTCGACGTCCATGACGATCAACGCCCCGGCGGCCCTGCTGCTGCTCATGTACCAACTGGTCGGCGAGGAGCAGGGCGTCCCGGCCGACCGGCTCACGGGCACGATCCAGAACGACGTGCTGAAGGAGTACATCGCGCGCGGCACGTACATCTTCCCGCCCAAGCCCTCGCTCCGCCTGATCGCCGACATCTTCAAGTACTGCAAGGCCGAGATCCCGAAGTGGAACACGATCTCGATCTCCGGCTACCACATGGCGGAGGCGGGCGCGTCCCCGGCGCAGGAGATCGCCTTCACCCTGGCGGACGGCATCGAGTACGTGCGTACGGCGGTGGCGGCGGGGATGGACGTGGACGACTTCGCGCCCCGGCTGTCCTTCTTCTTCGTGGCCCGGACGACGATCCTCGAAGAGGTCGCGAAGTTCCGCGCCGCGCGCCGGATCTGGGCGCGGGTGATGCGCGAGGAGTTCGGCGCGAAGAACCCCAAGTCGCTGATGCTCCGCTTCCACACGCAGACGGCCGGCGTCCAGCTGACGGCCCAGCAGCCCGAGGTGAACCTGGTCCGGGTCGCCGTCCAGGGTCTGGCCGCGGTGCTCGGCGGCACCCAGTCCCTGCACACCAACTCCTTCGACGAGGCGATCGCGCTGCCCACGGACAAGAGCGCGCGCCTCGCCCTGCGCACCCAGCAGGTGCTGGCCTACGAGACGGACGTGACCGCGACCGTGGACCCCTTCGCGGGTTCCTACGTCGTCGAGAAGATGACCGACGACGTCGAGGCGGCGGCCGTCGGGCTGATGCGGAAGGTCGAGGACCTCGGCGGCGCGGTGGCGGCCATCGAGCGCGGCTTCCAGAAGAACGAGATCGAGCGCAGCGCGTACCGGATCGCGCAGGAGACCGACTCCGGCGAGCGGGTGGTGGTCGGCGTCAACCGCTATCAGCTCGACGCCGAGGAGCCCTACGAGCCGCTCCGCGTGGACCCGGCCATCGAGGCCCAGCAGGCCGAGCGCCTGGCGCGGCTGCGCGCCGAGCGCGACCAGGCCGCGGTCGACGCCGCCCTGGACGCCCTGAAGAAGGCGGCCGAGGGCGAGGACAACGTCCTCTACCCGATGAAGGACGCGCTGCGGGCCCGGGCGACGGTCGGCGAGGTGTGCAACGCCCTGCGGGAGGTCTGGGGCACGTACGTGCCGTCGGACGCGTTCTGAGGCGGCGGGTTCGGAGGCGGCGGGTTCCGACGGGTTAGGAGGCGAGGCGTTCTGAGCCGACGGTTCTGAGGCGGCCGTTCTGAGCCGGGCAATTCCTGGCCGGACGGCTGCGCGCCGACGGTTCCGCGTCGGTCCCGTGCGCTGCCGGCGGGGCCGGGCCCCGTCGCCGCCCGCCGCCCGCCGCCCCGTCGCCGTTCCGTGCCGGAGGCCGTCGGTGGCGTTCTCCGCGCGTCCGCCGGCCGCCTCCCCGGCGGCGCCGACTAGCCGAGGCCGACCCGGGCGCGGTAGGTCCCGAGGCCGTCCTCCGTGTCTCCCGCCCAGCCCACGTATCCGTCCGGGCGGACCAGGAACACGCCGGAATCCAGGGTCAGCAGGGTCCAGTCCGGGCCCTTGAGCCGGTCGAACAGGCGGACGCCGTCGACCGTCAGGTCCGGGACGCGGTCGCCCGCGGACAGCGGGCCGGGGTCGCGCCGGGTCTCCTCGCTCAGTGACGAGTGCCGGTAGTTCAGGCCGAGCTGCCGGGTGGCCGCCCCCCGCCTCGCCTCCGCGCGGAGGATCGCGGTGGACAGGCCGAGCACGTGCTCGGCGACGGGGCGGCGCTCCTCCTCGTAGGTGTCCAGCAGCGCCTCCGGCGCCCGTCCGCCCAGTACCGCGCCCAGTTTCCAGCCCAGGTTGTACGCGTCCTGGACGCTGGTGTTCAGGCCCTGGCCGCCGGCCGGGGAGTGGACGTGCGCCGCGTCGCCGGCCAGGAAGACCCGTCCCTCGCGGAGGCGGTCCGCCAGGGCCGCGCGCGGGCGGAAGTCGGACGCCCACAAGAGCTCGGTCACCGCCTCGGGCGCCAGGTGGGTGCGCTCCGCGACCAGCTTGCGGACGCCTTCCGGGGACAGATCCGGTTCCGCGCCCGCGGAGAGCCGCGCCACCAGCTGGAACTGGTCCGTCCCGGCCAGCGGGCACAGCGCCAGGAAGCCCGAGTCCGGCCCGCTCGGCGGGAAGACGTGCCACCAGGTCCGCTCCAGCTCCGGGATCCGCACGTCCGCCACCAAGGCCCGGTCCGGGTCCAGCGTCTCGCCCGCCATCGGGATGCCCAGCGCGCGGCGCACCGCCGAGCGGCCGCCGTCCGCGGCGACGGCGTACCGGGCGCGGACCGGAGCGCCGGAGGCGAAGTGTGCCGTCACGCCTTCCGCGTTCTGCCCGATCCGCACCACCTCGCGGCCGAAGGCCACGGTTCCGCCGAGCTCCCTCAGCCGCGCCAGCAGGATCTCCTGGTTGCGCCACTGCGGGACCATCCAGGGGCCGGTGAAGCGGGAGCCCTCCTCGCCGTCCTCCGCCGGGTCGAACATCGCGTGCCGGCCGACCTGCTCGCCGTCCGTCCAGATCATGCCCACCGGGTACGCGCCGCCGGCGGCGAGGATCTCGTCGAGGACGCCGAGATCCTCGTAGACCTCCAGCGTGCGCGGCTGGAGGCCCTTGCCTCGTGAGCCGGGGGCGAGGGTCTCGCCCCGTTCCACCACCAGCGCGTCCACTCCGCGCCGGGCCAGGTCGATGCCGAGGGCGAGGCCGGTGGGGCCCGCGCCGACGATCAGGACGTCCACGTCCACGTGCGCCGTCAGATCCATGCCACTCTCCTTAACGCTGTTAAGTGATGTCGTTCAGGAGACTGCCCTTAACGGCGTTAAACTGTCAAGCGTGAGTACCGGACGACGCGCCCCCCTCGACCGCAAGCGGGTGGCGGACACCGCCCTCAGGCTGCTCGACGAGGCGGGCCTCGACGGGCTGACCCTGCGTGCCATCGCCACGGAGCTGGACGTCAAGGCGCCCGCCCTCTACTGGCACTTCAAGGACAAGCAGGCACTGCTGGACGAGATGGCGACCGAGATGTTCCGCCGGATGGTCGAGGGCATCGCCTTCGACCCCGACGACACCTGGCAGGACCGGACGCGCAAGGCCAACCACGGGCTCCGGGCGGCCCTGCTGGCCTACCGCGACGGCGCGAAGGTCTTCAGCGGCTCCCGCTTCACCGGCACCGACCACGCCGTGCAGATGGAGGAGAACCTGCGCCTGTTCACGGCCGCGGGCTTCACCCTGGCCGACGCCGTGCGCGCCTCGTCGACCGCGTACGCGTTCACCGTCGGGTTCGTCATCGAGGAACAGGGCGTGCACCCGCGGCCGGACGAGCGGCGCGAGGGGTTCGACGTGGCGGAACGCGCCCGGCTGCTCGCCGGGTTCCCGCTGTCGGCGAAGGCGGGCGCGGAGATGTTCGAGGACTACGACCGCCAGTTCGCGGAGGGCCTGGAGATCATCGTGGCCGGCATCGCCGCGCGGTACGGGGTGCGGTAGCGGTACGGGGTGATGCGGCGGGGAAACGGGGCGCCGTGGCGGCGAAAAGGGGAAAGGGTTAAGGGGAAAAGGGGAGGAGAGGGGGGAGAGGGGAGAGGGGCCGCCTCGCCCGTTCCTCATCCGTCGTTTCCCGGCCCTGTCCGGATGTCACGCCGAATTCACCTGGCTGTCGGTGACGGGACACGCGGAAGCAGATCCTGCTTTCTTAGGATCACCTGACTTTCCGCTGAGAATCCAGGTGCGCACACGTGGCCAATACTCCGACCCTGTCCGTCGTCGTCCCCTGCTACAACATCGAGTCGTTTCTGCCCGAGACGGTGACCAGTCTGGTCAACAACGCGCGGGACGACTTCGAGTTCATCTTCGTCGAGGACAGATCCACCAAGGACAGGACCTACGAAGCGCTCCTCGCCCTGACGGAGCGGCTCGGGAACAGCCGGGTGATCCGGCACGAGCGGAACGGCGGACTGGCGACCGCGCGCAATACCGGCATCGACGTCGCGGAAGGCCGCTACCTCACCTTCCTCGACGGCGACGACTGGCTGGCGCCGGGATATCTGGCCCGGCTGGTGGACGTCGTCGAGCGGTTCGACGTCGACTTCGTCCGCACCGACCATGTGCAGGTCACCGGTATCGAGCGCACCGTCCACCGGGCGCCCGAGGGCCGCCGCCACACCCCCCTCGACCCGCGCACCTCGATCCTCCCCGTCGACGACACCACGATGGTCGACTATCCGTACGCCTGGGCCGGCGTCTACCACCGCCGCCTCCTCGACCGGGGCATGCTCCGCTTCCACGACGGGCTGCGCACCGCCGAGGACCGGCCGTGGATCTGGGACCTGCACCGCAGGGCCGAGTCGTACGTCGTCGCCAGCCTGCACGGGGTCTTCTACCGCCGGGGCATCGCCAGTTCGCTCACCCAGATCGGTGACGTGCGCCAGCTGGACTTCTTCCGCTCCTTCGAGCTCGTCCTCGCCGAACTCGCCGACGATCCCGAGGCGGACCGGCTGCGTGGGAAGGCGCTGCGCAACTTCTGCGTCGTCATCGCCCACCAGCTGATCGACCGGCGCCGGTTCGAGCGCAGTGTGGCCGCGCGGCTGAAGCGGCTGGCCGCCGAGGCGCTGGGCGGGATGAGCGAGGAGGAACTGGCCGAGGCCGTGGTGGGGATGGGCGAGGAACGCGTACAGGTACTGCGCCGGGTCCGCGGCGGCATGAAGGGTGTGGCGGCGTGATCCAGATATTCTGCTCGGCCACCCAGTACGCGGCCGCGACCGTCACCGCCGCGATCCGCGCCGGTCTGTTCGGCCCGCGCGAGGGCGTCCGCCGCATCCTCGTCGTCAGCGACACCGCCCCCGCGCCGGAGGTCGGCACCCCGCTGGACCGGATGACCGGCTTCGAGAAGCTGCGCCCCGAGTTCGACCAGGTGCACTCCTGGAACGAGTTCATCTCGCCCCACCACCCGGCCGGCTGGTCGCCGCGCGCCCAGGACACCAGGCTCTGGGAGAAGGCCGTACGCCTCGCCTGGGAGCTCGGCGAGGAACCCGTCGAGATCGCCTGCGAGTCCATCCAGGCCAACCCCTCCCGCGCGATCGCCGACATCTTCGCGGACAGCCCGATCCACGTGTACGCGGACGGGCTGATGAGCTACGGCCCCACCCGCAACCGCATCCCGCACGGCATGAGCAGCCGCATCACCCGGGTGCTCCACCTCGACCTGGTGCCCGGGCTGCGGCCGATGCTCCTGTCCGAGTACGGCGTCCGGCCCGAGGCCGTGCCGGGCGAAGCGATGATCGACGTCCTCGCGCAGCTCGGCGAGTCCGGCGCCGGCGTCCTCGCCGAGCGGCTCCCGGCCGGCCACCGGGCCACCGCCGTGCTCCTCGGCCAGTACCTCTCCGCGATCGACCTGCTCACCCAGGACGAGGAGGAGCGGCTGCACGTCCGCATGCTGCGCGCCGCCGCCCGCGCGGGGCACGAGGACGTGCTGTTCAAGCCGCACCCGAGCGCGCCCGCCGTCTACAGCGAGTCCCTGGAGGCGGCCGCCGGGGAACTCGGCGTGCGGCTCACCGTGCTCAACGAACCGGTCCTCGCCGAGACGGTCTTCGCCTTCCTGAAGCCGAAGCTCGTCATCGGCTGCTTCTCCACGGCGCTGATGACCGCCGCCGCCTTCTACGGCATCCCCGTCGCCCGGGTCGGCACGGAACTGCTCCTGGAACGCATCACGCCGTACGAGAACAGCAACCGCGTCCCGCTCACCATCATCGACGCGGCGCTGCCCGACGCGGAGCACGCGGAACTCGGCGCCCCGCTGGAACTCGCGGGGGCGGCCGAGGAGCTGACGCCCCTGATCCGGGCCGTGGGGTACTGCATGCAGTCCCGCAAGTACCACGGTCTGCGCGGCGAGACGGCCGCCTGGCTCGCCGGGCATCTCACCGAAGGGTCCCCGTACCGGCGCTACTTCAAGCGCCGCCGCCTCACGAGCCTGCGCCTGCCCGGCGGCGGCCCGATCCGGGCCGAGGCGCTCCGCCGCCACCCGGCGGTACGACGCGCCGTCCGCCGGATCCGCTCGACGGCCCGCCAGGGATAGGCCCCCCGGGGCGTGAACGAGCGTGGTTCCCGCACCTCGAAAGGGGCGCGGGAACCACGCGATCGTCCACGACGGTGCCGCTGACGGCTGACGGCTGACGGCTGACGGCTGACGGCTGACGGCTGACGGCTGACGGCAGCGCCTGGCGCCGCCGGGCGCTCGCCCCTCAGGCCCGCCGCACGGCGAGCGCGCGCTTGAGACGGGGCCCGAACGGCTTCTCCACGAACCGGTGGAGAAGCCAGGCGATCCCGAGCATCGACAGCACCGTCGTGCCGAGCGTCAGCCACGCGTCGAGGCCGAACTCGCGGTACAGCACCCGGATGAAGAACCAGCCCAGGTGCTCGTGGATCAGATAGAAGGGGTAGGTCAGCGCCCCGGCCACGGTCAGCCAGCGCCAGTTCGCGCGGCTCGTCCACCCCAGGGCCACCGCGGCGACGGCGACGAAGGCGACGAGGACGATCAGCTGGACGACGTACGGGCTGCGGTGGAACTGGCCCTGCGGGCCGGGGTGCCACAGGGCTGTGACCGAGTAGCGCTGGCCGAGCAGGAAGCTGAAGCCGACGATGCCCCACAGCAGCAGGTCGTTGCCGAAGCGGTGGATCAGGTAGAAGGCGAGACCGCCGATGAAGTACGGGGCGTGGTCGCGCATCACCAGCTCGTCGGCCAGCGGGTTGTCGGCGACCCGGGCGAGGACGCCGGCCAGCGTCCACAGGCAGCAGAACGTCACCACCCTGCGGTAGGTGACACCCCGCCAGACCACGAACAGCGCGAACAGGGCGTAGAAGCGCACCTCCACCCAGAGCGTCCAGTCCACCCCCAGCACCCGGGGCACGCCCATCGGCTGCTGGAGCATGGTGAGGTTGGTGAGGATCTCGTCCGAGCGCAGCGGCGCGGCCACCACCGGCAGGATCAGGCCCGCGGCGGTGACCAGGACGATCGCCGCCCAGTACGCCGGGTACAGCCGGGCGACCCGGGAGCGGAAGAAGTCCCCGGTGGTTCGGCCCCAGCTGCTCATGCAGATCACGAAGCCGCTGATCAGGAAGAAGAACTGCACACCCAGGCTGCCGTAGGTGGCGAACTGCGACAGCGTCGGGAACTTCTGGCCGGGGGACTGGTGCCAGGACTGCGCGACCTCGCCGTTCTTGCCGGCGTAGTGGTAGAGGCAGACCATCAGGGCCGCCAGCAGACGCAGTCCGTCCAGGGCGCGCAGCCGGCTCTCCGTCCGGGCCCGGACCGGGGCACGGTCCGCGGCGCGGTCGGGGCCGGGGAGGTTCAGCCGGAGTGCCGGTGTCGGGGCCGGAGCCGCCGCCTGGTCAGCCGCGCTCATCCTGGGACCTTCCGTGGGAGTCGTGAGGGGTGTTCCGTCGGGAGTCGCGGTCATGGCCGTCGCCCCGACGACGGAACGCTATGCATCGCCGACAAGTCGGGGATGAGTGACGGCTGACCCGCCGGCGGCGTGAGCATGACGATCGGATGAACAGCTGTCCCGGAATGTCGCGTTTCCGCTCCTCCGGTGCGCCCGCCACGCCCGGGGGAGCGCGCCACGCCGGGGCAGTGCTCGCCACGCCCGGGCATTGCCCGCCACGCCGGGGAAGCGCCCGCAGCGTCGGCGGAGCGCCCGCCGTCACCGCTCGCCGGTCCCCCGCTTGCTACCGCGTGCCCGTCCCCCGCTTCAGGGCCCGCGCGCGGCGCGCCAGGCGGCGGACGGTCGCGTTGCGTGGGACGAAGGCGAGCCGGCCCGGTACGGCGCCGGGCAGGCCCAGTGCCGCCAGACGCCGGCGCTTGAAGTAGCGCCAGGTGTGCGGGTCGAGACGCGTGGCGAGGTAGCGCTCCGCGTCGCCCAGCAGCCCCGGGTGGATCCTGGGCTGCATCGCGAAGCCGACGGCCTTGAGGAGCGCGGCCAGCTCGGCCACCCGCTCCGCCGACGGCATGGTCCACGCCTCCACCGCCGCCCCGTCCGCCAGATCCGGCAGCAGCGCGTCGACGATGGTCAGCGGCACCCGGTTGCTGTTCTGGTACGGCGCGAGCCTGGCCAGCACCGTGTCGGTGCCGACCCGCGCGACCGGGAGGCCGTACAGACCGGCGGCGGTGAGCAGCGCGGTGGAGAAGCAGCCGACCACGAGGGCGGGCCGCAGCCGCTGGTAGGCCACCTCGGCGAGGACGGGCCGGTCGAGAAGGGCCAGTTCGGCGCCCAGCCTGCTCGCCTCGTCCTCCAGCAGCCGGGTCCAGCGGGCGGGCGCGACGGGGTGCGGCTTGAAGACGAGTCTGCGGTGCCCCAGCGCCACGGCGCCGCGCACCATGCCCCGATGCAGTTCCTCCTCCTCGGCGTCGTCGAGGATGCCGAGCGCCGAGAGGTACTGCCCGAGCAGCAGCGCCGGCCGCTCCCCGGGAGCGGGCAACCCGGTCTCGTCCGCGGCGAGTTCGCCCAGCACCTTCAGGAACGCCTCGGACGGCACCAGCACCGGCGGCACGCCGAACTCGGTGAGCAGCAGGGGAGTGAGGCCCGGCACCAGATCGAGGTGCAGCAGCCGGTCCACCCGGGTGCCGACCAGCGGGTCGATCTTGTCGCGCGTGGGGCCGTAGCTCATCAGACCGTCGGCGTAGGCGTCGACGGGCGCGCCGGTGAAGATCTGGCACAGCGCCAGCGCCGGATTCACCTGGAGGGACTCGACGGCCAGGTGGACCTCGTCGTCACCGAGGTCCCACAGCAGCCGTACGTACCGCTCCCACATCGGGATGTCGTCCCCGCGGGGGCCCCAGCCGCCGGGGTGGAAGGGGGCGATGGTCCCGTTCCAGGACAGCACCTCGTCGAAGCGCTCACGGATCCGGGCGAAGCCCGGCATGGCGTCGACGGAGGCCGTGATCTCCGGGTTGACCGCGTTGTTGGTGACGAGCAGCAGCCGGCGGTCGGTCGGTGCGAAGAGCCCGGCGTCCAGGGCGGCGGCCAGGGTCGCCGCGCCGTACAGGGTCGAGACGCAGAAGATCCGGGTGGTGCGCGGCATCAGAGCGCCACCGTCCGCGCCGCCACCGTCCGCGCCGCGACCGGCCTGCGGCGTACCCGCCGCAGCGCGCCCGCCCGCCGGACGTCCATCGAGTCCATGACCTCCGCGAGCACGTCCTGCGGCATGCGCTTCAGGGCGGCGGCGCACAGGGAGCGCAGTTTCCGTGCCACGGCGGGTTCGAACCTCTCGATCGAGCCGAGGTGATGCGTCATGATCGCGCAGTAGGTGCGCACCGCCTTGGGCAGCAGCCGCGCGCCCTCGGGGTCCCGCGCGGTCTCCTCGATCACCTGGTCGAAGGCGCGGATGAAGTCCAGCTGCCGTACGTCGCCGATCTGGGTGAGGGAAGAGGCCACCCCGCGCCGGTAGTGGACGCCCAGCAGCCCGACGACGGCGAAGGTGTCGGCCTCCCGGTGCAGCTTCCAGATCCAGGGCCGGTCCTCGGCCGTCCGCAGCCCGTCGGTGAAGTGCAGCAGTCCCCGGTCGACGAGGCGGCGGTGGTAGACGCCGGCCCAGGCGTAGGCGTAGTCCACCGAAGTGGAGCGGTCGGCGGGCAGGATCGCGTCCCGCGGGTTCAGCACCGTCCCGCGCCGGCCGTGCGGCACGCGGTGGATGCTCCGGGTCCGGCCGGTGCACTGCACATGGTCGGTGCGGACGAAGTCGCACCCCAGCCGCTCGATGGAGTCGAGGAGCTGCGGGAAGTACCCGGGCGCCAGCCAGTCGTCGCCGTCCAGGAACGTCAGATAGTCGCCGCGCGCCCTGTCGATTCCGCTGTTTCTCGCGGTCGCCAGCCCTCCGTTCCTTTCGTGTCTGACCAATACGGCGCCCGGGAGTTCGCGCTCCGCACGCGCGAGAATGTCCGAGGTCGCGTCGGTCGAACAGTCGTCGACCAGAATGAACTCGAAGTCCTCGCGCGCGTTGGAACGCAGGCTCGTCAGGGTGTCGGGCGCGTAGTGCTGAACGTTGTAGAACGGCACGATCACGGAAAGCTTGGGCACCCGCGAAACCTTAGAAGGGCCCCCGGCGGCACAACTTGCCGGTGCGGATACGGGGGGTGAACTCGATGTGTCGGAACGGTGCACCCGCCGCGCATTTCCGCGATCCGCGGGCCAGTTCGGCGTTCGGTGGTCCGCTGTTAACTTTTTGTTGAGGGGTGATTGGGCCAAGCCCGGTTTTTGCTTTCTAGCGTCTTGGCTGTGCCAGCAAGCAATGCCAACCCCCCACGGATCGCCGTCCTCGCGGACTCCGACACCCGGTGGAAATGGGGTGCGCTGACCGCGACGCGGATCGCGCCCTCCGTGGAAGCCGGATCCGGGAGCGGGGCGCGAGTCGCCCCCGTCCTGGACGGATTCCTGCTGCGCGGCCGGGCCACCCCCACCCCCCGCCAGCTGGCCGAGGTCGGCGTGCGCGCCGACTCGCTGAGCGAGGTCACCGCGCCGGAGTTCCTGCGCGCCATGACGCGGACGCCGTACGACGTCCTCGTCCTCGCCCTGGTCGGCGGCGGCGTCCAGGCGATGCTGCACGGCCTGAAGCGCGTCTGGGAGGGCCGGGCCGAACGTCCCGTCGTCGTCACCGGCTATGTCGGAGTCGTCTACGAGAAGCTCGCCGACGGCCTGCTGCTGCGGCACGGCGCCGACCTCGTCCTCGCCAACTCCCGCCAGGACGCGGAGCGTTTCCGCGCCGTGTACGAGGGCGTGGGCGCCGACGCCTCGGCGGTCACCGAAGTGGCCCTGCCGTTCCTCGGCGGCGCCCCGTACACGGGCGGACACGACCCCTACACCGTCGTCTTCGCCGCGCAGCCCTCCGTGCCGGAGAACCGCCGGGACCGCACCTACCTGCTCGACCGGCTGGTGCGGCACGCCCGGCTGCACCCGGAGCGCGAGGTGCTGCTGAAGCTCCGCTCCAAGCCGGGCGAGCACACCACCCACATCGAGGAGCTGCCCTACCAGCGGCTGGTCCAGAAGCTCGATCCGCCGCCCAACTTCCGCCTGGTGTACGGGAACATGGGCGACGTCCTCGACCGCACCGACCTCATGGTCACGGTCAGCTCGACGGCCGCCCTGGAGTCCCTGCACCGCCGGGTCCCCACGGTCGTCCTCACCGACCTCGGGGTGCGCGAGGCGCTCGGCAACCACCACTTCGCCGGCTCCGGCTGCCTCGCTTCCTGGGACCAGCTCGACGCCGGGCACCGGCCCGCCCCCGACGAGGAGTGGGTGGCCCGCCAGGGCGTCGCCGCGGACGGTTCGTACGCGACGGCCTTCGACGCCGCGCGGGAGCGGATCGGCGAACTGCTCGACGACGCCCGCGACCTTCCGCCCCTCACCCCCTACTACACGCACGCCACCGCGCCCGGCTACCTGCCCGGCATCCTCGCCCGCCACCACCTCGGCCCCGACGGCAGCCCGCTGTCCGGCGCGCCGTCCGCCGACCGGGAGCCGGGCCCGGTCCGGCAGATCGTCCGCCGGGCGGCACGCGGCGCCTACCGGCACGGCGTCCAGCGGGTGGCCCCGGTCATCCGGCGGATGGGCGAGCTGTGACCCGTCAAGGAGACGAACCCATGTCCGACTCACCAGCCGGGGTGCGCCGTGTGCTCGCGGTGATCCCCGCGCGCGGCGGCTCCAAGGGCGTGCCCGCGAAGAACCTCGCCCCGGTGGGCGGCGTACCGCTCGTCACCCGCGCGGTCCGCGAGTGCCGGGCGACCCGCCTCGTGACGGACGTGGTCGTCTCCACCGACGACCACGCCATCGCGGCGGCGGCGCGCGAGGCGGGCGCGGAGGTCGTGCTGCGGCCCTCCGCCATCGCCGGCGACACCGCGACCTCGGAGGCGGCCGTCCTGCACGCGCTGGACGCCCACGAGGCACTGCACGGCTCCCCGGTCGCCGCCGTCCTGCTCGTGCAGTGCACCAGCCCCTTCCTCGTCCGCGAGGACATCGACGGGGTCGCTGCGGCCGTCGTCGAGCAGGGCGCCGACACGGCGGTGACGGTCGCCCCGTTCCACGGCTTCGTCTGGCGCGACGGGGACGCCGCGCAGGGCGCCGGCGCCGACGGGGGCCCCGGTCCGGCCGGCGGCTTCGGCGTCAACCACGACAAGGCCTTCCGCCCCCGCCGGCAGGACCGGCCCCAGGACCTCCTGGAGACCGGCGCCGCCTACGCCATGCAGACCGACGGCTTCCGCGCGCACGGCCACCGCTTCTTCGGCCGCACGGAACTCGTCCGCACCGACCCCGCCCGGGTCCTGGAGATCGACGACCCGCACGACCTGGCCCGGGCCAGGTCGCTGGCCCCGCTCTTCGACACCGGCCGACCCGGTTCCCTCCCCACGCCCGCGGACATCGACGCGGTCGTCCTCGACTTCGACGGCACCCAGACCGACGACCGGGTGCTGATCGACTCCGACGGACGGGAGTTCGTCTCCGTGCACCGCGGCGACGGCCTCGGCATCGCCGCTCTGCGCAGGTCGGGCCTGCGGATGCTGATCCTCTCGACCGAACGGAACCCGGTCGTCGCCGCCCGGGCCCGGAAGCTGAGGCTCCCGGTCCTGCACGGCGTCGACCGCAAGGACCTCGCGCTCAAGCAGTGGTGCGAGGAACAGGGCATCGCGCCGGAGCGCGTGCTCTACGTCGGCAACGACGTCAACGACCTCCCCTGCTTCGCCCTCGTGGGCTGGCCGGTGGCGGTCGCGAGCGCCCACGACGTCGTACGCGGCGCCGCCCGCGCGGTCACCACCCTCCCCGGGGGCGACGGCGCGATCCGGGAGATCGCCGGCTGGATCCTCGGACCCTCTCTCGACACCCCCACCACGTAAGGACATCTTCGCCATGAGCACCAACTCCCGCCTGCGCAGCTTCGGTTCCCGCGAGGTCGGTCCCGGCAGGCCCGTCTACATCTGCGGCGAGATCGGCATCAACCACAACGGCGAGCTGGACAACGCCTTCAAGCTGATCGACGTGGCCGCCGAGGCCGGCTGCGACGCCGTGAAGTTCCAGAAGCGCACCCCCGAGATCTGCACCCCGCGCGACCAGTGGGACATCGAGCGCGACACCCCCTGGGGCCGCATGACCTACATCGACTACCGCCACCGCGTGGAGTTCGGCGAGGACGAGTACCGGCAGATCGACGAGTACTGCAAGGAGAAGGGCATCGCCTGGTTCGCGTCCCCGTGGGACACCGAGGCGGTCGCCTTCCTGGAGAAGTTCGACGTCCCCGCGCACAAGGTGGCGTCCGCCTCGCTGACGGACGACGAACTGCTGCGCGCCCTGCGCTCCACCAACCGCGCCGTCATCCTCTCCACCGGCATGTCGACGCCCCGGCAGATCCGCCACGCGGTCGAGGTCCTCGGCAGCGACAACATCCTCATGTGCCACGCCACCTCGACCTACCCGGCGAAGGCCGAGGAGCTCAACCTCCGTGTGATCAACACGCTGGAGAAGGAGTACCCGAACGTCCCGATCGGCTACTCCGGCCACGAGACCGGCCTGCAGACCACCCTCGCCGCGGTCGCCCTCGGCGCCGCCTTCGTCGAGCGCCACATCACCCTCGACCGCGCGATGTGGGGCTCCGACCAGGCCGCCTCCGTCGAGCCGGGCGGCCTCGCCCGCCTCGTCCGCGACATCCGCACCATCGAGGCCTCCCTCGGCGACGGCGTCAAGAAGGTCTACGACTCCGAGCTCGGCCCCATGAAGAAGCTGCGCCGCGTGTCGGGCGTCGTCGCGGAGGCGGAGATCGCGGCGGCGGCGGGCGAACCGGTCGCGGTGTGACCTGACATACCCCTCCGAGTGCCTTACGGGATGGTCGTCCGACGATGAGTCCTCGCGCCGGGAAGAACTCCGGCCACACCCCCCACACCCTCGCCTTCGTCGAGAGTCCGGTGCAGCTCCTGAACGTCCTCGAGTGGGCGCACGCCCGGGAACTCCACCCGGGGGAGGAGCCCGGCGCGGGGATGACCCTCGTCGTCCTGTCCCCGACCGACCCGATGACCCGCGGCCAGCTGCGCCGCATGGCCGAGCTGGCCCGCCGGGAAGGGCACACGGTCCGCTGGGAGGAGGCCCGCGGCGGCGCCACGGCGCCCTTCCGCACCATCGGCGGCCTCACCCCGCTGCTGCGGCGCGCGGAACGGATGGTGATGGGCGACCCGTTCTCCCGTTACGTCCAGCTGCTGCTGACCATCACCAGGGCGAGCGAGCTGGTCGTGGTGGACGACGGCACGGCGACGATGGAGTTCGTGGGCCAGCTGGCCCGCGGCGAGCGTCTCGTCCGCTGGCACCGCAAGGGCGGCCGCACGGGCCCCCGGGACGTGCTCTTCGCCCCGGTGTCCGGCGCGGCCCGCCGCCGGCTGACCCCCGGCCCCGGCCGCGGCGTCGAGGTCTTCTCCTCCATGCCGATGGAGGAGGTGCCCGACGGCGTCACGATCACGTCCAACGTCTTCGCCTGGACCCGCGACCGGTTCGGTCCGCCCCGGGTGACGAAGACCGCGGACATGGTCGGCACCTCGCTGGTGGAGACGGGCGTGGTGGACGCCGACCGCTATCTGGAGGCGGTCCGCGGGCTCGCCGAGGCGCACGGCGCGACCCGCTACTTCGCCCACCGCCGGGAGAGCACGGACAAACTCCACCGGCTGGCCGTCGAGACGGGACTGGAGGTGGTCCGCCCGGACCTGCCGCTGGAACTGATCGCCCGCCGCGGCCCCATCGGCCGGACCGTCCTCAGCTTTCCCTCCACGGTCGTGCACACCCTGCCGCTGGCCCTGTCCGGCACGGACGTCCGCGTCGCGGTCTGCGACATCGACCCGGCCTGGCTGACGGACCACGCCTCACCCAGGGCCCAGGGGTTCCTGTCCGGGGTGACGGGCACGGCGAAGGACGTGCACCGGCTGGCGGCGGTGAGCGTCGTCTGACGCGAGGGCGGGACCACGGGTGACTACGAGCCGCCGCCTCCACGGGGCCGCGGCTCCGCCTGTTCCTCCTCCCAACGGCCGAACCCGTCGAAGAAGCTTTCCTCGGGCTCCCCGCGCGTCCTGTCGCGCCACCGGGTGACCGCCCACAGCACACCCCCGAGCAGACACGCCGTGAGAGCCATCACCACCAGCCCCGTCAGGGTGAGCGCCACCACGCCCCTCGCCAGGATCCCGGGGATCCGGTCCTCGCCGCACCCGCACGTCATCGTCTCCATGAGGGCACCGTGCCCGGTCCGCCGCCCGCCGTCGCCCGGCGTGGCGCAATCGCCGCAGGGAGGTGATGATTCCGGGATCGGTCCCGGAACGTGGACAAACCCAGCGTTCCTCGAGCCGTCCGTGGTATCCGTGAAAGGAAGGAAGAAGTGTGGGAGCCGACGGGAAACCGGCGAGTTTACCCATCCACCACAGCAGCCATGCGCCGCGCGGCCAACTTTTCTTCGCCTAACGGGTTGAACTTTTGTTGATCGGGTCAGTTGACCGCCCCGGCGTCCTACCCTTCAGAGGGTGAAGCAACTGATGTCCCGAGAGTCCGAGGCCGATCCGTCAGGGGAAGACGTGCTCCCCGGCGCACTTCCGGGTGCGCTGCCCGGCGCCCTTCCCGGCACCTTGCCGGAGGCGCTGCGCGCAGAACTCGTGGCCTTCCGCCGCGACATGCACATGCACCCAGAGCTCGGCAACCAGGAGTTCCGCACGACGGCCGCGATCAAGGCCCGCCTCGAGAAGGCGGGCCTCGAGCCGCGCGTACTCGCCGTGGGGACCGGCCTCATCTGTGACATCGGGACCGTGGGCGGAGGCGGCGTCGCGGGCGCCGGGGCCGACGGGGTCCCCGTCCTCGCCATGCGCGCCGACATCGACGCGCTGCCCATCCCGGACACCAAGACGGAGTGCTCGTACCGCTCGACCGTGCCGGACCGCGCGCACGCCTGCGGACACGACGTGCACACCACCGTCGTGCTCGGCGCCGGGCTCGTCCTCGCCGAGCTGCACCGGCAGGGCCGGCTCCCGCGGCCCGTGCGGCTGATCTTCCAGCCCGCCGAGGAGGTGCTGCCCGGCGGCGCCGCCGACGCCATCGAGGACGGGGCGCTGGACGGGGTCGGGCGGATCATCGCCGTGCACTGCGACCCGCGGGTCGACGCGGGCCGGGTCGGGCTGCGCGAGGGCGCCATCACCTCCGCCTGCGACCGGCTGGAGATCTCGCTGGACGGGCCCGGCGGCCACACCGCCCGCCCGCATCTCACCACCGACCTGGTGACCGCCGTCGCCCGGGTCGTGACCGACGTGCCCGCGCTGGTCGGCCGCCGCGTCGACACCCGGGCCGGGCTGGCCGTCACCTGGGGCCGGATCGAGAGCGGGCACGCGCCGAACGTGATCCCGCAGCACGCCGAGCTCTCCGGGACCGTGCGCTGCCTGGACATCGAGGCGTGGCGGCAGGCTCCGGACATCGTCGTCGCGGCGATCGACGAGGTCGCCAACCTGCACCGGGCCAAGTCGGAGATCAACTACGTGCGGGGCGTCCCGCCCGTCGTCAACGACGGCGAGGTCGCCGGCCTGCTGCGGGACGCCATGATCGCCCGACGCGGCGAGACGGCCGTGGAGGGCACCGAGCAGAGCCTCGGCGGCGAGGACTTCTCCTGGTACCTGGAGCGGGTGCCCGGCGCGATGGCCCGCCTCGGCGTCCGCCCGCCCGGCGAGCGCACCGTGCGCGATCTGCACCAGGGCGACTTCGACGCGGACGAGTCGGCGATCACCGTCGGCGTGGAGCTCTTCACCGCGGCCGCACTGCTGGACGCGGCGACCCGCACCCGCTGAGGGAACCCGGCGAGGGGATCTCGGCGAGGGCCCGCGCGCAGGTGCGCCGGGCGAAGGGGTGCCGGGCGAAGGGGTGCCGGAAAAGCGCCCCTTCATCCCCTTGTGTCACCCACCCGTAACCCCGGGGACGTGGTTGTAACCCGGCGTCGGCACGAATCGATAACGGCCCGGAGAAACCCCGTTCCCCTGCGCTTCTACGCGCGTTACTGTGCGCCGGAATCGCCACCGGGAAAGGCTTGTTGGGGAGCCCCTCCTGAACGGCGCCACCAAGGGGAAAGCGGGCCGGTCACGGCGCCGTGGGGATGAAGGGGTGCTAGCTATGCGTCTGATCTCTCGGAGGACGAGATTCTCCCGGGCCGCGGTGACCGTCGCGGTCGTCGCGCTCGCCGCCGCCGGTTGCGGCAAGTCCAGCACCGACTCCAAGTCGAGCGACTCGGAATCCGGCAGCGGCACCTACTCGGGCAAGGGCATCGGCCTCGCGTACGACATCGGTGGCAAGGGCGACCAGTCCTTCAATGACGCCGCCTACGCCGGTTTCCAGAAGGCCGAGAAGGAATTCAAGATCGGCGGCCAGGACATCGAGCCGCAGGACGGCGAGTCCGACGCGGACAAGGTGCAGCGCCTGACGCAGCTCGCCCAGGCCGGCTACAACCCGGTGATCGGCGTCGGCTTCGCCTACGCGCCGGCCGTCAAGGCGGTCGCCGCCAAGTTCCCGAAGACCACCTTCGGGATCATCGACGACGAGCAGATCCAGGCGAAGAACGTCGCCGACATGGTCTTCCACGAGGAGCAGGCCTCCTACCTCGCCGGTGTCGCGGCCGCCAAGGCCAGCAAGAAGGCGCACATCGGCTTCATCGGGGGCGTGGACATCCCGCTGATCCACAAGTTCGAGGCCGGTTACGTCCAGGGCGCCAAGTCGGTCAACCCGAACATCAAGATCGAGTCGCAGTACCTGACGGAGACCGCCCAGGAGGGCGGCTTCTCCAGCCCCGACAAGGGCAAGGACGCGGCGAGCGGCCAGGTCGAGGCGGGCGCCGACGTCATCTACCACGCGGCCGGTCTCTCCGGTCAGGGCGTCATCACCGAGGCCGCGGCCAAGAAGGTGTGGGCCATCGGCGTCGACTCCGACCAGTACAGCCAGAGCGCGCTGGCGGCCTACAAGGACTACATCCTCGGCTCGGCGCTGAAGAACGTCGGCGGCGCCGTCTACGACCTCGTGAAGTCCGTCCACGCGGGCAAGCCGCTGTCCGGTGTGGTCCGCGGCAGCCTCTCCAACGACGGTGTCGGATTCGCCGACAGCAACCCGAAGTACAAGGCGATGACGGACGTCGTCGCGGCCGTCGACAAGGCCAAGCAGGACATCATCGACGGCAAGATCACGGTTAACACCAAGTAACGGCCGAAACCCGTTCCACCCGGCTCCGGCTACGCCCTTCCGGGCGTCCTTGCAGCCCATGCGCCCCTTGCCTCCCGCAAGGGGCGCACTGCTGTCCGTAACCTGGACCGCGACTGTGGCCACAGCTCGGTAACGGACCGGACAGAAGGGTTTTTCCGTCTGGTCTACGCGCGTTACGCTGCGGCGGAACCAGCGCCTGGTTTGGGCGCTTGCACAAAGGAGTCAAGTTCCATGCGCCGGGTGTCCCGAATCGCGGTTGCGGGCGTTGCCACCGCAGCCCTCGCCGTAACCGTTTCCGCTTGCGGAAGCTCCTCCACGTCGTCGTCCTCCTCCGACAGCAGTGACAAGAACCTGGGCCTCGCGCTCGCGTACGACGTCGGTGGCAAGGGCGACCAGTCCTTCAACGACGCCGCCACGGCCGGCCTGGACAAGGCCGACAAGGAGTTCGGCTACAAGTCCACCGCGGTCGAGCCGCAGGACGGCGAGTCCGACGCGGACAAGGTGCAGCGCCTGGAGAGCCTTGCCAAGCAGGGCTACAACCCGGTGATCGGCGTCGGCTTCGCCTACGCGCCCGCCGTCAAGGAGGTCGCGGCCAAGTACCCGAAGACCACCTTCGGCATCGTCGACGACGAGCAGATCAAGGCCGACAACGTCGCCGACCTCGTCTTCCACGAGGAGCAGGCCTCCTACCTCGCCGGCGTCGCCGCCGCCAAGGCCACCAAGACCAACACCGTCGGCTTCGTCGGCGGCGTGGACGTCCCGCTGATCCACAAGTTCGAGGCGGGCTTCAAGCAGGGCGTCCAGGACACCAAGAAGGGCGTCACGGTCAAGTCGCAGTACCTGACCGAGACCGCCGCCGAGGGCGGCTTCTCCAGCCCCGACAAGGGTGAGAGCGCCGCCGAGGGCCAGATCGACGCCGGCGCGGACGTCGTCTACGCCGCCGCCGGCCTGTCCGGCCAGGGCGTCATCAAGGCCGCCAACGCCAACAAGGTGTGGGCCATCGGCGTCGACTCCGACCAGTACAAGCAGGACGCGCTGAAGACGTACAAGGACTCGATCCTCACGTCGGCCATGAAGAACGTCGAGGGCGCGGTCTACACGCTGGCCAAGTCCGTGCACGACGGCAAGCCCGCGACCGGCGTGGTCCGCGGCAGCCTGGAGAACGGCGGCGTGAGCGTGTCGGACTCGAACCCGGCCTTCGCCAGCAACACCGCGATCCAGGACGCGATCAAGAAGGCCGAAGAGGGCATCAAGAACGGCACCATCACGGTGAAGACCTCCTGACCTTCTGTCAGAGGCCTTGGCCGATGGAGCGCTGTAATGGCAGCGTTACGGCCACGGAACCGGGCGCGGGAAGGATGTCCTCCCCGCGCCCCGTTCGCGCGGCAGAATGCTCGGAACGGATCGAGAACCGATCGTGAAACCGCCACGGCGGCTATCAAGATCATTCAAGATCGACCTGATCCGGGCACTATTTAAAGCAGGGGCGCTACGCGCGTAGAGCGGCCCCTTTCCCAAGGAGAGTGCGCCATCGACGCGTCCAGCAGCCCTCCGCTCACCGCACAGTCGACGATCGCGGTAGAGCTGGCGGGGATCACCAAGCGCTTCCCCGGTGTCGTCGCCAACCACGACATCCACCTCACCGTCCGCAAAGGCACCGTGCACGCCCTCGTCGGCGAGAACGGCGCCGGCAAGTCGACGCTGATGAAGATCCTCTACGGCATGCAGAAGCCGGACGAGGGCACCATCGCGATCGACGGCGGACAGGTGACCTTCTCCAGCCCCGCCGACGCCATCGCCCGCGGCATCGGCATGGTCCACCAGCACTTCATGCTGGCCGACAACCTGACCGTCCTGGAGAACGTCGTGCTGGGCAGCGAGAAGCTGCACGGCATCGGTGGCAACGCCCGTAAGAAGATCAAGGAGATCTCCGACCGCTACGGGCTCGGCGTGCGCCCGGACGCCCTGGTCGAGGACCTCGGCGTCGCCGACCGGCAGCGGGTGGAGATCCTCAAGGTCCTCTTCCGCGGCGCCAAGACCCTCATCCTCGACGAGCCGACCGCCGTGCTCGTCCCGCAGGAGGTCGACGCGCTCTTCGACAACCTCCGCGAACTGAAGTCCGAGGGCCTGTCCGTCATCTTCATCTCCCACAAGCTGGGCGAGGTGCTCTCCGTCGCCGACGAGATCACCGTCATCCGGCGCGGCACGACCGTCGGCACGGCCGTCCCCGCCGAGACCACCCCGCGCCAGCTCGCCGAGATGATGGTCGGCAGCGAGCTGCCCACCCCGGAGACCGCCGAGTCCACGGTCACCGACAAGCCCGTCATCCAGGTCGCGAACCTCACCGTGTACGCCAGCGGCGGCGCCTCCCTGGGCGTCGAGGCGGAGCCCACGACCGGCGGGGTCAGCGGCATGATCGCGCCCGAGGTCGCGCTCGGCGGCGAGGTCAAGAAGGCGCTCGACGACGTCAGCTTCACCATCCACGCCGGTGAGGTCATGGGCATCGCCGGTGTCGAGGGCAACGGCCAGACCGAGCTGATCGACGCGCTGATCGGCACCAAGAACGCCGACTCCGGCACCATCGCCTTCCTCGGCGAGGACATCACCCCCTGGTCCACGCGCAAGCGCCGCGAGTCCGGCGTCGGCTACATCCCCGAGGACCGCCACCGCCAGGGACTGCTCCTGGAAGCGCCCCTCTGGGAGAACCGCATCCTCGGCCATGTCACCGAGGCGCCCAACGCCAAGGGCTTCTGGCTGAACATCAAGGGCGCCCAGGCCGACACCCGCCGGATCGTCGAGGAGTTCGACGTCCGCACCCCCGGCATCGACGTCACCGCCGCCTCGCTCTCCGGCGGCAACCAGCAGAAGCTGATCGTCGGCCGCGAGATGAGCCACAACCCGAAGTTCCTGATCGCCGCCCACCCGACCCGGGGTGTGGACGTCGGCGCGCAGGCCCAGATCTGGGACCGCATCCGCGAGGCCCGCCGCGAGGGCCTGGCCGTGCTGCTGATCTCCGCCGACCTCGACGAGCTCATCGGCCTGTCGGACACCCTGCGCGTGATCTACAACGGCACCCTGGTCGCGGACGCCGACCCCGCCACCATCACCCCGGAGGAGCTCGGCTCCGCCATGACCGGCGCCGCGACCGGTCATCTGGAACACGTGGACGACGCGGAAACCACCGAGGAAGCTGCCGGTCCGGAGGACGAGGCCCGATGAAGAAGTTCGACAAGGAGCGCGTGCTCCTCGCGGTGGCCGGCCCGGTCATCGCGCTCGTCGCGGCGATCCTGCTGACCTCGGTCGTGCTGATCGCCTCGGGCAAGAGCCCGATCGAGCCGTACACGCTCATGCTGGAGCAGGCCGGCTACTCCGACGTCCAGGTCCTGATCGTCAACCAGGCCTCGATGTACTACATCGCCGCCCTGGCGGTCGCCATCGGCTTCCGCATGAACCTGTTCAACATCGGCGTCGACGGCCAGTACCGCCTCGCCGCGATGATGACCGCCGTGGTCGGCGCGAACATCGCCCTGCCGTCCTTCCTGCAGATTCCGCTGCTGCTCCTCGTCGGCGTCCTCACCGGCGCCTTCTGGGCCGGCATCGCGGGCGTCCTGAAGGTCACCCGAGGGGTCAGCGAGGTCGTCGCGACGATCATGCTGAACGCGATCGCCACCAGCCTGATCGGCTACCTCACCCTCGACAACATCTGGGGTGTGCAGGTCGGCAACAACAACACCACCGGCATCATGGAGGAATCCGGCTGGGTGCCCGGCATCGACCTCGGCGCGGACGTCGGCGAGATCTACGGCCTGGTCTTCCTCGCCATCGCGCTCGGCATCGTCTACTGGATCGTCCTCAACCGCACCCGCTTCGGCTTCGACCTGCGCGCCACCGGCGAGTCCGAGACCGCGGCCGCGGCCTCCGGCGTCGACGCCAAGAAGATGGTCCTCACCGCCATGCTCATCTCCGGCGGCATCGCGGGCCTCTCCGGTCTGCCGCTGCTGCTCGGCGACGCCCACACCTACAGCCTGAGCTTCCCCACGGGTCTGGGCTTCACCGGCATCACCATCGCCCTGCTCGGCCGCAACAACCCGGTCGGCATCGCCTTCGCCGCGCTCCTGATCGCCTTCCTCGACAAGGCCTCTCCCGCCCTCGACTACGCCACCCCCGTGGCGTACGAGAAGGAGATCGCCACGATCATGCAGGGCCTGATCGTCTTCGCGGTCGTCATCTCGTACGAGGCCGTACGCCAGTGGGGTCTGCGCCGCCAGCAGAAGCGCGTCGGCGCCGAGCTCGCCGCCGCCGCCCAGAACACCAAGAAGGAGGTGACGGTCTGATGAGCACCACGACCATCGCCAAGCCGCAGGCGAAGCAGCCCGGCAAGGGCGGCCGCAAACTCTCGCTCCCGGTCCTCCTGCTGATCATCGCGGGCGTTCTGGTGCTGACCTCGATCGTCCGTCTCATCACCGGCGCGGACGGCATCACCTCCACCGGCCAGATGTCCACGGCCCTGCGCCTCGCCGTCCCGATCGGCCTCGCCGGCCTCGGCGGTCTGTGGGCCGAGCGCGCGGGCGTCGTCAACATCGGCCTCGAGGGCATGATGATCCTCGGCACCTGGTTCGGCGCCTGGGCCGGCTACCAGTGGGGCCCGTGGACGGGCGTCGCCTTCGGCATCATCGGCGGCGCGCTCGGCGCCGTCCTGCACGCCATCGCGACCGTCACCTTCAACGTGAACCACATCGTCTCCGGTGTGGCCATCAACATCCTGGCCCTGGGCACCACCCGCTACCTGTCGAAGTTCACCTTCGAGAACGCCGACGGCGGCTCCGCCAAGCAGTCCCCGCCGATCGACTCGCTGGGCACCTTCGACGTGCCGGGTCTGTCGGGCTGGCTGGACACGCTCAACGAGAAGCACTGGTTCCTGATCTCGGACGTCGCCGGCCTGGTCGGCGGTCTGATCACCGACCTGTCGCCGCTCACCGTCGTCGCCGTCGCCCTCGTCCCGGTCACCTGGTGGGTGCTGTGGCGGACGGCCTTCGGCCTGCGGCTGCGGTCCTGCGGCGAGAACCCGGTGGCCGCCGAGTCCCTCGGCGTCAACGTCTACAAGTACAAGTACATCGCCGTGATCATCAGCGGTGGCTTCGCCGGCCTCGGCGGCGCGTTCCTGTCCATCGTGGCCTCGAACGTCTACCTCGACGGCCAGACCGCGGGCCGCGGCTACATCGGCCTCGCCGCGATGATCTTCGGCAACTGGATGCCGGGCGGCCTCGCCCTCGGCGCGGGCCTGTTCGGCTACACCGACAGCCTCAACCTGCGCGGCGGCACCACCAACGTGCACGCGCTGATCCTGCTGCTCGCGATCGTCCTGGTGTTCGGCGCGGCCTACCTGGCGTGGAAGAAGAAGTACGTCCCCGCCGTCGTCACCGTGCTGGTCTCGGCCCTGATGTTCGTCTGGTACCTCGGCACCGACGAGGTCCCGCGCCAGGTCGTGACGGCCGCGCCGTACGTCGTCACCCTGCTGGTGCTCTCGCTCTCCGCCCAGTCCCTCAGGATGCCCAAGGCGGACGGCATGCCGTACCGGAAGGGGCAGGGCAAGTGACCCCGCCCGCCGCCGGACCCGCCGAGACGGTCGACTGGGAGAAGCTGCGTACGGTGGCCCGGGACGCCATGTCCCGGGCGTACGCCCCGTACTCCGGCTACCCGGTCGGCGTGGCGGCCCTGGTCGACGACGGCCGGACCGTGTCCGGCTGCAACGTCGAGAACGCCTCCTACGGGCTCGGCCTGTGCGCCGAGTGCGGGCTCGTCTCGGAGCTCCAGAACACCGGCGGCGGCCGGCTCACCCACTTCACCTGTGTGGACGGCCGGGGCGAGATCCTCGTCCCGTGCGGCCGCTGCCGCCAGCTGCTCTACGAGTTCGGCGGCCCGGAACTCCTGCTGGAGACGCCGGCGGGGATCCTGCCGCTGGCGGAGATGCTCCCGCAGGCCTTCGGTCCGGGCCACCTCGCAGGGTGAGTCCCGCGCGGCCCCTCTGACCGGCGCAGAGGGGCCGCGCGGTTTCCGCAACGTCTTTTGCCGCGCCACCGCGCACCCGCACTACGAAGCACCACCGGAAGGAAAGCCATGACGCAGTTGTCGATGGACGCCGTGTCCGTCATCCGCACCAAGCGGGACCGCGGTGAGCTCAGCGACGCGCAGATCGACTGGGTCATCGACGCGTACACCGGCGGTGAGGTCGCCGACTACCAGATGGCCGCCCTCAACATGGCCATCCTGCTCAACGGCATGAACCGCCGCGAGATCGCCCGCTGGACGGCCGCGATGATCGCCTCCGGCGAGCGGATGGACTTCTCCACGCTGTCGCGTCCGACGGCCGACAAGCACTCCACGGGCGGCGTCGGCGACAAGATCACGCTTCCGCTGGCCCCGCTGGTGGCGGCCTGCGGCGCGGCGGTCCCGCAGCTCTCCGGCCGCGGTCTCGGCCACACCGGCGGCACCCTGGACAAGCTGGAGTCGATCCCCGGCTGGCGCGCGCTGCTGTCGAACGAGGAGATGCTGCACGTCCTCGACACGACCGGCGCGGTGATCTGCGCGGCGGGCGACGGCCTCGCCCCGGCCGACAAGAAGCTGTACGCGCTGCGCGACGTCACGGGCACGGTGGAGGCGATCCCGCTGATCGCCTCGTCGATCATGTCGAAGAAGATCGCGGAGGGCACCGGCTCCCTGGTCCTCGACGTGAAGGTCGGCACCGGCGCCTTCATGAAGACCATCGAGGACGCGCGCGAGCTGGCCTCGACGATGGTCGGCCTCGGCACCGACCACGGCGTGAAGACGGTCGCGCTGCTGACCGACATGTCCACCCCCCTCGGTCTGACGGCCGGCAACGCCCTCGAGGTCCGTGAGTCCGTCGAGGTGCTGGCCGGCGGCGGCCCGGCGGACGTGGTGGAACTGACGATCGCGCTCGCCCGCGAGATGCTCGACGCGGCCGGCGTGAAGGACGCGGACCCGGCGAAGGCGCTGGCCGACGGCTCGGCCATGGACGTCTGGCGCCGCATGATCGCGGCCCAGGGCGGCGACCCGGACGCCCCGCTGCCCACGGCGAAGGAACAGCACGTGGTGAAGGCGGACGCCTCGGGCGTCCTGACCCGTCTCGACGCCTACGACATCGGCATCGCCGCCTGGCGTCTCGGTGCGGGCCGGGCCCGCAAGGAGGACCCGGTGCAGGCGGGCGCGGGCGTCGAACTGCACGCCAAGCCCGGTGACACGGTCAAGGAGGGCCAGCCCCTGCTGACCCTGCACACGGACACCCCGGAGCGCTTCGCGTACGCGCTCGAGGCCGTCCAGGGCTCGTACGACATCGGCGCGGCCGGCACCGGGTTCACCCCGTCTCCCGTGGTGCTGGAGCGCATCGCCTGAGCGGACGGCCCGACGTCGGCGCTCCCGCTCCGATGAGTTGGGCGCCCGGCGCCGGTCTACCGATCGTGGAATCGACGACACCGCCCGTGCTCACTCTGAACGGCCCTGTCACCCGTCCGCGGGTGCCAGGGCTCGTCGACGACGCACGGGCGCTGATGGAGGCCACCGGCGCCGCGGTCGTCGTCTGCGACGTCGCCGGGATCGGACCGCCGGGGCTCACCGCCGTCGACCTGCTGGCGCGGCTCCAGCTGGCCGCCCGGCGGGCCGGGGGACACATACGGCTGCGCGCCCCCGACCCGGCCCTACGCGCCCTGCTCGACCTCGCCGGTCTCCGCTTCGAGGTGGAGGGGGAGGTCGAAGAGGGGGAACCAGCGCTGCGTGTCGAGGTAGAAGTGGAACCCGGTGAGGCGGCCGTCTGAGATCTCCAGGACCTGGATCGCCCACGGGGTGAACCCGCCCCGGTCGGGGTCCGGCTTGTACTGGGCGAAGCCCGGCAGTCCGTTGACCTGGACCGGCAGCAGGCGCGAGCCCTCGCACGCGGAGCCGATCGTGGTCATGAAGCCGGTGATGTCGTCGTGGCCGGTCAGCCACAGGTCGAACGGCGGCATCGTCATGATGGCGTCCTCGTGGAGGAGAGCCGTCAGCGCCGCCATGTCATAGCCCTCGAAGGCCGCCACATAGCGGTCGAGCAGTTTCTGCTGCTCCTCGTCCAGCGGGTCGGACACCGCCGCGTCCGCGCCGGAGGCCTCCCGCTCGGACAGGGTCGCCCGCGCCCGCTGGAGCGCGCTGTTCACCGAGGCGACCGAGGTGTCGAGCAGCTCGGCGACCTCGCTCGCCCTCCACGCCAGCACCTCCCGCAGGATCAGCACCGCCCGCTGCTTCGGCGGGAGCTGCTGCAAGGCGGCCATGAACGCGAGGCGCACCGACTCCTTGGCGACCGCCGCCTCGGCCGGGTCCTCCACCGTCGGCAGCACACGGGCGTCCGGCATGGGCTCCAGCCAGGTGTTGTCGGGGCGGGGGGAGAGGGCGGCCCGGGCCAGCGGGGTGGACTCGGAGAGGTCCATCGGCCGGGCCCGCTTGTTGCCGGCCGTCAGCATGTCCAGACAGACGTTCGTCGCGATCCGGTACAGCCACGAGCGCAGACTGGAGCGGCCCTCGAACTTCTCGTAGCTCCGCCAGGCGCGGACCATGGTGTCCTGCACCGCGTCCTCGGCCTCGAAGGAGGAGCCGAGCATGCGGTAGCAGTAGCCGGTCAGTTCCGTCCGGTGCTTCTCCAGTGCGACGTCGATGCCGCTCGTCGTCGCCGTGCTGTTGCCCATCGTCCACCCACCCCTGTGGCCGTTCTGTCACGCGCCTGTGCGCCCAGCACTTCGGAAGCTACCGCAGCCCACTGACAATGGCCCGCCGAGTCACCGAATCCGCAGGCCAGGGCCATGGCCCGACCCATGATCAGCCCATCGCGCCCCGGACCTTCGCACGCAGGCCGCCGTAGCCGGGCCGCCGTGTCCGGGACGCCGTGACGTACTGCCGTGGCGCGGCGGCGTCGCCGAGGACGCCGGGTCCGGGCGCAGGCGTGACCGCCGTGCTCAGACCAGCTGCTTCACGGACATCAGCAGGTGTCGGTGGGCCTCGGGCGCGTCCGCCGCGCTCAGCAGCGCCCGCTGGCCCGTCCCCAGCAGCTCCACCCGCAGCCTCGGTGTCCCGAAGGAGGCCAGCGCGTCCAGCAGGTAGGCCGGGTTGAAGGCCACGCCCACCTCGTCGGCGCCGGTCAGCGCGGCGGGCAGCCGCTGGGCGGCCACGTCGTCGCCGTACCCGGCGCGCAGCAGGACGGAGTCGGCCGAGAAGTCCAGCCGTACCGGGCTGTTCGCCTCCGCCACCACCGCGACTCTCCGCACGGCCTCCGTCAGCGCCCCGCTCTCCACCTCGGCGACGGCGGCCCCCGCCATGTCGAACAGCTTCCCGTAGGCGGGCAGCCGCCCGTCCAGCCGCCGGACCACGGTCCGCGTCCGCCCGCCGTCGAAGCCGATCGGCCCACCCCCCGAGGCCCCGTCGAGCCCGACCCGGACCGTCCCGCAGCGGGCCAGCGACCGGGCCACGTCCAGCAGCCGCCGGGCCGGCACGAGCGCCTCCGCCACCCCCGCGGCGGCCGCCTCCGGCTTCCACTCCAGCGCTCGCACCGCGTACCGGTAGCGGTCCGACGCCGACAGCGTCATCTCCTCCCCCTCCAGGCGCAGTTGGACGCCCGTCAGCACCGGGAGCGTGTCGTCGCGGCCCGCGGCCACCGCGACCTGGGCGACGGCGGTCGCGAACGCGGCCGCGTCCACCGTGCCGTACGCCGCCGGCGGTTCCGGCGGGGCGGGGTACTCCTCGCGCGGGAGAGTCGACAGGCCGAAGCCCGTGCCGCCCGCCTCGACCGTGAACCGGCTGCCGGCCAGGGCGCAGCTCACCGGCCCGTCCGGCAGCACCTTGCAGATGTCGAGGAGCCGGCGGCCGAGCACGAGCACCCGGCCCGCCGTCGCGACCTCGGCGTCCGTCTCGATCCGGGCCGCCGTCTCGAAGTCGAACCCCGACACCGTCAGCCGGCCCGCCGCCGCCTCGAGCAGCAGCCCGCCCAGCACGGGGACCGGCGTACGGGCGGGCAGCGCCCGGGCCGCCCAGGCCACCGCCTCCGCGAGGTCACCGCGGTCGATACGGAACTCCATGAAAAACCCCCTGCTCGCACCGGTCGTCGCGCGGAGGCTATGCGCCACCACTGACAACCGGCCCCGAGCAGGGGGAGGACCGCGGCGGGGCCGCGGGACGTTCAGTGCGCGGGGACCAGCGTCTCCCGGCGGGCCGCCCGGGTCCCGGACACCGTGATCGTCACGACGCCGAGCACCGCCAGGACGCCCACGCCGACCGTCCCGGCCCAGCCGCCCGAGTGGAAGGCCAGCGCCCCGACCGTGGAGCCCGCGCTGGAGCCGATGTAGTACGCGGACTGGTAGAGGGCGGAGGCCTGGGCGCGGCCGGTCGTCGCCGTCTTGCTGACGGCCGAGGAGGCCACCGCGTGCCCCGCGAAGAAGCCCGCCGTGATCAGGACCAGGCCGAGCAGGACCAGGACCAGCGAGTCCGCCAGCGACACCAGCAGTCCTGCGGCCGTGGTGCCGCCCGCCAGGTACAGCGCGCCGCGCCGGCCGAGGCGGCCGACCAGCCGGCCCGCCGTCGACGCCGACACCGTGCCCACCAGGTACACCAGGAAGATCGAGCCGACGATGCCCTGGGGCAGCGAGAACGGCGCCTCCGTCAGCCGGTAGCCGATCACCGTGTACACGCCGCCGAACACCGTCATGAACAGCGCGCCGATCGCGTACAGCCGACGCAGCAGCGGGTCGGCGAGGTGCCCGCGGACCGTGCCGATGAGCACGCGGGGCGCCGGCGAACCCGCCGTGAAGTGCCGGGGCGCCGGCAGCAGCAGGCGGAAGGCGATCGCGCAGGCCACCGCGAGGGCGCCGATCACCCCGACGGCCACCCGCCAGCCCCACTCCTGCGCGATCCAGCCGGTGACGACCCGGCCGCTCATCCCGCCGACGCTGTTGCCCGCCACGAACAGGCCGATCGCCGTGACGAGGGCCTTCGGCCGGACCTCCTCGGCCAGGTACGCGGTCGCCGACGCCGGGAGGCCGGCCAGCGCCGCGCCCTGCACCGCCCGCAGCACGACCAGCGTGCCCAGGGAGGGCGCGAACGGGACCAGCAGGCCCACGCCCACCGCCACGCCCAGCGAGGCCGTCATGACCGTACGGCGGCCGTAGCGCTCCGACAGGGCGCTCATCGGGAGCACGAACAGCGCCAGGCCACCGGTCGCCGCCGCCACCGTCCAGCTCGCCCGGCTCGCCGCCACCCCGAAGTCGTCGGAGATCAGCGGCAGGAGCGCCTGCGTGGAATACAGCAGGGCGAAGGTCGCCACACCGGCGAGGAAGAGCGCGAAGCTCATCCGGCGGTAGCCGGGGCCGCCGGGGGCCAGACGGGAGTCGGAGGAGACGGGAGCGGAGGACGCGGCGCCCACGATCGTGGACGCCCCGGTACTGGCGGGAGACATGCCTCGAAGTTACGTACGCCCCCGCTCATCCGTCCAATGCATGGAATCGACATAATCGTTCCCATGGCGCATCAGCAGAGGTCACAGGCTCGTCTGTCACCGTCCGGTGACACAGAAGACATGGCGGACATGTCGAGGCTGCTGGCCCCCAGGCTCGCCTACTTCGCCGGAGTGGCCCGCACCGAGCACGTCACGCGCGCCGCGCAGGAGATGCAGGTCCCGCAGTCGACGCTCTCCCGGGCCATGGTCCGCCTCGAACAGGACCTGGGCGTCGACCTGTTCGCCCGGCACGGCCGCACGGTCTCCCTGACCCCCGCGGGCCGCACCTTCCTCGCCTCCGTCGAGCGCGCCCTCGGCGAGATCGAGCGGGCCGCCGACGAGGTCCGGGCGGACGCCGACGCAGCCACCGGGAAGGTCGCCTTCGGCTTCCTGCACACCATGGGCGCGGAGACGGTCCCGGGGCTGATCCACGCCTTCCGCGCCGATCACCCGCGCGTCCGCTTCAGCCTGGTCCAGAACTACGGCGAGGCGATGCTCGAACGGCTGCGGGCGGGGGAGCTGGACCTCTGCCTGACCTCCCCCGTCCCGGACGCCCCCGACCTGGTGGCCCGCCGCCTGGACGAGCAGAAACTGCGGCTGGTCGTCCCCGCCGACCACCGGCTCGCCGCCCGCAGGCGGGTCCGTCTCGCCGAGGCCGCCGACGAGACCTTCGTGACCCTGGAACCGGGCTACGGCCTGCGCCGGATCACCGACGACCTCTGCAAGGAGGCCGGTTTCCGGCCCCGGATCGCCTTCGAGGGGGAGGAGGCGGAGACCCTGCGCGGACTGGTGGCGGCGGGCCTGGGCGTGGCGCTGCTGCCGCCGCCCGCCGTGGCCCGCCCGGGGGTCGTGGAGCTGACGGTCACGGCCCCGAGAGCCGCCCGCGAGATCGGCGTGGCCTGGCTGGACGGCCACCCGGACACCCCGCCCGTGGCGGCCTTCAAGAAGTTCCTGCTGTCGAGGAGGGGCAGCTTGCTGCCGGACTGAGGGCCACGCCTCAGGGGCGGCCCGGGCGCCGTAACGAGGTGCCGAACCCCACGGCCAACGGCATCCGCAGCCCCAGCGGCGGCGGGGCGGCCAGCGCGTCCTCCACCGGCCGGGAGAGCGCCCGGCCGAACAGCGCGCCCATCACGAAGTCCTCGGCCAGCGACAGGACTTCACCGCGATACTGGTGCAGACCGTGGCCGTCGGCGTGCACCTCGAACCGGCACACGTCCCGGTTCGCCTTCTTCGCCCGCGCCGCGAGCCGGAACGACAGCTCGGGGTCGCAGCGCTCGTCGTTCGTGCCGTGCACGATCAGCACCCGCCGCCCGGCCAGCTGCTTCACCGGTTCGGGTGGAGCGGCCATGTCCTCCTCCGGCAGCCAGGGGGCGATCGCCAGCACGGAGTTGACGGCCTCGTGGCCGGCCGCCCGCAGCGCCGCCCGCGCCCCCATGTCGACGCCGGCCAGGCAGACGGGGACGTCCCCGTAGCGCCGTACCGCCTCGTCGGCCGCCCAGGCCGCGTCCGCCGCGAGATGCGCCTCGCTGCCGTTCCAGCCGCGGTAGCGGTAGTGCACGGCGTGGACGGCCAGGCCCTCCTCGCGTCCCGCGCGGGCCAGCCTGCGCCCCAACCCCCGTACGGAGGCGGCCGCCCACACGGCGGACGGTTTCCGGCTGGACACCTCCTCGCCGCCCGGGAGCAGCAGCACCACCCCGCTCACCGCCGTCGGCGCCGGGCCCAGCGCCTTCCCCAGCCGGACCGTCCGAACCGGCGTCACATCCTGTGCCATGACAGAACAGTGTCAGAAGCGCCGTTGTACTCCACCTGTCCGGGCGGTCACCGTTACGTATCGGCGGAGTTGTACAGCGCGCCGTCTACGCGCGTAGGAGTTAGAGTGCGGAAATGACGAGCCAGAGCACCCAGGCGGGCAACACCCCGAGCTCGGACCAGATCCGGCGGGCACCCAAGGTTCTGCTGCACGACCATCTCGACGGCGGGCTGCGCCCCGGCACGATCGTCGACCTCGCCCGGGACACCGGGTACGCGCAACTCCCGGAGACCGACCCCGACAAGCTCGGCATCTGGTTCCGGGAGGCCGCCGACTCCGGTTCGCTGGAACGGTACCTGGAGACCTTCTCGCACACCGTCGGCGTGATGCAGACCCGCGACGCGCTCGTCCGGGTCGCCCGCGAGTGCGCCGAGGACCTCGCCGAGGACGGCGTCGTCTACGCCGAGGTGCGCTACGCGCCCGAACAGCACCTCGAAGGCGGACTGAGCCTCGAAGAGGTCGTCGAGGCCGTCAACGAGGGCTTCCGGGAGGGCGAGCGGACGGCCCGGCGCAACGGCCACCGCATCCGCGTCGGCGCCCTGCTCACCGCCATGCGGCACGCGGCCCGCGCCCTGGAGATCGCCGAACTCGCCAACCGCTTCCGGGACCTGGGCGTGGTGGGCTTCGACATCGCGGGCGCCGAGGCGGGCTTCCCGCCCACCCGGCACCTCGACGCCTTCGAGTACCTGAAGCGCGAGAACAACCACTTCACCATCCACGCCGGCGAGGCCTTCGGGCTGCCGTCGATCTGGCAGGCCCTCCAGTGGTGCGGCGCCGACCGGCTGGGCCACGGGGTGCGCATCATCGACGACATCGAGATCGCCGCCGACGGCAGCGTGAAGCTCGGCCGGCTCGCCTCCTACGTCCGCGACAAGCGCATCCCGCTGGAGCTGTGCCCCAGTTCCAACCTCCAGACCGGAGCGGCCGCCTCCTACGCCGAGCACCCCATCGGCCTGCTGCGCCGGCTCCACTTCCGGGCCACCGTCAACACGGACAACCGCCTGATGTCCGGCACCAGCATGAGCCGGGAATTCGAGCACCTTGTCGACGCGTTCGGCTACACGCTCGACGATCTCCAGTGGTTCTCCGTCAATGCTATGAAGTCAGCATTCATTCCTTTCGATGAACGACTTGCCATGATCAGTGACGTGATCAAGCCCGGATATTCCGAGCTGAAGTCCGAATGGCTGTTCCAGCAGACCGTCTCCACCAGCGGTTCTGCCGATACGGAAGGCTGAGTAGCGGTTTTCCGGAGCACGGAATGCGGGCAGACGTTCACCATCTGTCCGCATTTCGATGTTTGCCGCCGACCCCTCTGCGTGTTTACGGTCGAGAACCGCTCAGTTCCCCGTATCCCATTCGAGGACGCATTCATCATGAAGCAGTCTGCTGCCAAGACCCTCGGTGTCGCCGCTCTCGGTGCCGCCTTCGCCGCCGTCGGTGCGGGCGCCGCGAACGCCGCCCCGGCCGTCCCGGACGCCACGCAGGCCCTGGACGGTGTCACCAGGACGCTGCCGGCGGAGAACCTGGCCACGGCGCTGCCCGCGGCCGGTGAGGTGCTGACGCAGGCCCAGCCCGCGCTCGGCGCGAGCCTGGCCGCCGCGCAGCCGATCGCCGAGCAGGCGCTCGCCGGCGGGCCGACCGCGCCCGTCGCCGGTCTGCTCGGCGGTCTGCCGCTCAAGGGCCTGCCGACGCACGGTCTCCCGGTGAACGGCATCCCGCTGGGCTGAACGGCGCCGCCCGTCACGCACGACACGCCGTCGGGGCGCACCCGGATCACCGGACGCGCCCCGACGGCGTTGCTGCGGACGGCCGTCACCAGGCCGAGCGCGCCGCCTTGTCCTCCGACGGCAGCAGCACCCACAGCGCTATGTAGAGCAGGAACTGCGGGCCGGGCAGCAGGCAGGAGAGCACGAAGATCACCCGCATCGTGGTGGCGGAGGTGCCGAAGCGCCGGGCCAGCGCGGCGCACACTCCGCCGATCATGCGGCCGTTGGTGGGGCGAGCGAGGCTGGACATCTGCGGCTCCTTCGTGAGCGACGGGGGACCCACCCGGTCGAGCGAAGTCGAGAGTGGGGGACGGAGGCGGCCCCGACGGCCCCTCCTGCTGTCTTCGACGCTACGGTGACGAAGGGGACGAAGCGTCGCTCTACGGTGCGACCCCGACCCTGGGAATCCTCGGGGTCAGACCCTGAGCGGCCTCCTCCTGACGGACCGCGGCCCGTCCCCGGCGCTCGTCCCTGCGGCGCAGCCAGGCCCGCACCGCCGGCACCACCGCGACATGCGCCATGGCCACCCCGAGGGTGTTGAGCAGCAACGAGTCGATGTCCACGACCTGACCGGGCACCCCGGTCTGCAGCAGCTCGATGCCCAGCGACAGCAGGGCGCCCGCCGTGACCGTGCGGATCAGGGAGGCGAGCGGCGAGACACGGAGCCTGCCGTGCACCAGCGGCAGCAGAAAGCCCAGCGGGGCCAGCAGCCCCAGTCCCACGCCGATCCGCCGCGCCGCCTCGGGCCAGCCCAGTCTCAGGTCGGCCCGGATCCCTTCGAAGGGATGGAGGTTGGCCGGCACCACCCAGGGGACGTTCAGCGGGCGCAGCGCGACCCAGGCGACGAACACGAGGTGGGCGGCCAGGAGGATGATCCCGGTCGCGCGGATGCGGATCGCGGCGCTGCCGCCGATGGAGCCTTGACGCTGCACGCCTCCCAAGACGCGACCGCCGGCACGATCGGTTCCGGCCCGCCGCCGGGCACCTGGCACGAGTCACCCGCGCCGCCGGGCCGGCCGGGCTCCCCGGCCGACGGTGACCTGCGACGACCACGGCCGCCTGGCGCCGCGTGAGGCGTCCGCCACACCGGCCGGCGTTTCCCGTGGCGCCCGGTCCTGATCAGCCGCTGCCGGTGACCGTCGAGGACGGGGGCTCCGCGCTGCCGGGACGGGAGCGGACCTCGTCGGTGCACTCGTAGCGGCGCAGCGGGTCGGAGCCGGGACCGCCCAGGATCACCGAGCCGTCGCCCTCGGCCGCCGCCGAGTCGGAGAACGTGCAGACGACCTGGGCGAGGGCGTACGAGGTCAGGTTCCCCGGCGGGCTGCTCAGCCGCAGCGCGTCGTCGGGGTCCTGCGCACGGGGCCCGGCGACCGTCATGCCGCCGCGCACGTCCGTCGTGTACCCGGCCTCCTTCTCGGCCGCCGACGGCGACTCGGCGAGCTGGTCGAGCAGGCCCTGGGCCACCAGCACCCGCCGTTCGGAGTCCGCCGCGCCCTGCGGGACCCGCACGGACCGGTCGACGGTCACCAGCGAGGAGCCGCACAGCAGGAACACCTGCACCGGCACGCCCGCCCGGGCGGACTGTGACGTCACGTCCGGCTCGGTGAGCGAGCAGCGCGCCCGGGAGGGCGCGGGCCCGAAGTCGGTCGGCACCTCGGTCGCCCGGATCCCGCAGCCGGCGAGCAGGGCGGCCAGGCCGGCCAGCAGGGGCACGGCGCGCAGCCGTCGTACCGTCGCACGGCGCATGGTCACTACGCGTCCCCCTTGTCCTGCACGGCTTTCCCGGACTGCACGGCTTTCCCGGACTGCCCGGACTTCCCGGACTGCCCGGACTTCCCGGACTGTGCGGGCATGGGCGGGCCGGCCTGCGTCGGCCGCACGGCCCGCCGGTCCTCCTCGCCGCCCTGGTCCGTCGCCTCCAGGACGCCCCGGGGCAGCCGCAGCGTGAACACCGCACCGCCCTCAGGGGAGTTGGCGGCGGTGATCTCGCCGCCGTGGATGTGGGCGTTCTCCAGGGCGATGGACAGGCCGAGCCCGCTGCCCTCGGAGCGCGGCCGGGAGGCGCTCGCCTTGTAGAACCGGTCGAAGACGTGCGGCAGCACCTCCTCGGGGATGCCGGGCCCGTGGTCGCGCACGGAGATGACGACCGCGTCGTCCGCCGCCGACACCGACACCCGCACCGGCGAACCGCCGTGCTTGAGCGCGTTGCCGATGAGGTTGGCGAGGATCACGTCCAGCCGGCGCGGGTCGAGCAGGGCGTGGATGCCGCGCTCGGCGTCCAGGTCGACCGCGTCCAGCCAGGCGCGTGCGTCGATGCAGTGGGTGATCTGGTCGGCGACGTCGACGTCGTCCAGGACCAGCCGTGCCGTGCCCGCGTCGAAGCGGGTGACCTCCATCAGGTTCTCGACGAGGTTGTTCAGCCGCCGCGTCTCGCTGACCACGAGCCGCACCGCGGGCTCGATCATCGGGTCGATGCTGCCCGACTCGGCGTCCAGCTCCTCCTCCAGCACCTCCGCGACGGTGGTGATGGCGGTCAGCGGCGTCCGCAGCTCGTGCGACATGTCGGCGACGAACCGCCGCGAGGCGTTGTCCCGCGCGGCCATGTCCGCGACCCGCTTCTCCAGGGACTCCGCGGCCCGGTTGAACGTGCGGGACAGATCGGCGAGTTCGTCCGTCCCCGACACCCGCAGCCGGGTGTCGAACCGGCCCTCGCCGAGCCGCCGCGCCGCGACGCCCAGCCGGTGCACCGGCTTCAGCACGGTCGTCCCGGCGGCCTGCGCGAGCAGCGCTGCCCCGATCAGCGCCAGAGCGGTGGCGATCCCCAGCGACCAGGCCAGCGAGTTGAGGTCCTTGGCCTCCGGCTCCAGCGACTTGCGCATGTACCCGGTGGGCCCGCCCCCGTTCACCTTCGTCCCGGCCACCAGATACGGCGTCCCGTGGTCGACGACCCGCTGCCAGTACAGGTGGTACGGCGACTTGTTGCCGCCCGTGACGGCCTGCCGCTTGTTCACCGCGGTACGCAGCGGCCCGGGCACGTCCTCCAGCGAGAAACCGTTCAGGCCGCCCGAGTTGCCGTAGACGGTCTTGCCGCTCGCGTCCTCGCCCACCAGCAGCACGCTGAAGCGCTGGCTGCTGTTGGCCATCTGCCCCGCGGTGTGCTGGAGCTCGTCCTGCGAGGGATGCTCGGGCAGCGAACTCGCCCGGTTCTCCATCTCCTGCTCGAAGTCCCGCAGCACCGCACCCTGGGTCCGGGTCAGCACGGCCTCGCGGTTGAGCCAGTACGCGATGCCGGACGCGGACACGGCGGCGGTCAGCGCCACCGCCCCGAAGACGACCACGAGCCGCAGCCGCAGGCTGGTGAAACGCAGCCGCGACAGTCTCCCCTTGCGCGCCGCGGACCAGCCGCGGAGCCCCCCTTGCGGCTGTGTCACTGAGGGGCGTCCAGGCGGTAGCCGACGCCGCGCACGGTACGGATCAGGACCGGGGACGACGGCACGTCCTCGACCTTGGCCCGCAGCCGCTGGACACAGGCGTCCACCAGCCGCGAGTCGCCCAGGTAGTCGTGCTCCCACACCAGCCGCAGCAACTGCTGCCGGGACAGCGCCTGCCCCGGCCGCCGGCTCAGTTCGAGCAGCAGCCGCAGCTCGGTCGGGGTGAGCTGGAGGTCCTCGCCGTTCTTCGTCACCGTCATCGCCGCGCGGTCGATGACGAGACTGCCGAACGTCGCCGAGTCGCTCGACTCGCGCTCCCCGCGCCGCAGCACGGCCCGGATCCGGGCGTCCAGCACCCGGCCCTGCACGGGTTTGACGACGTAGTCGTCGGCGCCGGACTCCAGCCCGACGACCACGTCGATGTCGTCGCTGCGCGCGGTCAGCAAGATGATCGGCAGTTGGTCGGTGCGCCGGATGCGCCGGCACACCTCGAAACCGTCGATGCCGGGCAGCATCACGTCCAGCACGATGAGATCCGGCCGCTGCTCGCGCAGCAGCTTCAGACCGTCCTCACCGCTGGCAGCGGTGGCCACCCGGTGTCCCTGGCGCGTCAGTGAGAGCTCCAGGGCCGTACGGATGGCGTCGTCGTCCTCGATCAGCAACAGGGAAGGCACGGGCTCATTCTGGCCCATGAGGGGGCTGTCGTTCGACCTGTGGGTAGGTGGTGAGGCGCCGGAGGCGGATGGTTCCGGCGCCGCGGGCCGCGTACAGGGGCTCGGACGCGTCCTGCGAACGCCTGTGCCCGAGCCGTACACCGGTACCGTCCGCAACCCGCGGACCTGCGCTTTCCACGGGCCGCAGCGGCTCCTCGCGGGTGCGCGGACCGAGGGGTCCGGCCAGATCGGACAAGATCGGGCGGCGCCGCGGCCCGGCCGCAGGTGCCGCCCGAGAACCGTCGGGAACCCGCTCGGCGTCCTGCCGTCCCCGTCGCGCACCCCCGGTTCGCGAGCGGCGGCGGCCGCCGGCCGGGCCGCCACGGCGGACGGACGCGCGCCCGTCGGAGGACGGTGGCGGTGACAGGGGCGAGGGGGCGATGGGGACGGGAGTCGAACAGCACCACGCCGGGAGTCCCCCGCGTCCCGCCGTGACCTGCGCGGACCGCGTCAACTGCCCTACCGGGGACGCCTGTGGACGGTCTGTGGCGTTGCCGTGACAGGCCCCTGTGACAGGTCTGTGACAGTCGGCGGACACGGCGATGAAGTGGCCCGGGCAATCTTTTGGTCACGGACAAGGCGACGCGGAACGACAGCGGAGCCGGACCGGCGCAGGAGACCGAACACCGGAAGTCCACGACGGGGGGCGCGAGATGAACACGCTGCACGGTATGAGCACCAACGCAGTCGCAGTCGTCACGCGTCTGCACGACGTGCACCGGGGTTCCGAGAAGTCCGGTGCCGTGAGCGGGCGGGGGTGCGCTCGCGGCACCGGGCGCCAGCACACCGCCTTCATGACGGTGGTCGACACGGGGGACCAGGCGGCTCACGGGGGAGCCGCGTACAGGGAGGACACGGGGGAGCGTCGTTCGCTGACCGAGGCGGAGTTCACCGCCTACGTCCAGGAGCGCCGCGCCTCCCTGTACGCCACCGCCTACCACCTCACCGGCGACCGCTTCGAGGCCGAGGACCTGCTCCAGAGCGCGCTGTTCTCGACGTACCGGGCGTGGGACCGGATCAGCGACAAGGCAGCGGTCGGCGGGTACCTCCGCCGGACGATGACCAACCTGCACATCAGCGCGTGGCGCCGCCGCAAGCTGAACGAGTACCCCACCGAGGAGCTGCCGGAGACGGTCGGCGACACGGACGCGATGCGCGGCACCGAGCTGCGCGCGGTCCTGTGGCAGGCACTGGCCCGGCTGCCCGAACTCCAGCGGACGATGCTGGTCCTGCGCTACTACGAGGGCCGCACCGACCCGGAGATCGCGGAGATCCTCGACATCAGTGTCGGCACGGTGAAGTCCAGCATCTGGCGGTCGCTCCGCCGGCTGCGCGAGGACGAGGTCCTCAGCTTCGGCCGTGACGAGGAGGACGCCTTCGGGGAGCTTGTCGCCTGAGGGTGAACGGGGGAAGGGCCCGGCTCCGCTCAGGGGGCCGGTGAACGGGGGAAGCACGGGGGACGCGGTACCGGGGGGCTCGACGGGGGACGTCGGAGGAGCGGTACCGCGCAAGCACGGGGGAAGCACCACCCCGGGGGGACACGGGGGAGCACCGAGGAAGCGGGGCTGGAGGGCCGGGGGGTCCATCCAGTCCCGCTTCTGTGTGCCGTCCGTGCCGCTGTACGGGCCCTAGACGGCCGTACGCGCCGTCGGGGCTAGACGGCCCGCCGCCGCTGCCGCCAGGCGGCCCATCGCCTCGTCGCGGTCGCAGGCGTGCGCCCCGAGCGCGGTCTGGCGGGCGACGATGGAGCGCTCGGTGCGCATCAGGCGCCAGCCGCGCCGCAGCAGGAAGGGCACCGACTTGCGGCCCTCCCGCAGATCGCGCAGGAAGCGCCTGCGGAAGGTCTTCACCGGTCCGCGGCTCAGGCACAGCGCGTCGGCCAGGACGCCGAGTTCGCGGCACCGGGTCACGATCTCGGCGGCGAAGATGCCCTCCGCGATGAACAGCGGGGTCCGCCCGATGTCGATCGCGTCCGCGCCGGTGCGCGCGCTCAGCGAGATGTCGTAGACGGGAACATGGGTGCGGCCGGTGGCGCACAGTTCCACGATCGAGGCGACCGCCGTGTCCGCGTCCCACGATCCGGGGTGGTCCCAGTCGATGTCGGAACTCCCGGCGACGAGCGGCAGCGTCGGGTCGTCGCCTTCCTTGTAGAAGTCGTCGAGCCGCAGCACCGGGAGGCCGGAGCGGGCGGCGAGCAGGGACTTGCCGGAGCCGGAGGGGCCGCAGAGCAGCACGACTCGCGTCGGTATGGGCGGAGGGGAGGTCACGGGACACCAGTGTGAGGCATGCCCCCGGCCGTCAACGACCCCGCGGGTCGGCTTTGATGCGCGTGTCACACCTCAACTACCCTTCGTGTCGACCTGATCACCTTGAGCATCAGAAGGCGGCATCGCGATGGCCCGACACGCTTCCCCCCACACCTCCTCCGGCCGGCGCGCCCTCGCCGCCCTCGCGACCGCCGGGGTGGCGCTGGGCGCCGGCGCCGGGACCGCCGCCGCGGCGACCGGCGAACCGGCCCTCGACCTGGTGCGGACGAAACCCACCTCGGTCGGTCAGCTCGACCCGCAGGCGGGCGTGCAGGGGGCGCTCGGCTCCCTGACATACGTCACGGGCGCCGTGAGCGGCCTCAAGCCCAACCCCCTGGCGGGCACCGGCGTCGACCCGCTCGACAACGGCGTCGGCACCCAGCTCGCCGACTTCAAGCCGCTGACGTCCCAGATGCTCACCGGGCCGGTGGCGCAGGCGCAGTCCATCGGCTCGATCCCGGTGCTGGGGGACGTGACGAAGGTGCTGGGCGGCTGAGGCCGGCCCGCACGGACGGAAGCCGCGCCGCCCCCGGACGGAGGGGCGGCGCGGCTTCCGCGTCTTCGGGACCCGGTGACCGGGCTAGTACGACGAGCCCGAGGCGCCCAGTGAACCCGTGGGGTGCCAGACCGTCTTCGTCTCCAGGAAGGCCGTCATGCGGTCGATGCCCGGCGTCGCCGACCAGTCGTCCACAGGCTGTGGACGAAGGACGCGCTTCAGGTTGTCGGCCGCCGCGATCTCCAGCTCCTTCGCCAGCACGTCGTCCGCGCCCGCCAGGTCGATCGCGTTGACGTCCTGGTGGGCGGCGAGCGGCGCCGCGATCTCCGCCGTACGTCCGGAGAGCACGTTCACCACCCCGCCGGGCACGTCGGAGGTGGCCAGCACCTCGCCGAGCGACAGCGCCGGGAGCGGGGCGCGCTCGCTCGCGATCACGATCGCCGTGTTGCCGGTCGCGATCACCGGGGCGAGCACCGAGACCAGGCCCAGGAAGGACGACTCCTGCGGGGCCAGCACCGTGACCACGCCCGTCGGTTCGGGCGAGGAGAGGTTGAAGTAGGGGCCCGCCACCGGGTTCCCGCCGCCCACGACCTGGGCGATCTTGTCGGTCCAGCCCGCGTACCAGACCCAGCGGTCGATCGTCGCCTCCACCTGCTCGGCGGCCCTGGACTTCGACAGGCCCTCGGCCTCGGCGACCTCGTGGACGAACTGGCCCCTGCGGCCCTCCAGCATCTCCGCGACGCGGTAGAGGATCTGGCCGCGGTTGTACGCCGTCGCCCCGGACCAGCCGCCGAACGCCTTGCGTGCGGCGACGACCGCGTCCCGGGCGTCCTTGCGGGACGACTGCGGCGCGTTGGCCAGCCACTTGCCCTTTGCGTCGGTCACCTCGTACACCCGGCCGCTCTCGGAACGCGGGAACTTCCCGCCGACGTACAGCTTGTAGGTCTTGAAGACGCTGAGCCGCTGCTGCTGCTCGGTCTTGGCGGTCTTATCGGACATCGAGGTACGCCTCCAGGCCGTGGCGGCCGCCCTCGCGGCCGAAGCCCGACTCCTTGTAGCCGCCGAACGGCGACGTCGGGTCGAACTTGTTGAACGTGTTGGACCAGATCACGCCCGCGCGGAGCTTGCTCGCCACCGCGAGGATGCGCGAGCCCTTCTCCGTCCAGATGCCGGCCGACAGGCCGTACGGCGTGTTGTTGGCCTTGGCGACGGCCTCCTCCGGCGTGCGGAAACTGAGGACCGACAGGACCGGGCCGAAGATCTCGTCCCGGGCGACGGTGTGCGCCTGGGTGACGTTCGTGAAGAGCGTCGGGGCGAACCAGTAGCCCGAGGTGGGCAGTTCGCAGGCCGGGGACCAGCGTTCGGCGCCCTCCGCCTCGCCCTGCTCGACGAGCGAGGTGATGCGCGAGAGCTGCTCGGCGGAGTTGATCGCGCCGATGTCGGTGTTCTTGTCGAGCGGGTCGCCGAGCCGGAGCGTGGCGAGGCGGCGCTTCAGCGACTCCAGCAGCTCGTCCTGGATCGACTCCTGGACGAGGAGCCGGCTGCCCGCGCAGCAGACCTGGCCCTGGTTGAAGAAGATGCCGCTGACGATGCCCTCGACGGCCTGGTCGATCGGCGCGTCGTCGAAGACGATGTTGGCGCCCTTGCCGCCCAGTTCGAGCGTGACCTTCTTGTGCGAGCCCGCGACCTGCCGGGCGATCGCCTTGCCCACGGCGGTGGAGCCGGTGAAGGCGACCTTGTCCACGTCCGGGTGCGCGACCAGCGCGGCGCCCGCGTCGCCGTAGCCGGGGAGGATGTTGACGACGCCCTTGGGCAGGCCCGCCTGGCGGCAGATGTCCGCGAAGAACAGCGCCGACAGCGGGGTGGTCTCGGCCGGCTTCAGGACGACCGTGTTGCCGGTGGCGAGCGCCGGGGCGATCTTCCACGCCAGCATCAGCAGGGGGAAGTTCCAGGGGATGACCTGTCCGGCGACGCCCAGCGGCCGGGGCGAGGAGCCGAACCCGGCGTGGTCGAGCTTGTCGGCCCAGCCCGCGTAGTAGAAGAAGTGCGCGGCGACCAGGGGCAGGTCGGCGTCGCGCGTCTCCTTGATCGGCTTGCCGTTGTCCAGCGTCTCCAGGACGGCCAGTTCGCGGCTGCGCTCCTGGATGATCCGGGCGATGCGGAACAGGTACTTGGCGCGCTCGGAGCCCGGCAGTGCGGACCACTTGCCGAAGGCCTTGCGGGCGGCCCGCACGGCACGGTCGACGTCCGCCTCGCCCGCCTGGGCGATCTCGGAGAGGACCTCCTCGGTGGACGGCGAGACGGTCTTGAAGACCTTGCCGTCGGCCGCCTCGGTGAACTCGCCGTCGATGAACAGGCCGTAGGAGGGGGCGATGTCGACGACCGAGCGGGACTCGGGGGCCGGAGCGTACTCGAATGCGGATGCAGTCGTGGATGCCATGGTGATCAGTCCACCGTCACGTAGTCGGGGCCGGAGTAGCGGCCGGTGGCCAGCTTCTGACGCTGCATCAGCAGGTCGTTCAGGAGCGAGGAGGCGCCGAAGCGGAACCAGTGGTTGTCCAGCCAGTCCTCGCCCGCGGTCTCGTTGACCAGGACGAGGAACTTGATCGCGTCCTTGGTGGTACGGATGCCGCCGGCGGGCTTCACGCCGACCTGGACGCCGGTCTGGGCGCGGAAGTCGCGCACGGCCTCCAGCATCAGGAGGGTGTTCGCGGGAGTGGCGTTGACGGCGACCTTGCCGGTCGAGGTCTTGATGAAGTCCGCGCCCGCGAGCATGCCGAGCCAGCTCGCCCGGCGGATGTTGTCGTACGTCGACAGCTCGCCCGTCTCGAAGATGACCTTCAGCCGGGCGGCCGTCCCGCACGCCTCGCGCACGGCGGTGATCTCGTCGTACACCTTCAGGTACTTGCCCGCGAGGAAGGCCCCGCGGTCGATGACCATGTCGATCTCGTCGGCGCCCGCGGCGATGGCGTCGCGGACGTCCGCGAGCTTCACCGCGAGGGCGGCGCGGCCGGCCGGGAAGGCGGTGGCGACCGAGGCGACCTTGACGCCGGACCCGGCGACGGCGGCCTTGGCGGTGGCGACCATGTCCGGATACACGCAGACCGCGGCCGTGGTCGGGGTGGTGCGGTCGGTGGGGTCGGGGTGGACCGCCTTCGCGCCGAGCGCCCGGACCTTGCCCGGGGTGTCCGCGCCTTCCAGCGTCGTCAGGTCGACCATCGAGATGGCGAGGTCGATGGCGTACGCCTTCGCGGTCGTCTTGATGGAACGGGTGCCGAGCGCGGCGGCGCGCGCCTCCAGGCCGACCGTGTCGACGCCGGGCAGCCCGTGGAGGAAGCGGCGCAGCGAGCCGTCGGACGCCGTGACGTCCGTGAGTGCGTCGGCTGCGGTAGGTGTATTGGTGGGCATGGTCACCAGACGAGCATATCTACGCGCGTAGCGGCTGTACACCCCGGCGGTCGCATCCGTGCTCGCCGTGAACGGCGGGGCTGCGGATGAGCGGGCCGGCGGGCGTCGGGCAGAATCGGGGCCATGACGACCCCGGAAGACCAGTCACCCGCGCCGCAGCCGTCGGCACCCGAGACCCAGGACCGCATCTACCGGTCGCCCGCGGGCATGGCGGGCGGCGTGCTGCTGCTGGGCCTGGGGGCCTGGCTCGGCATCGACGCGATCGTGGTCGGCGAGGGGCGCACGCCGTGGCTGGCGCTCGCGGCGCTGATCCTGGTGGTGCCGCTGGTCGTCGCCTTCACGCTGCGGCCCGCCGTGTTCGCGGGCCAGGACCGGCTCCGGGTGCGCAATCCGTTCCGGGTGATCGTGCTGCCGTGGGGGCAGGTCGCCTCCCTGCGGTCCGGCTACTCCAACGAGGTCGTCGCCGCGTCGGGGAAGAAGTTCCAGCTGTGGTCCATCCCGGTCTCGCTGCGGGCCCGCAAGAAGGCGACCCGGCGGGAGTCCAAGGCGGCGGCGGAGCGGGCCGGCGGCCGGGAGGCCCGGGACACCCGGGGCGGTGGCGGGTTCGGCGGGTTCGGCGGCCTGGGCGGCGGTCTGTCCCGCGGCGGCGGCGCCGTGCCGGACGGGCCCGTGCGCGCCGAGACCGACCGGGTCATGGACGAGCTGCGGGAACTGCGGGAGACCCGCCAGAAGGCGGAGAGCGCCCAGGGCGAGGTGACCGTGCGCTGGGCCTGGGAGATCCTGGGCCCGGCGGTGGCGGGGGCCGTGGTGCTGGGGATTCTGCTGGCGGTGGGGTAGCGCCGGGGGCGGGCGTCGGGCGTCGGAGTGCCGGACGCCCGAGACCCGAAGCCCTGCGGCGACACCCGAAGGCCGGTGCCGGACGCTCGAAGCCCTGCGGCGACGCCCAAATGCCGGTGCCGGACGCTCGAAGTCCCGCGCCGACACGCGGAGCCGGTGCCGGACGCCCGAGACCCGAAGCCCTGCGGCGACACGCGGAGCCGGTGCCGGACGCCCGAGACCCGAAGTCCCGCGGCGACACCCGGAGGCCCGAGAAACCCGAAGTCCCGCGGCGACACCCGAAGGCCGGTGCCGGACGCTCGAAGCCCTGCGCGCGAAGCCCGAAGCCCACGCCGACGCCCGAAGCCGGACGCCACACGCCGAAGCCGGACGCCGCACGCCGACGCCCCAAGCCGGACGCCACACGCCCACGCCCGAAGCTGCCCCCGCAGGTGACTCCCGTCGGGCGGTCCTGCGGTGACGGGTTCCGTCGGGCGGCCCTCGCTCCGTGCGCCGTCGGACAGTGGCGAGAGTGCCGTCCGGGCCCGCGAGCGGCCTCGGGCCGGGCCCCGGGAGGGGGCCCGGCCCGAGGCCGTCGCCGATTCCGATCACCGTGCCGACGAGGGCGGTGGCCGGGTTCCGGTGCGCGGGTGGTGTCCTGCGGTCAGATACCGGCCGCCGCCGACAGGTCCCGCTTGATCGCGGCGAGCAGGTCGTCGGCCTCGGCGCGGGCCGCCGGGAGGTCGGCGTGGGTGGGGGCCGGGACCACGACCTCCAGGTAGCACTTCAGCTTCGGCTCGGTGCCGCTGGGGCGGACGACGACCCGGGCGCCGTCCAGCGTGTAGCGCAGTCCGTCGGTGGGGGGCAGGCTGTCCGTGCCCAGGGTGAGGTCCTCGGCCCGGGTGACGGCCAGGCCCGCGAGGGAGGTCGGCGGCCGCTCGCGGAGCCGTTCCATCGCGCGGGCGATGAGCGAGAGGTCCTGTACGCGCACCGACAGCTGGTCGGTGGCGTGCAGACCGTGCTCCACGGCGAGGTCGTCGAGCAGGTCGAGCAGGGTGCGGCCGTCGGCCTTGAGGGTGGAGGCCAGCTCCGTGACGAGCAGGGCGGCGGTGATGCCGTCCTTGTCGCGCACGCCCTCGGGGTCCACGCAGTAGCCCAGGGCCTCTTCGTAGCCGTAGCGCAGGCCGTCGACCCGGGCGATCCACTTGAAGCCGGTCAGGGTCTCCTCGTAGGGCAGGCCCGCCTTCTCGGCGATACGGCCGAGGAGGGAGGAGGACACGATCGACTCGGCGAACGTGCCCCGCGCGCCGCGCCGGACGAGGTGCGCGGCGAGGAGCGAGCCGACCTCGTCGCCCCGCAGCATGCGCCAGTCGCCCGCGTGGGGCACGGCCACGGCGCAGCGGTCGGCGTCCGGGTCGTTGGCGATGATCAGGTCGGGGGCGGCCTCGCGGGCCCTGGCGAAGGCCAGGTCCATCGCGCCGGGCTCTTCCGGGTTGGGGAAGGCGACGGTCGGGAAGTCCGGGTCGGGTTCGGCCTGCTCGGCGACGAGGACGGGCTCGGGGAAGCCCGCGCGGGCGAAGGCGGCCAGCAGGACGTCCCTGCCCACGCCGTGCATGGCCGTGTACACCGTGCGGGCCGTGCGCGGGGAGTCCGGCGCGAGGACGGCGTCCGTCCGGGCCAGATAGGCGTCGAGGACCGTGTCGTCGAGGGTCTGCCAGCCGGCCTCCGGACGCGGCACGTCCTTCAGGGCGGCGATCGCGTCGATCTCGGCCGCGATGCCGGCGTCGGCGGGCGGCACGATCTGCGAGCCGTCCCCCAGGTACACCTTGTAGCCGTTGTCGCGCGGCGGGTTGTGGCTGGCGGTGACCTCCACACCGGCGACCGCGCCCAGGTGCCTTATGGCGAAGGCGAGGACGGGGGTGGGGAGCGGGCGGGGGAGCACGGCAGCGCGGAAGCCCGCGCCCGTCATCACGGCCGCCGTGTCGCGGGCGAAGTCCTCCGACTTGTGGCGGGCGTCGTAGCCGATGACGACGACGCCGCCGGCGGCGCCGTTCTTCGTGAGGTACGCGGCGAGGCCGGCCGCGGCCCGGATCACGACGGAGCGGTTCATCCGCATGGGCCCGGCCCCGAGCTCACCGCGGAGTCCGGCGGTGCCGAACTGGAGGGTGCCGCCGAAACGCTCGGAGAGCTCGGTGACGTCCGCGGCCTCGATGAGCCCGGCGAGCTCGTCGCGGGTCTCCGGGTCGGGGTCCTCGGCGAGCCATGCGTGGGCGCGGGCGATGACGTCGTGCACGGTGGGGTCAACCTCTCGTCGTCTCGTGGTCCGGGTTCCCGGGAGCGGTGCGCCCCCGGACCCCCATCGGCCCGGAACGGGCCTCGTCCTCGGGCGCCGGACGGAATGGGATGCGCGGACCGGCGCCGCGGTGCGACCGCTCCTAGAGGCGGCCGAGCACCTGGGCCAGCAGGGAACCCATACGGGTCGCCGAGTCGCGTCCCGCCTGGAGGACCTCCTCGTGGTTCAGCGGTTCGCCGGTCATGCCGGCGGCGAGGTTGGTCACGAGGGAGATGCCGAGCACCTCGGCCCCGGCCTCACGGGCCGCGATGGCCTCCAGCACGGTCGACATGCCCACCAGGTCCGCGCCGATGGTGCGGGCCATCCGGATCTCGGCCGGCGTCTCGTAGTGCGGGCCGGGGAACTGGGCGTAGACGCCCTCCTCCAGCGTGGCGTCGATCTCCTTGCAGAGGGCGCGCAGCCGCGGGGAGTAGAGGTCGGTGAGGTCCACGAAGTTCGCGCCGACGATGGGGGAGGTCGCCGTGAGGTTGATGTGGTCGCTGATCAGCACCGGCTGCCCGGGGCGCATGCCCTCGCGCAGACCGCCGCAGCCGTTGGTCAGCACGATGGTCTTGCAGCCCGCCGCCACCGCCGTGCGGACACCGTGGGCGACGGCGGCGACGCCGCGGCCCTCGTAGTAGTGGGTGCGGCCCAGGAAGACCAGCGCCCGCTTCTCGCCGATCTGGTAGGAGCGGATCTTGCCGCCGTGACCCTCGACCGCGGGCGGCGGGAAACCGGGCAGCTCGGTGACCTGGAACTCGGCGTCGGGAGCGCCCAGGGCGTCCACGGCCGGTGCCCAGCCGGAGCCCATCACGAGGGCGACGTCGTGGGTCTCGGCGCCGGTCAGTTCGCGCAGGCGCGCGGCGGCGGCGTCGGCGGCGGCGTGCGGGTCGCCCTGGATGTCGTCCGGGAGAAGAGATGCGTTCACGCGATGAGGGTAGCCGGTTCCGGCCTACGCGCGTAGATGACAGAGCCGACGGGATGGCGATCGTTGTCTTGTCGTTTCCAACGAGGCGTGGACCACGGGACGGCGATCAGGCGCCGGCGATCACCACGTCCACGTCCCGGAGCGTCCACAGCCTGGAGCGTCCACGCCTGGGGCACGTCGACGAGGAGGGCCGGCGGGCGGCCGGCCTCGCACCCGACGGGAACGTTCCCGACGGGAAACGGGTTCTCCGGGCGGGTCGGGTCGCACGGTCGTCGCCGGCGGACCCTCGCCGGCGGACCTCGCCCTGCCGGGCGGGCCCCGGAAGGAACGGGTCAGCAAGGACGCTTGCGCAGCTCCATCACGTAGTCGTGCGGCGCTCCCGCCGATTCCGCCGCGTCGGCGATCTCGCCCAGGTAGCGGGCCGCGGGCAGCCCGCCCTCGTAGCCGTTCAGCACGAACATCCAGGCGGACTCCTCCCCCTGCATCGTCTGCACCCGCACCCGGGCGCGCCGGTAGATGCCGAGACCCACGCCCTCCCAGCGGTCCAGGGAGTCCTCGTCCATGGGGGCCACGTCGTACAGCGCGACGAAGACCTGCGCGCCGGGGTCAGCGGGGTCCTCGACGACCGTCGCCAGCGCGCCCTCCCAGCCCAGCTGCTCGCCGCCGAACGTCAGCCGCCACCCGTTCAGCCAGCCGGTGGCGCGCAGTGGCGAGTGGGGAGCGCGGCGGGTCATCAGCCGCGCGTCGAGGTTGCCGGCGTAGGCGGCGTAGAGCGACATGCAAGGAGAGTACGGCAGGCCGCTCACGCGTCACTCTCGTAACAGTGGCGGCCCCCGCCGCCCCCGGGGCGGTACCACCGGTCCCCGTGCGGGACAATGGAGTACGTGACTCGGATCGTGATCATCGGTGGCGGACCCGGCGGCTATGAGGCGGCGCTGGTGGCCGCGCAGCTCGGCGCGGAGGTGACCGTCGTCGACTGCGACGGTCTGGGCGGGGCGTCGGTGCTGACCGACTGCGTGCCGTCGAAGACCCTGATCGCCACGGCCGAGGTGATGACCACCTTCGACTCCTCCTACGAGGAGCTGGGGATCATCGTCGCCGACGACACCCCGCCGCTGGAGCAGGCCGCCCGGGTCGTCGGGGTGGACCTCGGCAAGGTCAACCGCCGGGTGAAGCGGCTCGCGCTCGCCCAGTCGCACGACATCACCGCCTCCGTCACCCGGGCCGGCGCGCGCGTGCTGCGCGGCCGTGGCCGGCTGGAGGGCATGCAGGCCCTCGACGGCTCGCGCAAGGTCGTCGTCAGCGCCGCCGACGGCACCGAGGAGACCCTCACCGCCGACGCCGTCCTGCTCGCCACCGGCGCCCACCCGCGCGAGCTGCCGGACGCGCAGCCCGACGGCGAGCGCATCCTGAACTGGACCCAGGTCTACGACCTCGGCGAGCTCCCCGAGGAACTCATCGTGGTCGGCTCCGGTGTGACCGGCGCGGAGTTCGCCGGCGCCTACCAGGCCCTCGGCTCCAAGGTCACCCTCGTGTCCTCGCGCGACCGCGTGCTGCCCGGCGAGGACCCGGACGCCGCCGCCGTCCTCGAGGACGTCTTCCGGCGCCGCGGCATGAACGTCATGGCCCGCTCGCGCGCCGAGTCCGCCAAGCGGGTCGGCGACCGGGTCGAGGTCACCCTGTCCGACGGCCGGGTCATCAGCGGGTCGCACTGCCTCATGGCGGTCGGCGCCATCCCCAACAGCGAGGGGATGGGGCTGGAGGAGGCGGGCGTCAAGGTCCGCGAGTCGGGGCACATCTGGACCGACAAGGTCTCCCGGACCACCGCCCCCGGCGTGTACGCGGCGGGCGACGTGACCGGGATCTTCGCCCTGGCCTCCGTGGCCGCCATGCAGGGCCGGATCGCCATGTACCACTTCCTCGGCGACGCGGTGGCCCCGCTCAACCTCAAGACCGTCTCCTCGAACGTCTTCACCGACCCCGAGATCGCCACCGTCGGCTACAGCCAGGCCGACGTGGACGGCGGCAAGATCGACGCCCGGGTCGTCAAGCTGCCGCTGCTGCGCAACCCGCGCGCCAAGATGCAGGGCATCCGCGACGGCTTCGTCAAGATCTTCTGCCGGCCCGGCACCGGGATCGTCGTCGGCGGTGTGGTCGTGGCGCCGCGCGCCTCGGAACTCATCCACCCGATCTCGATCGCCGTCGACAACAATCTGACGGTCGAACAGATCGCGAACGCGTTCACCGTGTACCCGTCCCTTTCCGGGTCGATCGCGGAGGTAGCGCGCCAGCTGCACACCCGGAAGACGACAGGCGAGGCCTGACGGCCGGTTCCGACTCCCCGCTGGTCACGGGGAGTTGACGGCGCGTCGTCGCCGGGTTGCCGGACATGCGGGGGGCATAGGCGCCGGAACTGGGCCCTATACCACTCCCCGTCCCCCTGTGCGAACAACTTCTACTATTCGGCGCAAAGAGCTGAAAGCAGACGGTCGTCCGCGTTACTGTCAGTTTCGTGTTCGCTGCAGAACGTCGTCAATTGATCCTCGAAATGGTGCGAGCGAACGGGGCCGTGTCGCTCCGTGAACTCGCCCGCGTCGTCCAGACCTCCGAAGTGACCGTGCGGCGGGACGTGCGCGCGCTGGAGGCAGAAGGACTCCTCGACCGCCGACACGGCGGTGCGGTATTGCCGGGCGGGTTCACGCGAGAATCCGGCTTTCCGCAGAAATCCCATCTCGCGACCGCCGAAAAGACCGCCATCGCGGACCTCGCCGCCAACTTCGTCGAAGAGGGCGAGGCCATCGTGGTCGGGGCGGGCACCACCACACAGGAGCTGGCCCGCCGGCTCGCCCGGGTGCCCGGCCTGACCGTCGTCACCAACTCCCTGCTCGTCGCCCAGGCGTTGGCCCATGCCAACCGGGTCGAGGTCGTCATGACCGGCGGCACCCTGCGCGGCTCCAACTACGCCCTCGTGGGGAGCGGCGCCGAGCAGTCCCTCCAGGGACTCAGGGTGTCGCGGGCCTTCATCTCCGGGAGCGGACTGACCGCGGAGCGCGGGCTGTCCACGTCCAACATGCTGTCGGCGTCCGTGGACCGGGCGCTGGTGCAGGCGGCCGCCGAGGTCGTCGTCCTCGCCGACCACACCAAGCTCGGCACGGACACGATGTTCCAGACCGTGCCGACGGACGTCATCACCCGGCTGGTGACCGACGAGCCGCCCGCGCACGACGACCGTGCGGCCACGGAGCTCCAGGCTCTGGCGGACCAGGGGGTGCAGATCGCCGTGGCCGGGGCGTCAGGGAGCCCGGGGGGTGATGCGGTCCCGGCGCGCCATCAGCAGCAGCGTCGGGACGTTCCGTTGCCCGCCCCGCGCCGTGGTCAGGTGCCGGGCGCCGCCGCCGGCCTGCGGGCCGCCGCGATGCTGGGTGAGCAGACCCCTGGCGGAGAGCGGGCGAGGGTCGCGGACCTGCGTCGTCGGTGACCTCGCCGGTCTGCCGGCCCCGGGGGCTCCGCCCCGGACCCCTTTCGGCCCTGAACGGGCCTCGTCCTCGAGCGCCGGACGGGCTGGACGGCCCGGGCGGGGGCGGACGGACGGATCCGTCAGGGTGGTGAAACGCGACGAGGCGCCCGGGGAGCGGGCGCCTCGACGGTGGAGCGGTGGGTCAGTCCTTGATCTCGCAGATCGCCGCGCCCGAGGTGATGGACGCGCCGACCTCCGCGGCCAGAGCCTTGACGGTGCCGGAGCGGTGCGCGTTCAGCGGCTGCTCCATCTTCATCGCTTCGAGGACGACGATCAGGTCGCCCTCCTTGACCTCCTGGCCCTCCTCGACGGCCACCTTGACGATGGTGCCCTGCATCGGGGAGGCGAGGGTGTCGCCGGAGGCCATGGGGCCGGACTTCTTGGCCGCGCGGCGTTTGGGCTTGGCGCCCGCCGCGAGACCCGTACGGGCCAGGCTCATGCCGAGCGAGGACGGGAGCGAGACTTCCAGACGCTTGCCGCCGACCTCGACGACGATCGTCTCGCGGTCCGTGTCGTCCTCGGCCTCGCTGTCGGCCGGGGCCGAGAACGGGGGGATCTCGTTGACGAACTCGGTCTCGATCCAGCGGGTGTGGATCGTGAACGGGTCCTGGCTGCCGGTGAGCTCCGGCGCGAACGCCGGGTCCGAGACCACCGCGCGGTGGAACGGGATGGCCGTGGCCATGCCCTCGACCTGGAACTCCGCGAGGGCGCGGGCCGCCCGCTGGAGCGCCTGCTGACGGGTGGCGCCGGTGACGATCAGCTTGGCGAGCAGCGAGTCCCACGCCGGGCCGATCACGCTTCCGGACTCGACGCCCGCGTCCAGCCGCACACCCGGGCCGGACGGCGGCGCGAACGTGGTGACCGTGCCGGGGGCCGGCAGGAAGCCCCGGCCCGGGTCCTCGCCGTTGATACGGAACTCGAAAGAGTGACCGCGCAGCTCCGGGTCGCCGTAGCCGAGCTCCTCGCCGTCGGCGATCCGGAACATCTCGCGCACCAGGTCGATGCCCGCGACCTCCTCGGTCACCGGGTGCTCGACCTGGAGACGGGTGTTGACCTCCAGGAAGGAGATCGTGCCGTCGGCACCGACGAGGAACTCGACGGTGCCCGCGCCGACGTAGCCAGCCTCCTTGAGGATGGCCTTCGAGGACGAGTACAGCTCGGCGACCTGCGCCTCGGAGAGGAACGGCGCCGGGGCCTCCTCGACCAGCTTCTGGTGGCGGCGCTGGAGCGAGCAGTCACGGGTCGACACGACGACCACGTTGCCGTGGGTGTCGGCCAGGCACTGCGTCTCCACGTGCCGCGGCTTGTCCAGGTACCGCTCGACGAAGCACTCGCCCCGGCCGAAGGCGGCGACCGCCTCGCGGACGGCCGAGTCGTACAGCTCCGGCACCTCCTCCAGCGTCCGGGCGACCTTCAGACCGCGCCCGCCGCCGCCGAAGGCGGCCTTGATCGCGATCGGCAGCCCGTGCTGCTCGGCGAAGGCGACGACCTCGTCGGCGCCGGAGACCGGGTCGGGTGTGCCGGCGACCAGGGGCGCGCCGGCCCGCTGGGCGATGTGCCGGGCGGCGACCTTGTCGCCGAGGTCGCGGATGGCCTGCGGGGGCGGGCCGATCCAGATCAGGCCCGCGTCCAGGACCGCCTGCGCGAACTCGGCGTTCTCCGAGAGGAAGCCGTAGCCGGGGTGAACGGCGTCGGCCTCGGACTCCCGTGCCGCGTTCAGCACCTTCTCGATGTCGAGATAGCTGGTCGCAGGAGAGTCACCGCCCAGGGCGAACGCCTCATCCGCTGCGCGGACATGCAGAGCGTCCCGGTCCGGGTCGGCGTACACGGCCACGCTCGCGATACCGGCATCCCGGCACGCCCGGGCCACGCGGACTGCGATTTCGCCACGGTTGGCGATGAGCACCTTGCGCACGATTGAGGCTCCCTCCTTGAAACAAGCCGAGTTTAGGGACTGCCGACACGCCTCATCGACCCGTCCCCAAAGGTGAGCTTGCCCACACGGAGCGTGATGCCAGGCTCACTCGACCGTGAAATCCCTTGTAGTACCGCCGTACGCAGCACTCCTCCGGCAAACCCTAGCCCTCTGATGTGGCCAAGGTCTCTGTGAGCACGTGCTGCGGCCCACTCCGTTTCTTTGTGGAGTCCCTACGAATGGCCCAACGATTCTTTGCCGCACGCAGAACCCTTGTCCCGCGGTTTACCCGTTAGTAGCGTTCAGGTGTTCCGAACGTACTTCAGGTAACAGCACCCTTGCTCGGGTCGGGGTCGAAAGTGGGTGGGACCGGTGGTGCGCAGACCGGTGGCGTGGATCGTGGCGGTCGTGCTCCTCGCGGAGGCGCTCGGCGTCGCCGCGGTGAACTGGTTCATGGGCGTCGTGGTGGACCGGCAGGACATGTCCCTGGCCGGGATGGACCCGGACGTCATGTCGACGTCCTCGAAGGTCGGCGGGATCCTCTTCGGCCTCTACTTCGGCCTGTGCGCCGTGGTGGCCCTCCTGGTGGCGCTGCGCGACCGCGCGCCCGCCGGAGCGGGCCGGGTGCTGCTGATCAGCGCCGCGGTCGTGCACGGCCTGCTGGGGGCCTTCGCGTGGGGTCTGCTGGGCTGGACGCAGTTCCTGTTCATGGTGGTCGTCCTCGCCCTGATCGTGCTGCTCCTGATGACGTACGACGCCCAGGAGCGGACCGCTGCCCGGCAGCCGGAGGACGGCAAGGGCGACGGTGGCGCCCCGCCGGTCGCGCCCGCGCCCGTCACCCCTCCGACGGCGCCCACAACTCCGTGATCCCGACGCCCAGGTGCGCCAGCAGCCGGCGCACGAGGGGCAGGCTGATCCCGATGACGTTGCCGTGGTCGCCCTCGATGCCCTCGATGAACGGGGCCGAGCGGCCGTCGAGGGTGAACGCCCCGGCGACGTAGAGGGGCTCGCCCGAGGCGACGTAGGCCGCGATCTCCTCGTCGGTCGGCTCGCCGAAGCGGACGACGGTGGAGGCGGTCGCGGACGTGTAGCGCCCGCTGACGGTGTCGTAGACGCAGTGGCCGGTCTGGAGCGTCCCGGCCCGGCCGCGCATGGCCTTCCAGCGCGCGGTGGCCTCCGCGGCGTCCGCGGGCTTGCCCAGCGCCTCGCCGTCCAGGTCCAGCACCGAGTCGCAGCCGATCACCAGGGCGCCCTTGACCTCGGGCTTCGCGGCCACGACGGAGGCCTTCGCCTCGGCGAGCGCGAGCGCCAGCTCGGCGGGGGTGGGGGCGGTGACGGCGTCCTCGTCGACACCGCTCACGATCACCTCGGGAGCGAGACCCGCCTGGCGCAGCAGGTTCAGCCGGGCGGGGGACTGGGAGGCGAGGACGAGTCGGCGCATGTGATCAGCCTAGCGGCGCGACGCGCTTCACCTGAGCCCCAGCACGATCATCGCCACCACCATGGCCAGCGCGAGGAAGAGGCCGAGTCTCCGCAGGCTCTCCTGCATCTCGCGGAGTTCCTCGGGGGGCTCGTTCTCGGGGTCGGACCACAGCATGCCGCCAGCGTGCGGCATGCCGGATTGACGGCGCCTGAGTACCCGTACTCAAGTTGTGGGCCCGCAGCCGTTCACCGGATGTTCGGCCGGTGTACGACTGCGGGCCGTGAGCGCTGATCGCGCGCTTCCCCGCGCCCCCCGGAAGCGGCGGGTGGGCCGGCTGCGCTCAGCTCGGCCAGTAGGTGCGGCTCCAGGACGCCCGGCCGGGGTGCGGCACGCGTGGTGCCGCGATCCGGGCCGGGTCGGACCACGCGTCCTTCGGGGTCTCCGCGCCGGACGGAGCGGCCGCCGCCGCGGCGGCGCGGGCCCGGACCACCGCCAGGGCGGCGGCGAGCTCCTCGGGGGTCGGATTGCCCCGTACGACCTTGATCGTCACAGCGGCTCCTTAGAGGGGGATGTTGCCGTGCTTCTTCGGCGGGAGGGATTCCCGCTTGGTGCGCAGCTGACGCAGCCCGCGCACGATGTGCCGACGCGTCTCGGACGGCATGATCACCGAGTCGACGTAACCGCGCTCGGCCGCGACGTACGGGTTGAGGAGGGCGTCCTCGTACTCCTGGATCAGCCGGGCCCGCACCGCCTCCAGATCCTCACCGCTCGCCGCCGCCTCGGCGATCGTGCGGCGGTGCAGGATGTTGACCGCGCCCTGGGCGCCCATCACGGCGATCTGGGCGGTCGGCCAGGCCAGGTTCAGGTCCGCGCCCAGGTGCTTGGAGCCCATGACGTCGTAGGCGCCGCCGAAGGCCTTGCGGGTGATCACCGTGATGAGCGGGACCGTCGCCTCCGCGTACGCGTAGATCAGCTTGGCGCCGCGGCGGATGATGCCGTCGTGCTCCTGGTCGACGCCGGGCAGGAAGCCGGGCACGTCCACGAAGGTGATGACCGGGATGTTGAAGGCGTCGCAGGTGCGGACGAAGCGGGCCGCCTTCTCCGACGCCGTGATGTCCAGGCACCCGGCGAACTGCATCGGCTGGTTGGCGACGATGCCGACCGGGTGGCCCTCGACCCGGCCGTAACCGGTGAGGATGTTCGGTGCGAACAGCGCCTGGGTCTCGAAGAACTCGGCGTCGTCCAGCACGTGTTCGATCACCGTGTGCATGTCGTACGGCTGGTTGGCGCTGTCCGGGACGATCGAGTCCAGCTCCAGGTCCTCGTCGGTGACGGACAGGTCCGCCTCCTCCGGGTACACCGGGGCCTCGGACAGGTTGTTGGACGGCAGGTACGACAGCAGCTGCTTGACGTACTCGATGGCGTCCTTCTCGTCGCCGGCCATGTGGTGCGCCACGCCCGACACCGCGTTGTGGGTGCGCGCGCCGCCCAGTTCCTCGAAGCCGACGTCCTCGCCGGTGACCGTCTTGATGACGTCCGGACCGGTGATGAACATGTGCGAGGTCTGGTCCACCATCACCGTGAAGTCGGTGATCGCCGGCGAGTACACCGCGCCGCCCGCGCACGGGCCGACGACCAGGCTGATCTGCGGGATCACACCGGACGCGTGCGTGTTGCGGCGGAAGATCTCGCCGTACGCGCCCAGGGAGGCGACGCCCTCCTGGATGCGGGCGCCGCCGGAGTCGTTGATGCCGATGACCGGGCAGCCGGTCTTCAGCGCGAAGTCCATGACCTTGACGATCTTCTGGCCGTAGACCTCGCCGAGGGCGCCGCCGAAGACCGTGAAGTCCTGGGAGAAGACGGCGACCGGGCGGCCGTCGACCGTGCCGTAGCCGGTGACGACGCCGTCACCGTACGGGCGGTTCTGCTCCAGGCCGAAGCTGGTGGAGCGGTGCCGGGCGAACTCGTCCAACTCGACGAAGGAGCCCTCGTCGAGGAGCAGTTCGATCCGCTCACGGGCCGTCAGTTTGCCCTTCGCGTGCTGCTTCTCCACGGCACGCTCCGAACCGGCGTGCGTCGCTTCCTGGATGCGGCGCTGGAGATCCGCGAGCTTGCCCGCGGTCGTGTGGATGTCGATCCCTGGGATCTCGTGGCGCTCTTCCGGCTCGGACATCGGGATGTGGCTCCCTGCCTGCTCAAAAGGGGGGACGGTTACTCATCCGTAGCGTAGTGCTGGCCCTGGGGATCGGCAGTGCGGCATTCAACACACCTAGGGTGGCTTGCATGACACCGCGAGATGCAGCAGACGACGGCGGCAGCCGGTGGTCCGATCTGGACCGTCCGCCCCTCAACGCCCCGGCCCTGCGCCGGGCGCTGGTACGTGAGGGCGGGCTGTGGTCGCAGGTGGAGGTGGTGCAGAGCACCGGTTCCACCAACTCCGACCTGGTCGACGCGGCCGGTGCCGGCAAGGCGCGGGAGGGCGCGGTCCTCGTCGCCGAGGAGCAGACCGCGGGGCGCGGCCGGCTGGACCGCCGGTGGACCGCGCCCCCGCGCTCCGGGCTGTTCTTCTCCGTGCTGCTCACCCCGAGCGAGGTGCCGGTGGCCCGCTGGGGCTGGCTGCCGCTGCTCACCGGGGTCGCCGTGGCGACGGGACTGTCCCGGGCGGCCGGCGTGGACACGGCACTCAAATGGCCGAACGACCTGCTGGTGACCGTCGGGGGAGAGGAACGCAAGGCGGGCGGCATCCTCGCGGAGCGGGCCGGGCGGGACGCGGTGGTCGTCGGTGTCGGCCTCAACGTCACCCTGCGCGCGGACGAGCTGCCGGTGCCGCTGGCGGGGTCGCTGGCCCTGGCCGGCGCGCTGACCACGGACCGGGACACGCTGCTGCGGGGCGTCCTGCGCTCGCTGGAGGAGTGGTACAGGCGCTGGCGGGCGGCCGGGGGGGACCCCGCGGAAAGTGGTCTCCAGGAGACGTACGCGGCCGGGTGCGCGACGCTGGGACGAACGGTACGGGCCGAGCTGCCGGGCGACCGGTCGATCGTCGGCGAGGCGGTCGCGGTCGACGGGGACGGACGGCTTGTGATCGCGACGAAGGAAGGGGTACAGGAGCCGGTGGGCGCGGGCGACATCGTGCATCTGAGGCCGGTGTGAACCGGACGCCGGGTGGCGTGACCCCGCCGAACCGGACGGAGTGAGCTGGCGCACACCTGCCGTAGAGTTGAGGCCGGTCGATACCTGACCGCGGAAGATCGGAAGGGCAGCAGGCGTGACCGTCGACGACACGGGCTCCGGCGCGGGCGCGGACGGCCGGGGAAACCTGCCGGCCGAACCCGGTGAGCCGGGCGACCCCGGTGAGGACCCGCATCCTCTCGCCCTGCGCCTCGAACAGCTCATCCTCGGCGCCGAGCGGCGCTACACCCCGTTCCAGGCCGCCCGCAGCGCCGGTGTCTCCATGGAGCTGGCGTCGCGTTTCTGGCGCGCCATGGGCTTCGCCGACATCGGGCAGGCCAGGGCGCTCACCGAGGCCGACGTCCTCGCCCTGCGCCGCCTGGCCGGTCTCGTGGAGGCGGGGCTGCTGAGCGAGGCGATGGCCGTGCAGGTGGCGCGGTCCACCGGGCAGACCACCGCCCGTCTGGCGGAATGGCAGATCGACTCCTTCCTGGAGGGGCTGACCGAGCCGCCCGAGCCGGGGATGACCCGTACCGAGGTCACGTATCCCATCGTCGAGCTGCTGCTGCCCGAACTGGAGGAGTTCCTCGTCTACGTCTGGCGCCGCCAGCTCGCCGCCTCGGCGGGCCGGGTCGTCCAGGCCGCCGACGACGAGGAGATGGTCGACCGGCGGCTGGCCGTCGCCTTCGCTGACCTCGTCGGCTTCACCCGGCTGACCCGGCGGATGGAGGAGGAGGAACTCGGCGAACTCGTCGAGGCCTTCGAGACGACCGCCGCCGACCTGGTCGCGGCCCGCGGCGGACGGCTGATCAAGACGCTCGGCGACGAGGTGCTGTACGCGGCCGACGACGCGGGCATCGCCGCCGACATCGCGCTGCTGCTCGTCGAGACGATGAGCAACGACGAGACGATGCCCGAGCTGCGGGTCGGCATGGCGTTCGGCACGGTCACCACCCGGATGGGCGATGTCTTCGGCACGACGGTCAACCTGGCCTCCCGGCTGACGTCGATAGCTCCCCGGGACGCCGTCCTCGTCGACAGCGCCTTCGCCGAGGAGCTGATCCGCACCGGCGACGCCCCGGCCTCGGAGGCGGAGGCCGCGGAGGAGGCGGCCGCAGCCGAGAAGGAGGGCGAGGAGCCGCCGAAGTACCGCTTCGCGCTCCAGCCGATGTGGCAGCGGCCGGTGCGTGGTCTCGGCGTGGTCGAGCCCTGGCTGCTGACGCGGCGCAACGACGTCGACGGATAGGCCCTGTCCGGCGGACGGGCCTTGCCCGACGGACGGATCGGCCGCCGGACAGCTCCGGGCCGACCCGGCTCAGGGCCTCGGTGCGGCGGCGCCCAGCGGGTCCACGCACAGGCCGATGACAGGAACGCAGACGCCCGGCCGCCGCGGGTCGTCGGGCTGCTCCGGCCGGGACGAGGGCACGGGCGCGGGTTCGGGTGCGGCGGTGCTCGGGGCGGGCGCCGGTGTCCTCGGGGGCGAGTCGGGCCGCGGGGCGGCCGTCGTCCCGGGCGCCGGGGAGCGGGGTGCGGGCGCGGCCGGGCTGTAGGTGGCGCCCGGGGTGAGGGCGACGGACGTCGGCGCGCCGGGGACGCCCGGGAGCAGGCCTGCCTCGGGCGCCGGAGTGGCGCTCGCGCCGCCCATCGCGCTGGGCGCGGTCGGTGAGGGCAGGACGGGGGCGCCCGGGCCCGCCGGGCGGTCGGCGTCCGCGTCGGTTTCCGGGGCGGCGCCGGTGTCGGTGCCCGCGACGGGTTCGGGCCGCGGTCCGGCCTCCGCGCCGCCGGGACCACCGGCGCCGCCCGGGTCCGGGGTCAGCCGGACGAGACTCAGCACCCCGGCCGCCAGCGCGAGACCGCCGACGGCGAAGAGCACCTTGCGGGGGCGGGGACGGCGGTGCCGGCCCCGGGGGCGCGGGGCCCACAGGCCGCCGGTCTCCCCGGACGCCGCCTCCTCCCGCGCGGCCGTCTCGTACGGCCCGGTCCACGTGCTCACCGGTGTGCTCGTCATCGCGTTCTCTCCCCGGTGCGGTCGCGCCCCCGATGCACCGGGGCGGACGCACGTTATGCGCTCCCGTGGGCGTTGCGGGGTGAGTTGGGCGGCATGTCACCCGAACGGGTAGCCGGAACCGGGATGCGGGGCGCGCGGCGGGCCGGTCCGCTCTTTCGTCCGCCGGTCCCGGCTGCGATGATCGGACCGGCGTTGTTAACCCGCGTTAACCGGAGGGTGTCGTGAGCGGTGTCGGGAGCGGTGGCATGAGCGAGGAGCGGTTCGGGGAGTTCGTCCTGGTGCGGCGGCACGGCGAAGGCGGCCATGTCGCCGAGCTGGTCCTCGACCGGCCGAAGGCCATGAACGCCGTCTCCACCGACATGGCCCGGTCGATCGCCGGGGCGTGCGCGGCGCTGGGCGGGGACCGGGACGTGCGGGTGGTGGTGCTGACCTCGACGCACGAGCGGGCGTTCTGCGTCGGGGCCGACCTGAAGGAGCGGAACTCCTTCAGCGACGCCGAACTGCTGCGGCAGCGGCCGCTCACCCGGGCCGCGTACACCGGGGTGCTGGAGCTGCCGGTGCCCTCGGTCGCGGCGGTGCACGGCTTCGCGCTGGGCGGCGGCTTCGAACTGGCGCTGGCGTGCGACGTGATCGTGGCGGACGGGACGGCCGTGGTCGGGCTGCCGGAGGTGTCGGTGGGCGTGATCCCCGGCGGCGGCGGGACGCAGCTGCTGCCGCGCCGGGTGGGGGCGGCCCGGGCGGCCGAGCTGGTGTTCAGCGCCCGCCGGGTGGCGGCGGCCGAGGCGCGGGACCTGGGTCTGGTGGACGTCCTGGTGCAGGAGGGGCGGGACCGGGAGGAGGCGCTGGCGCTGGCCGCGCGCATCGGCGGCAACTCGCCGGTGGGTCTGCGGGCGGCGAAGCGGGCGCTGCGGCTGGGGCAGGGGCTGGATCTGCGGGCCGGGCTGGAGGTCGAGGACGCGGCCTGGCGGTCGGTGGCCTTCTCCGGGGACCGGGCGGAGGGGGTGGCGGCCTTCAACGAGAAGCGGAAGCCGCAGTGGCCGGGCGAGTGAGGGAGCGGGCGGCGGACGGGTACGGGAGTGGGCGGGCGGCGGGCGACACGCGACCCGAGGTGCGCTCATCACTCTCGGTGCCCCTTCGGTGTCCCCTTTCGGGCTGAATGTCCCTAGCCTGGGGAGATGGGTGAGGACAGACGCCTGGTGGCCGTGGTGGCGCTCGCGCAGGGGATGGCGGCCGCGCACACCCCCCGTGAGTCGTGGCGCGCGGCCGCGCTCGGGGCCTGCCGGGCGCTCTCCGGAGGCTTCGCCGCGCTCTCGGTGTGGGAGCGGGACCTCGGGCGGCTGCGCGTCCTGGTGAACGTGGGGGACCGGGCCGCCGACGAGGACGAGTTCCCCGACGGGGAGGCCTACCCGGTCCACCAGTTCCCCGAGATCACCGAGTTCCTGCACGAGCGCTGGGTGTCCGGCGGGGAGCCCGACGCCTGGGTGGAGACGGCCCAGGGTCCCGCCGCCGGGCGCCCCGGCTACTGCCATCAGCGGGTCGCCGCCCTGCGCCGCCGGGGCCGCGGCTCCTGTGTCGTCGCGCCGATCGTGCTGCACGGCCGCGCCTGGGGTGAGCTGTACGTCGCCCGCGCCGTGGGCACCCCCGTCTTCGACCGGGCCGACGCCGACTTCGCCACCGTCCTGGCCGCCGTCGTCGCCGCCGGGCTCGCCCAGACCGAGCGGCTGGAGGAGGCCCGCCGGCTCGCCTTCACCGACGCCCTCACCGGCCTGGCCAACCGCCGCTCCGTCGACGTACGGCTGGAGGAGGCGATCGAGCGGCACCGGGCCGAGGGGATCGTCGTCAGCCTGGTGGTGTGCGACCTGAACGGGCTGAAGCGGGTCAACGACACCCTCGGGCACGCCGTCGGGGACCGGCTGCTGGAGCGGTTCGGCTCGGTGCTGTCGCTGTGCGGGGCCATGCTGCCCGGCGCGCTGGCCGCCCGGCTCGGCGGCGACGAGTTCTGCCTGCTGGCCGTCGGGCCGCTCGCCGACGATGTCGTCAAGGTCGCCGACGACCTCTGCCGACGGGCCGGCGAGCTGGAACTGGGTGAGGGGGTTGCCTGCGGGGTCGCCTCCACCGAGGACCCCATCGGGCCGGTGACCTCCGCACGCCGGCTGTTCCGGCTCGCCGACGCCGCCCAGTACCGGGCCAAGGCCGTGCGGGCCGCCCGGCCGGTGGTCGCCGGGCGGGAGGGGCCGGACGACCCCGTCGTGCGCCTCGCCGACGAGCCCGCCCACGAGCGGACCGGCGAGCGGCGGCGGTTCCGGGGGCGGCGGTGAGGGTGTGACCTATTCGGTAAGGGGTGAACCCGGTACCCACTGGTGACATCCTGGTCTTCACTGCGTACGCTCCTGAATATGGATATGCACACTGTGGTGGTGGGGACGTCCGGCGTGACCGCGTCCGACGTGCTCGCGGTGGCGCGCGGCGGCGCCCGGATCGAGCTCTCCGGCGAGGCGGTGGCGGCCCTCGCCGCGGCCCGCGAGATCGTGGACGCGCTGGCGGCCAAGCCCGAGCCCGTCTACGGCGTCTCCACCGGGTTCGGCGCCCTCGCCACCCGGCACATCAGCCCGGAGCTGCGCGCCCAGCTCCAGCGCAACATCGTCCGGTCGCACGCCGCCGGGATGGGCCCGCGGGTCGAGCGCGAGGTCGTCCGCGCGCTGATGTTCCTGCGGCTGAAGACCGTCTGCTCCGGGCACACCGGCGTCCGGCCCGAGGTCGCGCAGACCATGGCCGACGTCCTCAACGCGGGCATCACGCCGGTCGTGCACGAGTACGGCTCCCTCGGCTGCTCCGGCGACCTGGCCCCGCTCTCGCACTGCGCCCTCACCCTCATGGGCGAAGGCGACGCGGAGGGCCCGGACGGCGTCGTACGGCCCGCGGGCGAGCTGCTCGCCGAGCACGGCATCGCCCCCGTCGAGCTGCGCGAGAAGGAGGGCCTGGCGCTCCTCAACGGCACCGACGGCATGCTCGGCATGCTGGTCATGGCCCTCGCCGACCTCGACATGCTCTACAAGTCCGCCGACGTCACGGCGGCGCTCAGCCTGGAGGCGCTGCTCGGCACCGACAAGGTGCTCGCCCCCGAGCTGCACGCCATCCGACCGCACCCGGGGCAGGGCGCCTCGGCCGCCAACATGCTGGCCGTGCTGGCGGGTTCGGAACTCACCGGCCACCACCAGGACGACGCGCCCCGGGTCCAGGACGCCTACTCGGTGCGCTGCGCCCCGCAGGTCGCCGGCGCCGGCCGCGACACCATGGCGCACGCCCGGCTCGTCGCCGAGCGGGAGCTGGCCTCCGCCGTCGACAACCCGGTGGTGCTGCCCGACGGCAGGGTCGAGTCCAACGGCAACTTCCACGGCGCGCCGGTCGCCTACGTGCTGGACTTCCTCGCCATCGCCGTGGCCGACCTCGCCTCCATCGCCGAGCGGCGCACGGACCGGCTGCTGGACAAGAACCGCAGCCACGGCCTCCCGCCGTTCCTCGCGGACGACGCCGGTGTCGACTCCGGGCTGATGATCGCCCAGTACACGCAGGCGGCGCTGGTCAGCGAGTTGAAGCGGCTGGCCGTACCGGCGTCCGCCGACTCGATCCCGTCCTCCGCGATGCAGGAGGACCATGTGTCGATGGGCTGGTCCGCGGCCCGCAAGCTGCGCACCGCCGTCGACAACCTCACGCGCGTGATCGCCGTCGAGCTGTACGCCGCCACCCGCGGGGTGGAGCTGCGTGAGGGGCTCAACCCGGCCCCGGCGACGCGTGCGGTCATCGAGGCGGTCCGCGAGGCCGGTGTGCGCGGTCCCGGCCCGGACCGGTTCCTCGCGCCCGACCTCGCGGCGGCGGACGCCTTCGTGCGCGGCGGACGGGTCGTCGCCGCGGTGGAGACGGTCACCGGACCGCTCCGGTAGAGCGAGCGGGCCCCGCCGTACGAGGTGACGGCGGGGCCCCGGTGCGCCGTGCGGGCGGTGGCCCGGCGGACTGCTTGCGTCGCGCGACCGCTCGGGCGGCTTCGGCGGCTGCGGATTCTCCGGTTACTTCAGCTTGGCGATCTGCGCGTCGACCACGGCCGCCGGGACGGCGCCCATGTCGCCGCCCTTCGACATCGCGGCGAAGTTCACCGTGTAGAACGAGGCGACGGTGTTGCCCTTGCGCACCACCTGGGTGTGGAAGGTGGCCGTGCCCGCGCCGTCCATGTCGACGTCCGCGGCGAAGGACACCGTCTCGTCGCCCTTCGTGGCGCCCTTCTCTGCGACCACCTTGGTGACCTTGGTGCTCTCGCCCTCGGCCGTCAGGCCGTACCCGCCGGCGCATGCCGTCACGCCGTCGGAGACGGCCTTCACGGCCTTCTCGGCGCCGTCGCCGTCGTACGAGGAGAGACCCACGAACGTCATGTCGACGTCGAAGGCCTCGGCGATGTCCTCGGGCTGCGCGGTGGCGCCCGACGCCTTGTCCTCGGAGACCGTGTTGCTGGCGTTGGCGTCCGTGTCACCCGGGGCGAGGGCGGCCGTGGCCCAGGCCAGCGGGTCGCAGGCCGGCTTGTCGGTCTTCACCGAGCTCTTGGAGGCCGGGAGGGTGTCGTCGCCCGACGCGGACTTGAAGCCCTTGAGTTCGCCCTGCGCGAGCAGCAGCTTCTCCAACTCGGCGGTGGTGAGCGCCTTCGCGGCGGGACCCGACGAGGAGGAGGCGGCGGACGAGGAGGCGGACGCCTTGGAGTCCGCGGAGTCCTTCGACCCCTCGTCCGAGCATGCGGTGAGGAGGGAGAGCGACAGTGCGCCTATGGCGGCGGTGGCGCACAGCCGTGCCCCCGGTGATCTCTTCATGAGCGAACTATGAAGAGCCTGTCAAAGGACAGTCAAGTCGATTCAAAAACCGAGACGTTCCCGGCGAACGGAGTAGACGACGAAGCCCGCGCCCAGCGCGAGAAGCGTGGTTCCGCCGACGACGTAGGGGGTCGTGTCGAAGCTGCCGGTGTCGGCGAGCCGGGTGCCGTCGTCGACCGTGGTGTCGGCGGCCGTCTCGACCGCCGTCTCGGTCGTGGTGCCGTCGGCGTCGGCGGCGTCGGCGGTGGTGGTGCCGGAGGTGGTGTCGGTCGTGGTCGTCGACGCGGCCCGTGCCTGGGTCGTGATCTGCGTCGTCGTACCCGTTCCGGCCGGAGTGTCCTGGGACGCGTTCGCGGACGGGACGAACCACAGGGCACCCAGCAGGGTCCCCGCGGCGGTGGCGGTCAGCAACGGACGTCGAGCGGATGACACGGAATATCGATCCCCTTGTGGCGCTGGCGAATTGGCCGTGTGGTCCGATGCTAATGAAAGTCGCGGGTCGCGGGAAAGTTGCGGGAGCTGTGAGCCGTACGCTCCGGCCATGAACACTGAAGAGACATCACGTTTTGTTCGGATTAGGGTCGATATTCTCCTCGAGGTCCACGACGAGGACGCCGTGACGACGGCGGCACTGCGGCGGATCGCCGACGACGCGGAACTCCCGGACGCCGAGCGCGCGCACGCCGAGGGCGCTGTGACGGAAGACACCGCCGAGGCGCTCGCCTACCTCGTCGACCCGTTCGACCTGGTGGGCGAGGTGCCCGGGGTGGAGCTCCAGCAGGCCTCCTGGTCCAGCGAACGGATCGACTACGACCCGGACTCGCCGGAGTGGGACCTCGACGAGGATGATGTCGACGAAGAGGGCGAGAAGCGCGGGGCGGACGGCGAAGAAGGCCGCATCGACTGAGCGTTCCGGGAAACTCGCCACCCCGGACGGCAACCGCCGGCCGGGGTTTCGTCGTCTCAACAGGCGCACGAACCGACACCCGCACCAGCCGCGCCGAGAACGTGGCGTGCCCCACACCTTCGGGAATGTGGAACGGAGGGAACCGGTCGTAGCGTTGGTGTTCTTGACGGGGACTCTCTGGGTTCTGGTATTCGGCAACGATGGAGAAGCGTGTGATGACGGACAGTAGGCGGCGCCGAGGTCTGATGACCGCGTCCGCACTGCTCGGCGGTGTTCTGGTGCTCTCTGCGTGTTCCGGCGGCGACAGTGACGCCTCCGACAGCGGAGGCAGCTCCTCGCAGGCCAAGGCCGACGAGGCGGCGGCCAAGAAATCCTCCGAGGCCCAGATCAAGATCACACCTGCGGACGGTTCGGACAACGCCTCCATCAACAACTCGACCGTCACGGTGAGCAAGGGCACGCTCACGGCGGTCACGATGACCACCTCCGACGGCACGGCCGTCGAGGGCGCGCTCTCCGCCGACAAGACCAGCTGGAAGCCGGCCGCGCAGCTCGAGCGCTCCACGACCTACAAGGTGGCGGCGGAGGCCAAGGACTCCGGCGGCCTCGTGGCACACGAGAACGCCTCCTTCACCACGGTCTCCCCGGACAACAGCTTCATAGGCAACTTCACCCCGGAGAACGGCTCGACCGTCGGCGTGGGCATGCCGGTGTCGATCAACTTCAACAAGGAGATCACCAACAAGGCGGCCGTGCAGAAGGGCGTCACCGTCACCTCCACCAGCGGTCAGGAGGTCGTCTGCCACTGGTTCTCCACCCAGCGCATGGACTGCCGTCCCGAGGACTACTGGAAGGAGAACTCCACCGTCACGCTGAAGCTCGCGCTCGACGGTGTGGAGGGCGCCGACGGTGTCTTCGGTGTCCAGCAGAAGACGGTCACCTTCAAGATCGGCCGCAACCAGGTCTCCTACGTCGACGCCAAGACCAAGCAGATGAAGGTCACGCACAACGGCGCCGTCATCAAGACCATCCCGATCTCGGCCGGCTCGCCCGACAACAAGACGTACGAGGGCCAGATGGTGATGTCGGAGAAGTTCAAGGAGACGCGCATGAACGGCGCGACCGTGGGCTTCACCGATGACGACGGCAAGGGCGAGTACGACATCAAGGACGTGCCGCACGCCATCCGCCTCACCAACTCCGGCACCTTCGTGCACGGCAACTACTGGGGCGCGAAGTCCATCTTCGGCTCGGTGAACACCAGCCACGGCTGCGTGGGGCTGTCCGACACCAAGGGCGCCAACGACTCGGGCACGGCGGGCTACTGGTTCTACACCAACTCCATCGTCGGCGACGTCGTGGTGGTCAAGAACACCGGCGACAAGACCGTGTCCCCGGACAACGGCCTCAACGGCTGGAACATGGACTGGGCGCAGTGGAAGGCCGGTTCGGCCGTCTGACGCATACTCCGGCGGCCGGTTCCGACAGTCCGCCCACAGCTTGACGGTGCCGCCCCCAGGGGCGGCACCGGTGTTTCCGGGGTGGATCACAGCCTTCTCATCGTTCTCTTATTTCGGCCTTATCCCTTCATCACGCGCGCTCCCTACCGTGCGGCCATGTTCTTCACCTACCTGAGGCGCGAACTGCGCCGCCGCAGAAAAGCGGCCCTCGTCGTCGCCTCCGGACTCGCGCTGGGCATCGCGCTGGTCATCGTGGTCACCTCCGTGTCGTCCGGCATGGGGAAGGCCCAGGACAAGGTCCTGCAGTCCCTGTACGGACTGGGCACGGACATGACGGTCACCAAGGCCGCCACACCCACCGCGAGCGCGTCGGACCGGCCGCGCTTCCAGTTCGACGCGCAGGACGACGACTCCGACGCGGAGCAGAGCACCGACCGCGTCATGGTGCAGGGCTTCCAGACCCTGTCGACCGCGACGGTCACCAAGGTCGGCAAGCAGAGCGGCGTCTCCGACGCGGTCGGCGGACTGAGCCTGCAGGTCCTCAAGGTCAACGGCCAGTTCACCCGCGGCCAGTTCCAGCAGAACGACAGCGGCAACGGCGGCCAGCAGGGCGGCGGCCCCAGCGGCAACGGCGGCGGCAACGGCGGCCAGCCGCAGGGTGAAGTGCAGGGCGGCGGCGCCGACTTCGACGTCAACAGCTACTCCGTCTACGGCACCGACGTCACCGAGCCCGAGCTCGGCCCGCTCACCTCCTCGACGATCACCAGCGGCCGCACCTTCAAGACCACGGAGAACAACGGCAAGGTCGCGGTCCTCGACTCGGCGTACGCCAAGGAGAAGTCGCTCAAGGTCGGCTCCACGCTGACCGTCAGCAAGGTCAAGTTCTCGGTGATCGGCATCGCCACCGCCGACAGCGGTGACGCGGCCGCCAACGTCTACCTTCCGCTGACCCAGGCTCAGACCCTCAGCGACTCGAAGGACAAGGTCACCACGATCTACGTGAAGGCGACCGACTCCCAGAAGATCGACAGCGTCAAGTCGACGATCCAGAAGAACGTCTCGGGCACCACGGTGACCACCTCCGCCGACCTCGCGGACACCGTCTCCGGCTCCCTCTCCACCGCCTCCTCGCTCGCCACCAACGTCGGCAAGTGGCTGTCCATCGCGGTGCTCGTCGCCGCCTTCCTGGTCGCCGGTCTGCTCACCTCCTCGGCGGTCTCCCGCCGCGTCCGCGAGTTCGGCACGCTGAAGGCGCTGGGCTGGAAGTCCGGCCGGGTCACCCGGCAGGTCGTCGGCGAGGCCATGGTCAACGGCCTGCTGGGCGGCGCCCTGGGCATCGCGCTGGGCCTGGCCGGCGCCTACGCCGTGACCGCGATCAGCCCCACGCTCCAGGCCCAGTTGGGCGGCGGCGGTGGCGGTGGCGGCCAGGGCGGTCCCGGCGGCGGTGGCGGCGGCTTCGGCGGACCCGGTCGTCAGACGGCGGCCAAGACCCTCGACGTGGCGCTGACCGCACCGGTGAGCGCCACGACAGTGGCCGTCGCGGTGGGTCTCGCCGTGGCCGGCGGCCTGATCGCCGGGGCGTTCGGCGGCTGGCGCGCCTCGCGGCTGCGCCCCGCCGACGCGCTGCGCCGCGTCGAATAGCCGAACCGCCCTCACCCTCCCCCCGCAGACCAGGAGTTGTTGTCCCCATGTACGAACTCAGAGGCGTCACCAAGCGCTACAGCCGGGGCAAGGAGACGGTCCACGCCCTCGCCGGCGTCGACCTGACCATCCCGGACGGCGACCGGCTCGTCATCCAGGGCCCCACCGGCGGCGGCAAGTCCACGCTGCTGCAGATGATCGGCGCGCTCGACCGGCCGTCCGAGGGCGAGATCGTCCTCGACGGCGTCGACCTGGCCAAGCTCTCCGAGGCCAGGCTGACGAAGGTCCGCAGCGAGAACATCGGCTTCGTCTTCCAGTCCTTCAACCTCATCCCGACGCTCAACGCGCAGGAGAACGTCGAGACCGCGCTGGTCCCGCTCGGCGTGAAGGTCAAGGAGCGGCGCGAGCGGGCCGCCGAGGCGCTGCGGTCGGTGGGCCTGGGCGAGCGCCTCGGACACCTGCCGTCCGAGATGTCCGGCGGCCAGCAGCAGCGCGTCGCGATCGCCCGCGCGCTGGTGAAGCAGCCGAAGGTGCTCCTCGCCGACGAGCCCACCGGCAACCTCGACGAGAGCATGCGCGACGAGATCATGGACGTGCTGCACACCATGTGGAAGGAGCACGGGCTGACGTTCATCATGGTCACCCACGACTCCTCGATAGCGAAGAAGGCCCCGCGCGTCGCGACGATCCGCAAGGGCAAGATCACGGTGAAGGAGAACGCGGCGTCCGCCTGACGCGTGCCGCGCACGCCGGTTCGCTGAGCGCTGAGCGAACGCCCGCCGGAAGACGAGCCTCCGGCGGGCCGTTCGTGCTTGCGTGGCCCCATGACGGCACCCGAGACACCCACGCCCCGCACCACCGTCGAGTACATCCGGTACCGGATCCCCGAGGACCGGTCCGCGGAGTTCCTGGCCGCGTACACCCGGGCCTCACGCGAGCTCGCCGCCTCCCCGCACTGCGTCGACTACGAGCTCGCCCGCTGCGAGGAGGACTTCGGCCACTACATCCTGCGGATCACCTGGACGTCGACCGAGGACCACCTCGAGGGCTTCCGCACCTCCGACCTCTTCCCCGCCTTCCTCGCGGAGATCCGCCCGTACGTCGGGCACATCGACGAGATGCGGCACTACAAGGTCACCTCGGTGCACGGCAAGGGCTCCGCCGTCCCCACCCTGTACGACTGGGCGGGCGGCGCCGAGGCCTTCACCCGGCTCACCGAGGCCTTCTACGCCAAGGTGCTCCAGGACGACCTGCTCGCTCCGGTCTTCGCGGGCCTCGCCCCCGAGCACGCCGAGCACGTCGCCCTCTGGCTCGCGGAGGTGTTCGGCGGCCCGGAGAACTACTCGGCTACCCAGGGCGGCCACAGCCACATGGTGGCCAAGCACTTCGGGCGGGGCATCACCGAGCCCCAGCGCCGCCGCTGGGTGCACCTCATCCAGGACGCGGCCGACGAGGCGGGTCTGCCGACCGACGCCGAGTTCCGTTCGGCGTTCCTCGCCTACGTGGAGTGGGGCACCCGGCTCGCCGTCCACTTCTCCGGTCCCGACGCCAAGCCGCCGGCCGAGCAGCCGGTGCCCGCCTGGGGATGGGGCGCGGCGCCCCCGTACCAGGGCTGACGGTCCCGAGGGGCGCCGGGCGGTTCTCAGACCGACGGAGTCCGGGAGCCGGCCCCCGCCCGGGTCGCGTCGGTGCCCCAGCTCGCCAGCAGCCGCAGCGCGTCCGCCGAGGCCGACCCCGGTTCCGCGTGGTACGTCACCATCGTCAGTTCGCCGTCGCCGACCAGCCTGAACCCCTCGAAGTTGAGGGAGAGCTCGCCGACCAGCGGATGCCGCAGCAGCTTCACGCCGTGGCTCTTCTCCTTGACGTCGTGGGTCGCCCACAGCCGCCGGAAGTCCTCGCTCTTCACGGACAGCCGGCCCACCAGCGCGGACAGCCGCGGGTCGTCCGGATAGCAGCCCGCGTCCATGCGCAGGGCGCAGACGATGTCGATCGCCTTCTGCTCCCAGTCCAGGAAGAGGTCCCGGTAGTCGGGGCGCAGGAAGACCAGCTGGGCCCAGTTGCGCTCCTCGGCCGGCAGCTCCGACCAGTCACCGAAGACCGCCGCCGCCATCCGGTTCCAGCCCAGGATCTCGGTACGCCGCCCGACGAGGTACGCGGGCACCGAGTCCATCGTGTCCAGCAGCTGCCGCAGCGGACCCCGCACCTGCTGGGGCGGGGCGCTCTGCTTCTTCTTGTGCTTCGGCTTCGCCAGGTGCGTGAGATGCGCGTGCTCGGCGTCGGACAGCCGCAGCGCCCTGGCGATGGAGTCGAGCACCTCCGCCGACACGTTCCGTCCGTTGCCCTGCTCCAGGCGCGTGTAGTACGCCACCGACACGCCGGCCAGCTGCGCCAGCTCCTCGCGCCGCAGCCCGGGCACCCTGCGGTGCCGGCCGAAGTCGGGCAGCCCCACGTCCTCCGGCTTCAGCCTGGCCCGCCGGGTGCGCAGGAACTCGCTGAGCTCGGCGCGCCGGTCCAGGGAGGCGCCGGGGGGTTCGGGGTGTTCGTCCATGCCGTCCAGTATTCCCGGTCGTACGCACACGAGCCTGACCCCACCAGTGGTAGGCACAGCGGACATACGCAGAGGCGTGACCTGGGTGATTCTTGTGAGATGGGGCAGGCTCGACGTCGTACCCGGCCCGAAGGCAGGCCGGAACACGACCCCTCGCTAGGAGATCCCCGGCATGACCACCGTTGCCGCGTACGCCGCACCCTCCGCCAAGGCTCCGCTGGAGCGCACGACGATCGAACGCCGCCCGGTGCGCGAGTTCGACGTCCTGATCGACATCGAGTTCGCCGGAATCTGTCACTCGGACATCCACCAGGCCCGGGAAGGCTGGGGCGAGGCGATCTTCCCGATGGTGCCCGGTCACGAGATCGCGGGCGTCGTCTCCGAGGTCGGCCCCGGCGTCACCAGGTTCGCCGTCGGCGACCGTGTGGGCGTCGGCTGCCTCGTCGACTCCTGCCGTGAGTGCGACAACTGCAAGGCCGGTCTGGAGCAGTACTGCACCGGCGGCAGCGTCGGCACCTACAACGCCGTCGGCAAGGACGGCGAGCCCACCTACGGCGGCTACGCGCAGAAGATCGTCGTCGACGAGAACTACGTCGTCCGCATCCCCGACGGCCTCTCGCTCGACATAGCGGCCCCGCTGCTCTGCGCCGGCATCACCACGTACTCCCCGCTGAAGCACTGGAACGCCGGCCCCGGCAAGAAGGTCGCGATCCTCGGCATGGGCGGCCTCGGCCACATGGGCGTCAAGATCGCGCACGCCCTCGGCGCCGAGGTGACCGTCCTGTCCCAGTCGCTGCGCAAGAAGGACGACGGCCTGAAGCTGGGCGCCGACCACTACTACGCCACCAGCGACGAGAACACCTTCAAGGAGCTGAAGGGCACCTTCGACCTCATCCTCTCGACGGTCTCGGCCCCGCTGAACCTGGACGCCTACCTGGCTCTGCTGAAGACCGACGGCGCCTTCGTGAACGTCGGCGCGCCCGAGGAGCCCGTCGCCCTCAACCTGTTCTCGGTGATCGGCGGCCGCAAGACCCTCGCCGGCTCCGGCATCGGCGGCATCCAGGAGACCCAGGAGATGCTGGACTTCTGCGCCGAGCACGGCTTCGGCGCCGAGATCGAGCTGATCAGCGCCGACCGGATCAACGAGGCGTACGAGCGGGTGCTCGCCAGCGACGTCCGCTACCGGTTCGTGATCGACGCGTCGACGATCTGACGTACCTGGCGAAGGACGTGGTGACGGACCTCGCGGACCTCTGACGGTCTCGCGGTGTCCCGGCCGTGAACGGGCCCCCGGCGCCTCGCGCAGGGGGCCCTTCCCGTCGCCGGGCGGGGGCGTCAGGCCACGGGGAACGACTCGCCGTCGCCGTAGGACCGCACGAGGACTCCGCCGCCCGGAGCGGGACGCACGGAGTGGGCCCGGCCGCGCCCGGCCACCCGCGCACGGCGGTCGCCGTCCTCGCCCCCGACCTCCACCAGCGTGTTCTCGTCGATGGCCACCCCGTGCGCGAGCCGCCCGCCCGCCACGACGGCGGCCAGCCGCCCCAGCGTCCCCCATTGCGCGGCGTGGTTCTCCACCGCGAAGGGCACGAGGCCCAGCCCGGGCCTGACCTCCAGCTCCTCCAGATCCTCGGCGGTGTCCGGCGGACACACGGCGACGCCGTCCACCAGCCACCCCCCGACCACCGCGTCCCGCCCGGCGAGCGCGGCCCCCGCGGAGAACCCGGCGTAGGGAAGTCCGCGCTCGGAGAGCAAAGCGGCCAGCGCACCGGAGGCCTCGGCCAACGCGTCCTGGTACGCGGGCGTGAGCCCGCCGCAGACGAACACCCCGGCCACGTCCTCGGACACCGTGCCGGTCTCGAACCGCTCGCCGACCGGGACCAGCGCGGGCACCGGCACACAGTCCCCGGCCTTGCGCAACGCCACGTCGTACCGGGCGAACTGGGCGGCCCCGTCGCCCTCGTCGAGGAGCACGCAGAGGATGCGGGGCGCCGGGCCCGAGCCGGATCCCGCCGTCCCCGACGCGGCGCGGGCGGCGCGCAGAAACGGTCCGTGGACGACGTCGGCGGCCGTCTCCTCCCACCCGCCGCCGATCAGGAACACCCGGCCACCCCTGCTCTTCGTACCGCTGCTCACGCGCACTTCCCCCCTGGGCTCATGGACGACTCGGGCCAGTAACTCACGAAGGGCGGCCCGGCGGTGCCGGTTCGCGCCTCAGCCATCGGCCCGGAGCCCCTGGAGACCGTCGTAGGCGGCCATCAGGATGTCCAGCCCCCGGGTGTCCTTCGCCGGTTCGCGCATCTGGTGGGTCACGTAGGCCACCACCGCGCGGGACTCGGGCTCGATCATGACCGTCGAGCCGCCCCAGCCGCCCCACCCGTAGGTGCCGCCGAACCGCCCGTAGCCCAGACCCCAGCTGATCGGCATCCCCAGCACCCGGTCCTCGCCGCTGAACTGCTCCTCCCAGGCCCGGTCGCAGCCCGCCGGGGACAGCAGGCGCACCCCGCCCACGGAACCCCCGCAGGCCATCACCGACTGCACGAGGGCGACCGAGCGGGCGTTGCCGAAGCCGCTCGCCGCCGGGATCTGCGCCCGGCGCCAGGCCGTGCTGTTGCCGTCGCGGAGCCGGATCGCCGTCGGGGCGCCCGGCGTGCCCGGCGCGGTCCGGGCCCCGTCGCCGCGCGCCGCGCCGGCGATGTAGTCCTCGTCCCGCGACGGCGGCGGGACCGCGAGCGCCACCCGGTGGTCGTGCTCGGCCGGCAGCCCCAGGTGGAAGTCCGCGCCCAGCGGTCCGGCGATCTCGTCGGCGAAGAACTCACCCGGGATCCGGCCGGTGATCCGGCGCACGACCTCGCCCACGAGGAATCCCTGGGTGAGCGAGTGGTACCCGGCCGCGCTGCCCGGCTCCCACCGCGGGGCCTGCGCCGCCAGTCGTGCCGTCGCGGCCTGCCAGTCGTAGAGCTCCGCCACCGGACCGTCCCAGTCGGGCAGACCCGCCGTGTGCGAGAGCAGATGCCTGACCAGCACCGCCTCCTTGCCCGCCGCCGCGAACTGCGGCCAGTACCGGGCCACCGGTGCGTCCGGATCGAGCTCCCCGCGGTCGGCCAGGACCAGCGCGCACAGCGCCGTCATCGTCTTGGTGACGGACCAGACGTTGACGATCGTGTCGCGCTGCCAGGGGATCCCGCGCGCCGCGTCCGCGAACCCGCCCCACACGTCCACCACCGGCTCGCCGTCCACGAAGACGGCCACCGAGCCGCCGGCGTCCCCGCCGTCCAGCAGCGCGGCCAGCGCGGTGGGCACGGCGGTGAACAGGTCGTCGTAGGAGCCCTGGATGTCAGCCATGACCGCCATTGAGCCCCCGCGGGACGACCGCGGGCAACCGAATTCCGAAGCCGCGGGGCCCTTGCCCGTCCCGCCGTCCCGGCCCTACCCGCCCCACCGTCCGGGCTCTGCCGTCCCCGGCCCGCCCGTCGGCGCCCGGGGCGGCTCCGCGGGCGGGGGGTCCTGCGGGCCCATGTCCAGACGGAACGGCGGATACGCGTCGGTCATCAGCGCCGCGTAGGCGCCCACCCGGGCGACCCAGCGGGCCAGGCCGAGCAGGAAGTCGAAGAGGTGCACCGGGTACCGGCCGGTGAACGCCAGGATGATCACGGCGACGAAGGAGAGGAAGTAGACGAGCCCGCCGTGCCAGTGGTCCGTCCCGCCCCAGCCCCAGCCCCAGCCCCAGTCGCCGACGAACACCCCCACGACGATGTACTGCGGGATGGCCAGCAGCCACCACTTCACGAGCACCAGACCGCGCGACAGACGCTCGGGATACACGACGTCGAAGTGGGCCGGGTAGTCGGGCGCCTCGGCGAGGGTGAACGGCGGGTACCGGTCGGTGCCGAGCGCGGTGTGGGCGTAGTAGGCGACCCGCCAGTTCCAGCGCATCACCCCGACGTTGAAGTCGAACAGCGCCCGGGGGTAGCGGGCCGTGAACAGGATCGCGAAGAACGCCACGAAGGTCACGAAGGAGAACGCGATCCACAGGAAGAACAGGACGATGTAGTGCGGGACGGCGAGAAACCACTTCACCAGCCACATCCATCGCGACAACCGAGGATCGAGAAACGCCTCGAGACGCACGGGCGACACGGTGACCGGATTCATGCGGACCAGCTCCGTTCCCGGATCATGATTTCAGGCTCGCACACTGCGAGGAGGGTCGCGACCGGGGCTGTCGCGCTCCCTCTGGTGCGCGTCCGACGCCGACCGAGGCCCCCGCGGCGGACGCCGGGGCGCACGGCGGAGGGGGCTCTACGGCGTTGTACCCAGGGCGAGTTGAGTACGCGCGCTCATGCCCGGAGGGGCCCTGCGCGGCGAGCATCGGTGCAACGGCGCGGTCGAGGTGCGCCGGCCCGATCCAGCCGAGTCACAGCGGAGAATCCCATGTCCCGTCGTATCGCCCTGTCCGTCGCCGCCGGTGTCGTCGTCCTCGGTGGCGCCGGCGCCTTCGCGCTCGCCCACGCCGGGGAGCAGTCCCCGGGGCTGGCGGGCAGCACTGCCCGCTACGCCGCTCCCGAAGGCGGCCGCGACGGCTCGTTGACCTTCGTCACCGACGTCACCGCGTCCGGCGGCGTCAAGAGCGTGAAGGTCCTGGCCTGGCCGCAGAACTCGGCTCTCGCCGAGAAGAAGCCGACCGCGGGGGAGATGGCCGCGGCGGAACAGGCCGTCTGCGAGCCCTCGGGGGAGGACGCCGCGCGCTGCACCTACACCGTCCCGGTCACCGGCGCCGACGCCGAGGCGTCCCCGCGCGGTGTCTGGCACGTCGCGGTCCTGGCCACCGCGAAGGACGGCACCACGACCCTGGACACGCAGGCGGCCGACTTCACCGTCGGGTGACCCGGAGGGCGGGCGCGTGTCCGGAGCGGGCGCCTTCGGGAACGGCCGTGTTCGCGTCGGCCGTGTGCGGAGCGGCGCGGTTGCGGCCGGTCCGGTCGCGGATGCCGTAGCCGTCCCGGCGGCGGTGAGCGGGGGGGAGTTCCCCGCGGTCGCCCACGGGCTCAGCGTGCGTCGCGCAGCCGGAGAAGGTAGGCCGCGGTCAGCGCGACGGCACGGTCACCGTCCCGCGACAGCTCCAGCAGGGCACGGGACGCCGTGGCCCCCGGGATGTCCGCCAGCGCCTGGGTCAGCCGTACGCGCGCGGGTGCTTCGGAGGCGTCGTGGGCGAGGCGGTCGACGAGCCCCGCGGCGATCCGGTCCGCCGTCGCCGAGTCGCTCGCCAGCACGCTCAGCGCGTCGGCCGCGTCGGTGTCGTTCCGGCCCGCCACGATCATGTCGATGAGGGTCGGGGCCGCCTCGGCCGCCCCGCGCGACCCGAGCGCCAGGGCCGCATGCCCGCGCACCACCGCGTCGGGGTTCGCGAGGGCGTCCCGCAGCCGGGCGGTGGCCTCGTCGCCGGGCATCTCGGTCAGGCACCGGACGGCACGCTCCCGCACCGCGGCGACCGGTGAGCCGAGGCCCTCCGCCAGCAGCGCCGTACCGCCCTCGCCCGAGCGGGCCAGCGCCCAGCTCAGGGCTCCGGCGACGTTCGGCTCCGCCTCCCGCAGCACCGCCTCGACCAGGGCCTCCACCGGCACCGGAACCCCGTCGGCCGAGGACAGGGCCGCCCGCTGGCGCGCGGCGGCGCTCGTCGACCCCAGCGCCTGGAGCTGGGCGACGACCTGGAGGACGTCCTCCCAGCCCCCGGGTCCGGCGGCGTCGATCCTGCGGAGCCGGGTGAGCAGCTCGGTCTCGGCCGCGATGCGCCGGCGCGTCTGGCGGATGAGGTCGTCGACGAGCGCCGAGGGCACGAAGCCGGGATCGTCGAGCGCGCGCCCGATCTCACGCAGCGACAGCCCCAGCGACCGCAGGCTCTCGATGTGGAAGATCCGCCGGATGTCCGCGCCGGAGTACTCCCGGTAGCCGGAACCCGTCCGGCCGGAAGGCCGCAGCAGGCCGAGCGACTCGTAGTGCCTGAGCATGCGGGCACTGACCCCGGACCGCCGCGCGACCTCACCGATCAACACGTCCTATCGCCCTTCCTGGCCGGCCCCGCCGAGCGCGACGACGCGCTTCGCCTCGTCGATCGCGAAGTCGAATCCGGTCTCCGGGTCGCTCAGCAGCCGCTCCGTGGCGAGCGCGTGCGTGCGCACCCGCGGGTCGGGGCTCGCCGCCGCCTCGCGCAGAAGCGGCTCGACGGCCTCGCCCAGCGCGACCAGCGCCCGGCTGAGGCTCAGCTGCGTCTCCCGCTCCCCGCGCCCGAGCTGTCCCACCAGCATCGCGGCCAGCCCGGACTCGTCGCCATCGGGGACGAGCACGACCGCGGCCCGCCAGGCGCTGCGCGCCACGTCGTCGTCGGCGTCCGACAGGAGCGCCGGTGTGATCGCCCGCCACGCCCGCCGGTCCCCGATCTTGGACAGGGTGTGCAGAGCCTGGCTCCGCGCCTGCGCCCGCTCCGAGCGGACCTCGCGTAGCAGCCCGGGGAGCGTCAGGGACACCGGGTGGCGGGTGAGCGCCCAGGTCAGCGTCTCGCGGACGAAGAACTCGGGCTCGATCGCGCAGCGCTCGACGAGCTTGTCCACGAAGCGCGGATCCGGCGTCGAGCCCACCGCCATGGCCGCCCGCAGCCGCACGGACGGACGCCCGTCCTCCAGGGCCTGGAGCGCTCGTGCCGTATCCGCGTCCTGTGTCGTCATGGTCATCGGGACCACCTCCTCGGCAGCAGTGAAGGCCTTGTCACCGTGTCAAGGTCAACGGCTCACCGGACGGCTTCACGTCCTCGCCGGGGTCGCTCGTCCCCCGGGACGCCTACGACGGGACGGCGGCGCCCGCGTCCGTGGTGTCCGACTCGGGACGTGACGGTTCCCGCAATTGCTCGCGCACGTAGTTCCAGATCACCGCGATCAGCGCGGCCACCGGGACGGCGAGCAGACTGCCCACGATGCCCGCCAGACTGCCGCCCAGCGTCACCGCCAGCAGGACCACCGCCGCGTGCAGGCCGAGCCCCCGACTCTGGATCATGGGCTGGAAGACGTTGCCCTCGAGCTGCTGCACCACGACGATGACGGCCAGCACGATCAGCGCGTCCGTCAGGCCGTTGGAGACCAGCGCGATGAGCACCGCGACGAAACCGGCGAACAGGGCTCCGACGATCGGCACGAACGCGGAGACGAAGGTCAGCACCGCCAGCGGGAGCACCAGGGGCACCCCCACGACCCACAGGCCCACGCCGATCAGGACGGCGTCGAGCAGACCGACGGCCGCCTGGGAACGCACGAACGCCCCCAGGGTGTCCCAGCTGCGCGCGGCCACGGCCGGCACGTCGGTGGCGAGCCGGCCGGGCAGCTGATGGGCCAGCCACGGCAGGAACCGGGGGCCGTCCTTGAGGAAGAAGAACATCAGGAAGAGCGCCAGAACGGCTGTGACCAGGCCGTTCACCACGGTGCTCACTCCTGTGACGACAGCGCCGACCATGCTGCCGAGGCCGTCCTGCGCCCGCGAGACCCCGGTGTCGAAGGCCTTGTCGATCTGGGCGTCGCCGATGTTCAACGGCGGCCCGGCCGCCCACTCGCGCAACTTCTGGATGCCTTCGACCACGCCGTCGGTCAGGTCGCCGGACTGGGACGCCACCGGTACCGCGATCAGCGCCACGACGCCGACGGCGACCAGGAGGAACAGCACGGTCACGACCGACGCGGCGAGGGCGGGCTGCCACCCGCGACGACGCAGGTACCGGGTCGGCGGCCAGGTCAGCGTGGTCAGCAGCAGGCCGACCACGAGCGGCCAGACGACCGACCACATCCGGCCCACGATCCACAACGTCACCGCGAGCATGAGGAATATGAGCAGCAGCTCGACGGACGCCCGCGCCGTCGTACGGAGCGCGGCGCGGGTTCTCGTGGAACTCAAGGTGGCAGTCACGCCTGCACCCTATGGGTACACAAGTCACACCTGTCATACCGGCGGCACTACCGACGTCGCCGTAACGCCGCGACGCCCGCGAGCCGGGTGGGAGTCGCCCCGGTGCTCACCCCTCGGCCCCCGCCACGCCGATGGGGCAGGACACGCCCGTCCCGCCGGTCCCGCAGTAGCCGTTCGGGTTTCTGGCGAGGTACTGCTGGTGATACGTCTCGGCCGGGTAGAACGGGCGGGCCGAGGCCGGGCCGATCTCCGTGGTGACCGGGCCGTGGCCGGAGGCGGCGAGAGCCTGCTGGTAGGAGATGCGGGAGGACTCGGCGGTGGTCGCCTGCGCCGGGGAGTGGGTGTAGATCGCGGAGCGGTACTGGCTGCCGACGTCGTTGCCCTGGCGGAAGCCCTGGGTGGGGTCGTGGGACTCCCAGAACGTCTTCAGGAGGCTCTCGTAGGAGATCACCGCCGGGTCGAAGACCACGCGGACGACCTCCGCGTGGGCGGTCAGTCCCGAGCAGACCTCCTCGTAGGTGGGGTACTCGGTGTGGCCGCCCTGGTAGCCGACCAGGGTCGTCCACACGCCCGCCGGGAGCTGCCAGAACCCGCGCTCCGCCCCCCAGAAGCAGCCCAGGCCGAAGTCCGCGACCTCCAGGCCCTCGGGGTAGGGGCCGAGAAGCCGGTTGCCGAGGACCGCGTGACGGTCGAGGACGGAGTACACCGGCGCCGGTCGGCCCGGCAGCGCCTGTTCGTACGTCAAGAGCTGCGGTGTGCGGCTGTGCGGGAACATGCGCTCTCCAGGGTGCCGAGGTGCCGAGGGCTGCGGGGGCTGTGCGGAGCGGTCAACGTGCACGCGCCCCGTCGGATTCCGGATCGCCCCGGCGCCCCGCCGCAGCGGAGAGTCCCGCCCACCGCCTGCCGGGGGACGGACCCGGGTCAGTGGGGCAGAGTCGCCGGGCTGCCGCCGTTCGCCTCGTAGCCCGCCACCGCCAGGGCCCGGTAGACCGCGAACTCGCCGGCCGGGTCGGGGGAGAGGGTCCACGGCAGGGCGCCCACATGGCCGTCCACGTGTATGAGCTGGTTCATCGCCTCCGACCAGCGTTCGGCACGCACCAGGAAGAAGATCAGCAGGTGACGCACGTGCGCCAGCATCGGGTCGTCGGGACGGGCCGCGTGCACCGCGAACAGCGCGCCGTGCATCGCCTTCGTGACGACCTCGCTCTGGTAGAAGCCGCTGACCAGGTTCACCTCGGGGAGGTGCTCGAAGACCGCGAACAGCGGCATGGCCGCGAGCAGGGAGCCCTGGGGGGCCCGGGCGGCGGCCGCCTCCGCGAACCCGTTCGCCAGTTCGCGCGAGCCGTGCCACTTCTCGCACCAGTAGTGCAGGGCCGCCAGATGCGCCCCCATGTGCGCCGGGGCACGGTCCAGGATCTGCAGCCAGAGCTGCTCGAACTCCTTCTGCGTGTACTGCAGACCGCGGGCCACCGACAACTCGACGATGTACGGGATCGGGTCACCGGGGGAGAGCAGCGCCGCCTGGCCGCAGGCGTCCTTCGCCTCCTCCATGATGATCCGGAAGTCGTCCGTGCCCCGCGTCGACGTCCGCCAGGCCTGCTGCACCAGGAACTCCGCGTGGACCGCCGCGCCGCCCGCGTCCTTCGGCGCCTCCGTGCGCCACACCCGCAGCCACTGTCCGCCCGGCGCCTCGGCGACCCCGCCCGGCCGCTGCTGGAGCTCCAGCGCAGCGGCGCCCGCGAAGGCCTGGACGCGCTGCCAGCGCAGCTCGCCCTCCTGCTCCGTGCCGGCCAGCAGTTGCTGCGCGGCCCGGTAGTCCTGCGTGCGCTGCACCACGTCCAGGACGTCCAGCAGGTCCTGGTCGGGGCCGGGCATGCGGATGTCCAGTTCCTCCGTGCGCACGAAACCGTAGGTCTCGGGGTCCGCGGCGTCCGGGTGGCCCGCCGGGACCTGCTCGATCATGCCGCGCCTGCGCCGCAGGAACGGCAGCAGCACGAAGCTGATCATGAGCAGCGCCATGAGGACGAACAGAATCTCCATGCGTCAAGCGAACCAGACCGCGCCGACAATTGGCCAACCCGCCCCCGAACCTGTGGAAAAACGTCGTGGGGACCGCCGGGGAACGGGGCGGGAGAGGGGCGGGAGAGCGGCGAGGGAACGGGCGGGAGAGGGGCGAGGGCAGGGTCGGGGGAGGGGCGTCGGGGAGGGGCGTCCGCCGTTGTCTGCCGCTGTGCGTCTCCGTCCCTCGGCGTCCGTGCGCTCCCGGCGTCCCGCAACAGGCCCGCGGGCGGACTACGCTCGGGGCTCATGAGCGACAGGCACATCAGTCAGCACTTCGAGACCCTCGCGATCCACGCGGGCAACACCGCCGATCCCCTCACCGGCGCGGTGGTCCCGCCGATCTACCAGGTCTCGACCTACAAGCAGGACGGCGTCGGCGGTCTGCGCGGCGGCTACGAGTACAGCCGCAGCGCCAACCCGACCAGGACCGCCCTGGAGGAGAACCTCGCCGCCCTCGAAGGCGGCCGCCGAGGTCTCGCGTTCGCTTCCGGACTGGCGGCCGAGGACTGCCTGTTGCGTACGCTGCTCAGCCCCGGGGACCACGTGGTGATCCCGAACGACGCCTACGGCGGCACGTTCCGGCTCTTCGCGAAGGTCGTCGCCCGCTGGGGTGTGGAGTGGTCGGTCGCCGACACCGGCGACGCCGCCGCCGTGCGGGCCGCGATCACCCCCAAGACCAAGGCCGTGTGGGTGGAGACCCCGTCCAACCCGCTCCTCGGCATCACCGACATCGCGGCCGTCGCCCAGGTCGCCCGGGAGGCGGGCGCCCGTCTCGTCGTCGACAACACCTTCGCCACGCCGTACCTTCAGCAGCCGCTCTCGCTCGGCGCGGACGTCGTGGTGCACTCCCTGACCAAGTACATGGGCGGTCACTCGGACGTCGTCGGCGGCGCGCTGGTCACCGCGGACGCGGAGCTGGGCGAGGAGCTGGCGTACCACCAGAACGCGATGGGCGCGGTCGCCGGGCCCTTCGACTCCTGGCTGGTGCTGCGCGGCGCCAAGACGCTGTCGGTGCGCATGGACCGGCACAGCGAGAACGCCACCAAGGTCGCCGACATGCTGACCCGGCACGCGCGCGTGACGAACGTGCTGTACCCGGGCCTGCCGGACCACCCCGGTCACGAGGTCGCGGCCAAGCAGATGCGGGCGTTCGGCGGCATGATCTCGTTCCAGGTCGCCGGCGGCGAGGAGGCGGCCGTCGAGGTGTGCAACCGCGCCAAGGTGTTCACCCTCGGCGAGTCGCTGGGCGGCGTCGAGTCCCTCATCGAGCACCCGGGGCGCATGACGCACGCGTCCGTGGTCGGCTCGGCGCTGGAGGTCCCCGGCGACCTCGTCCGGCTCTCCGTCGGCATCGAGAACATCGACGATCTCCTCGCCGACCTCCAGCAGGCTCTCGGCTAGACGCGCCTGGGCCGGCTCGCGTGGACCGGCCTGCCGGAAGTGCGTCAGGGGCCCGCGCGCCTCAGCGGCCGCCAGGGCCCCGGCGGCTCGACGGGCTTCGGATCACCAGCCGGTCAGGGGTGGAGTCGTCTGCGACGGCGGCTCCACCCACGGCTGGGCCACCACCGCCCAGACCGTGAACGCCAGTGTGGCCGCGAGGAGCAGCAGCCACAGCAGCCGCCGGGCGAGCGTGCGGCGGCGCAGTATCCGGCCGCCCCGGCGCACGACGTCCGCGTGGAGGTCCGTCGGCACGCGCGGGGCGGTCCGCTCCATGATCTGCCGTACGGCGGCCTCCCGCTCGGGCCGGTTCACGACGCCGCCGCCCTCGCCCGGCGCACCGCGGGGGCCGGGCCCCGGGGCGGATGCAGAAGCGTCGCCGTCGCCCGGTCGCAGACCGTGCGGATCCGCTCCACCGGCAGGCCGAGCAGGGCCGCCACCTGTTCGTCGGCGACACCCTCGTAGAGCCTCAGGACCAGGACGAGTCGCTCCTGGGGGCCGAGCCGGGCCAGCGGGCCGACGGCGGGGAGCGGCCGGCCGAGGCCGAGGGGCAGAGCGGTGTACCGGTGCCAGGAGCTGTGGGCGAAGCGGGTGGCGAGGTACTCGCGGGCCCGGTTGTAGGGGTCCTCGCCGTGCAGCCTGTCCCAGCACGCGTACGTGTGCGCGAGGGCGTGGGTCAGCAGGCGCAGCGCGCGCGGGTTGTCGGCCGGGGCCTCCGCCGTGAGCAGGGTGGCGGCGTGCAGCAACCGGCCGCCCGCTCCGGCGACGAACGCCTCGAACTCCCGTGCCCGGCGGGCTTCCTGGGCCGCACGCCTCTCTCGCACACCGAGCCTCCCGCCTGACGGCGTCCCCCTGGAGGGCCATACGCCCCGGTCTCATATGAGGACAGGGGTGGGCTTTCGGTCAAGGGCCGCGCACGGCTGCCGGAAAGTCGCCGCACGCGCGCGTGCGGGCGGATCGCGGTGCGGCCGGATCAGGAAGCGGCCGACGACGATTCCGCGCCGGGTACGCCCTGGGCCGCCATCCTGGAGGACAGGGCGGTGTTGAAGCGGGTGAGGAGCTCGCAGAACGTCTCGCGCTCCTCCGGCGCCCAGTCGTCCGTCAACTCGGCCATCAACTGGCGCCGGGAGGAACGCACTTCCTCCAGCCGGGACTGTCCGCGCGGGGACAGCTGGAGCACCACGGCCCGCCCGTCCTCGGGGTGCGAGGTCCGCTTCACCAGGCCGGTGTCGACGAGCGGAGCCACCTGCCGGGTGACGGTGGACGAGTCGATGCCCATGCTCGCCGCGAGCGCCTTGACGCCCATCGGACCTTCCTTGTCGAGGCGGTTGAGCAGCAGGTACGCGGCGCGGTCCATGGAGTTGCGCACCTGCCCCACGCCGCCGAGCCGGGTCTGTTCGGCACGGCGGGCGAACACCGCGACCTCGTGCTGCAAGGTGTCGAGAAGACCGGTGTCACCGACGGTCGTCATGTCCATCGACATTTCAGGTGTTGTGGGCATGGCCGGGGGCTCACTTCATGAAGGGGCTGCTGGAATGGGGGACAGAGTACGCGGCCGGAAGGCGGGTCGTACCGACGCTGCGGAAACCGGTCTCGGAGGTTGGTCACAGACCTCCTGGCCGCCTGTGAACTGCGATGCTGGAGTCATGAGCTACCGCCCGGCTGACTCCTTGCGTTCCGTCACCCTCGACGATGTGCGCGGGGCGCAGAAGATGCTGTCGGGCGTGGCGCGGACGACCGCGATGGAGGGCAGCAGGCACCTGTCCCAGCTGGTCGGGGCGCCGGTGCACTTCAAGTGCGAGAACCTCCAGCGGACGGGGTCGTTCAAGCTGCGCGGCGCGTACGTCCGGATCGCGGGGCTGCTGCCGGAGGAGCGGGCCGCCGGGGTGGTCGCGGCCAGCGCGGGCAACCACGCGCAGGGCGTGGCGCTGGCCTCGGCGCTGCTGGGGGTGCGCTCCACGGTGTTCATGCCCCAGGGCGCTCCGCTGCCGAAGATCAGCGCCACCCGTGAGTACGGCGCCGAGGTGCGGCTGCACGGCCAGGTGGTCGACGAGACGCTGGCCGCGGCGCAGGAGTACGCGGCCGGGACGGGTGCGGTGTTCATCCACCCCTTCGACCACCCGGACATCATCGCCGGTCAGGGCACGGTCGGCCTGGAGATCCTGGAGCAGTGCCCGGAGGTGCGCACGATCGTCGTCGGGATCGGCGGCGGCGGGCTGGCGGCGGGCATCGCGGTCGCGGTGAAGGCGCTGCGCCCGGACGTGCGGATCGTGGGGGTGCAGGCGGAGGGGGCCGCGGCGTACCCGCCCTCGCTGGCGGCCGGGCGGCCGATGTCGATCCGCACCCCGGCGACGATGGCCGACGGCATCAAGGTCGGCCGGCCCGGAGACGTGCCGTTCGCCCTCGTCGGCGATCTGGTGGACGAGGTGCGCACGGTGACGGAGGACGAGCTGGCCGCCGCGCTGCTGCTGTGCCTGGAGCGGGCCAAGCTGGTCGTCGAGCCGGCCGGGGCGAGCCCGGTGGCCGCGCTGCTCAGCGCTCCCGGCGCCTTCGAGGGCCCGGTCGTCGCGGTGCTGTCCGGCGGCAACGTGGACCCGGTGCTGATGGAGCGCGTCCTGCGGCACGGCATGGCGGCGCAGGGCCGCTACCTGGCCGTACGGCTGCGGCTGACGGACCGGCCGGGGGCCCTCGCCACGCTGCTGGGGTCGTTGTCAGTGGTCGACGCTAACGTTCTGGACGTGAGCCATCTGCGGACCGACCCCCGGCTCGGGCTGACCGAGGCGGAGGTCGAGCTGCACCTGGAGACGAAGGGGCCGGAGCACTGCGCCGAGGTCCGCCGGACCTTGCGCGACGCCGGGTACACCGTCATCGACTGAGGTCGGCGGGGGGCCTCGGCCGAGAGGCCGGAGCGAGGCCGAGGACCGTGCGGGAACCGCCCGGAGGCGGTCGGAAGCCGCTCGGAGCCTGCGAGCGGGCTCGCCCGCGGGTCGGCTTCGGGTTCGTTGCGGGCCCCGCGCGGGCCGGTATCGGGCCCACCGCGGGTTCGCTCGGGCCTGGTCCGCGTTCCTTCGTCACTCGTTCGAGAAAGGTCGTTGTGAGACGCGATACATCGCGTTATGGTGTGTCCCGCGCCGCTCCCCCCACCTCCCCTCGGGCGGAACGTAGAGCACGAACCTAGGCTTTCCGAAGAATCCTCAATGACGTGGAGACTGTTATGCCGGGTGCCATCTATGCCGAAGGCCTGGTGAAGACCTTCGGCGACGTAAAGGCTCTGGACGGCGTGGACCTGGACGTCCCGGAGGGCACGGTCCTGGGCCTGCTCGGGCCGAACGGAGCGGGCAAGACCACCACGGTCCGCTGTCTGACCACGCTCCTGCGCCCCGACAGCGGCCGGGCCATGGTCGCCGGCCTCGACGTGCTCAAGCACCCCAACGAGGTCCGCCGGTCCATCGGCCTGTCCGGCCAGTTCGCGGCCGTCGACGAATACCTCACCGGCCGCGAGAACCTCCAGATGGTCGGCCGGCTCTACCAGATGAAGGCGGGCGCGGCGAAGGCCCGGGCCGCCGAACTGCTCGACCAGTTCGGCCTCGCGGAAGCCGCCGACCGCACCGCCAAGACGTACTCCGGAGGCATGCGCCGCCGCCTCGACCTGGCCGCGGCCCTGGTCGTCTCGCCGCCCGTGATGTTCATGGACGAGCCGACGACCGGCCTCGACCCGCGCAACCGCCAGATGCTGTGGGAGGTGATCAAGCGCCTCGTCTCCGGCGGCACGACGCTGCTGCTCACCACCCAGTACCTCGAAGAGGCCGACCATCTCGCGCACGACATCGCGGTCGTCGACCACGGCCGGGTGATCGCCCGCGGCACCTCCGACCAGCTCAAGGCCCGCACCGGCGGAGAGCGCGTGGAGGTCGTGGTGCACGAACGCGAGCACATCGCCACGGCCGCGGAGGTGCTGGCCGGCTTCGGCAAAGGCGAGACCACCGTCGAGCAGCACACCCGCAAGCTCACGGTGCCCGTCACCGGCGGCGCCAAGCTCCTCGCCGAGGTCATCCGTGAACTCGACAGCCGCGGCATCGAGATCGACGACATCGGCCTGCGCCGCCCCACCCTCGACGACGTCTTCCTGTCCCTGACGGGGCACGTCGCCGAGGCGAAGGCCGAGGAGACCGAAGAGGACGGACAGGAAGACCGGCGCGGTCGGAGCGAACGCGACGGCCGGAGCGGAAAGAGCGAGAGGGAGACCGTCAAGTGAGTGCCGTCACCGACGCCGTACGCGGCGCGGCGCCCAAGCCCGCCCATCCGCTCGGACAGTCCGTCCGCGACTCCCTGGTCATCGCGAAGCGCAACCTGATCCGGATGTCCCGGATCCCGGAGATGGTCATCTTCGGGCTCATCCAGCCGATCATGTTCGTGGTGCTGTTCACCTACGTGTTCGGCGGGTCCATGCAGATCGGCGGCAGCACGAGCGCCGCCGACTACACGAACTTCCTGATGGCGGGCATCTTCGCGCAGACCGTCACCTTCGCCACCGCCGGAGCCGGCGCGGGCATCGCCGACGACATGCACAAGGGCCTCATCGACCGCTTCCGTTCACTGCCCATGGCGCGCGGCGCGGTGCTCACCGGCCGCACCCTCGCCGACCTCGTGCAGACGGCGCTCACGCTGCTCGTCCTCGCGGTGGTCGCCCTCCTGGTCGGCTGGCGGGTCGGCTCCGACGGCAGTACCGACGCCGCCCGGGTCCTGGCCGCCTTCGGGCTGCTGCTCCTGCTCGGCTACGCGTTCACCTGGATCGGCGCCCTCATCGGCCTGAGCGTGCGCACCCCCGAGGCGGCCACCTCCGGCGGGCTGATCTGGCTCTTCCCGGTGACCTTCATCTCCAACGCGTTCGTGGACACCAGCAACATGACGCCGTGGCTGCGGCACATCGCCGAGTGGAATCCGTTCAGCGCCACCGTCCAGGCCTGTCGGGTGCTCTTCGCCAACCCGGGGCAGTCGACGTCCGACGCCTGGCCCATGCAGCACCCGGTCTGGGCCTCGCTGATCTACTCCGTGCTGATCGTCGTGATCTTCCGGACGCTGGCGGTCCGCAAGTACCGCTCGGCGACGGCCTGAGCGTTCCCGTGCAGTGCGAAGCCCCCGGCGCGTGGGCGCCGGGGGCTTCGTCGAGCAGGGGCGACGGACAGGGGCCGGTCAGCCGCTGTAGGCCTCGGCCTTGAGAATGCGCACGGAGGCCTTCTTGCCGTTGGGCAGCTCGTACTCCGCGTCCTCGCCGACCTTGTGGCCGATGACGCCGGTGCCGAGCGGGGACTGCGGCGAGTAGGTCTCGATGTCCGAGCTCGCGTACTCGCGCGAGGCGAGCAGGAACGTCATGGTGTCGTCCTCGTCACCGTCGAAGGCGATCGTCACGACCATGCCGGGCGCCACCGCGCCGTCGGCGGAAGCCGGGGTCTCGCCGACCTTGGCGTTGTCGAGAAGCTGGGTCAGCTGGCGCACACGGAGCTCCTGCTTGCCCTGCTCCTCCTTGGCCGCGTGGTACCCACCGTTCTCACGCAGGTCCCCCTCCTCGCGCGCTGCCGCGATCTTGGCGGCGATCTCCGTGCGCGCAGGACCAGTAAGGTACTCAAGCTCGACCTTGAGCTTGTTGTACGCCTCCTGGGTCAGCCAGGTGACGGACTCGCTGGTCTGGGTCACAGGTGCTCCTCGTCGGTACTGGGAATACAAAGCATCGCCCTACCAAAAGCATGTTCCTCAGGCGATGGGCGAAACCACGAGCCTAACAATTCAGTGGCCGAAGGGGGAGGACATAAGCCATCAGAATTACGTCGACGCAGGTCAGCGCGTTCGTATTGTGGACGATTCCGCTCGCCCGGCGGCCCCGGCGCCGGTGTGCGTCAGTCGGCGTGACAGCCGAGCAGCTCGGCGGTCGTGCCCTTCGCCGTCGTACGCAGCGTGACCGTCCGGTCGATGCGCGTGTCGGAACCGGTGAAGCGGAAGTCCGCCCGGCCCACCTCGGCGCCGTCGGCCGCCTGTGAGCGCACCGTGCAGTAGCCGCTCGCGCCCGCGTCCTTGCGGACCTCCAGGTGGAGCCGCACCGCCTCGTCCGAGGTCGCCTTGAAGGTGATCACCTCGGCGCTGATCTTGTTCTGGCCGACGTAGTGGTAGGCGAAGTAGCCGACCAGGGCGAGCAGGAGCGCGCCGAGTACGGCGCCGATGATCTTGAGCTTGTGGTCGGCCCGCTCGTCCGAGGGACGGCCGTAGCGGCCCTCGGGGAGTCGCGTGCTCGCCGTACTCATGATCGTCCTCCAGGCACGGAATTATTCGCCTCCCGATTCGGTCACTATAGAAGCCTGCGATCGCGCCGGTTCACACCGGGCGCCGACTTACCGAGGATTGAGTCTTGACTGACCAGCTGCGACTGATGGCCGTTCACGCGCACCCCGACGACGAGTCGAGCAAGGGCGCGGCCACCATGGCGAAGTACGTGTCCGAGGGGGTGGACGTGCTGGTGGTGACCTGCACGGGCGGGGAGCGCGGCTCCATCCTCAATCCGAAGCTTCAGGGCGACAAGTACATCGAGGAGCACATCCACGAGGTACGCAAGAAGGAGATGGACGAGGCCCGCGAGATCCTCGGCATCAAGCAGGAGTGGCTCGGCTTCATCGACTCGGGCCTGCCCGAGGGCGACCCGCTGCCGCCGCTGCCCGACGGCTGCTTCGCCCTGGAGGACGTCGACAAGGCGGCCGGCGAGCTGGTGAGGCAGATCCGCTCCTTCCGTCCCCAGGTGATCACCACCTACGACGAGAACGGCGGCTACCCGCATCCCGACCACATCATGACCCACAAGATCTCGATGGTGGCCTTCGAGGGCGCGGACGACGCCGTGAAGTACCCCGAGGCCGAGTTCGGGCCCGTGTACCGGCCGTCGAAGCTGTACTACAACCAGGGCTTCAACCGCCCCCGCACCGAGGCGCTGCACCACGCGATGCTCGACCGCGGCCTGGAGTCCCCCTACGGGGAGTGGCTCAAGCGCTGGGACGAGTTCGGCCAGAAGGAGCGCACGCTCACCACGCACGTTCCGTGCGCCGACTTCTACGAGATCCGCGACAAGGCGCTGATCGCGCACGCCACGCAGATCGACCCGGACGGCGGCTGGTTCCGGGTGCCGATGGAGATCCAGAAGGAGGTCTGGCCCACGGAGGAGTACGAGCTCGCGAAGTCCCGCGTCGATACCTCCCTCCCCGAGGACGACCTCTTTGCGGGCATCCGCGACAATGCCTGACATGAGCGCAAGCGTGAGCCTGGCAATGACGCACCTCGTCCCCCTGGCCAAGGAGGTCGACGAGAACAAGGTCACCCCCGGCGTCCTCGGCTTCATCGTCTTCGCGGCGATGGCGGTGGCGGTGTGGGGCCTGATGAAGTCCATGAGCAAGCACATGGGCAAGGTCGACTTCAAGGAGCCGGCGGATCCGGAGCAGACCTCCGCCGCCGGTTCGGCGCAGCCGACCGCGACGGGGAAGCCCTCCTCGACCTCGTGAGGCGGGCGCACGGCAAGGACGCGTAGCGCGGGGGTGCGGGCTGCCCGCCCCGCCCCGGCGCCCGCCCCACCTGCGCCCGTGCACCCCGGCGCCCGCCTCGTGCCGGCGCCCGCTCCACCCCCGCCCGGGGGCTAGTCGTCGCCCACTGCCACGCCCATGACCTCGCGGGCGTGTCTGCCGGGCACCAGTCCCAGGCGCCAGGCCTGCCAGCCCGACTCCAGGCGGACGCCCCGTTCCAGCAGCAGGCCGTAGGCCTCCAGGCCCTCGTTGAGCATGCCGTCGCGCAGCGGGTGGTCGGTGCGGACCAGCCGGGCCAGTTCCTCCTGCGCCACCACCGTGCCGACCTCGACCCCGCCGGGGGCCGCGTACGGCAGCAGGGTGCAGCGCAGGAAGCGGGCCCAGTCCTCGCCGCGCCGGTCGCCGTACGACGCGAACAGGCCGGCCGCCTCGTCGCACAGGGCCAGGGCCGCCTGCGTACGGGCGTTCCCCGCGTCGACGACCGCGAGCTCCAGGCAGGTCCAGGCCTCGCCGTGGGCGACGCCGATGCGCTGGAAGTCGGAGCGCGCGTCGACGAGGAGCTGCCGGGCGAAGCCGGAGTTGCGCAGGGAACCGGTCTGGGCGGCGCGCTGGTCGCGGGTCACCCGGGCCGAGTGGTGGCGGGCGCAGGCCAGGCCGTAGACGTCACGCATCCGGGAGAACAGCGAGCGGGAACGTTCCAGCTCGCGGACGGCGTGGTCCAGGTCGCCCGTCTCCTCCAGGGCCAGGCCCAGGTAGTAGACCGTCCAGGCCTCGCCGCGCGCGTCCTCGTTGTCCCGGTGCCGTGCCGCCGCCCGGCGCAGGTCCTCCGCCGCCGGGCCGGGATCCCCGGCGATCAGCCGGGCCCGGGCCAGCTGGGTCAGGGCCCAGGCCTCGCCGCGGGTGTCGCGGGTGCGGCCGTACAGATCGAGGGCCTCGCGCAGATCGGCCTCCGCCCGCGTGACGTCCCCGCGGCGCAGGTTCAGCTGGCCCAGCTGGAAGTGCGCCCATGCCTCGCCGTGCACGGAACCGCCCTCCCGGTGCAGGACCAGGGAGCGGGTGAGCAGGTCGAGTGCCTCGGCCAGGTGCGCCCGGTCCCGTTCCACCGCCGCCAGCGCGTGCATCGTCCAGGCCCGGTCCGTGGCCAGCTCGGGCGCGGCCTGGAGCTCCATCGCCTCCCGCAGCTTCGCCGCGGCCTCCGTCAGCTGGCCCTGGTGGTGCAGGGTGATGCCCAGCGAGCACAGGGCGCGCGCCGCCCCCGCGTCGTGGTGGGCCTGGAGGTAGAGGTCGACGACCGAGCTGAGCGTCGTGCGGGCCTTGTCCAGCTCGCCCAGCTGACGGGCCGCGATCCCCGTACGCCACTGCACGGACCGCACCAGCAGGTCCTGGCCGACCGACTGCGCCAGCTCGCTGATCTCACCGAGCCGGTAGAGGTCGCCGCGCAGCAGGCAGTAGTCGCACAGGGCGCCCAGCAGGCTCAGTACGGCGTTCTGGTCCACGCCCTCCGCGTGCCGCAGGGTCGCCGTGATGAAGCTCGACTCGTCGTCCAGCCAGCGCAGCGCCTCGTCCAGGGAGGTGAAGCCGTGCGGGGTGAAGCGGTCCGAGCGGGTCGACATGTTGCCGTCGACCAGCCGCAGCACGGAGTCGGCGAGCTCGGCGTAGCTGACGATCAGGCGTTCCTGGGCCGCCGCGCGCTCGGTCTGCTCCTCCTCGTCGAGGAGCCGGGCCTGGGCGAAGGCGCGGACCAGGTCGTGCAGGCGGTAGCGGTCGCCGCGGACGTGGTCGACCAGCCCGGCGTCGGCGAGGGCGGTGAGATGGCGGGTGGCCTCCGCCCGGTCGGTGGCGAGCAGCGCGGCCGCCGCGGCCGTCCCGAGCGAGGCCCGTCCGGCCAGGGCCAGCCGGCGCAGCAGTCGGCGGGTCACGTCCGGCTGGTCCCTGTAGCGCAGCCACAGGGCACGTTCGACCGGCTCCACCGGTCCGTACACCCCCAGGTCCGCCGCCAGCGCACGCGGTGAGCGCGGGCCGAGCGAGGAGCCCACGACCCGCAGCGCCAGCGGCAGCCCGCCGCACAACTCCCGTATGCGGTCCGCTGATTCGGCGTCGTAGGGGCCCGAGGCGTCCTGGGCGGCCGCGCTCAGCAGTTCCTCCGCGCCCGCCGCGTCCAGCGGTCGCACCGGCAGTTCGTGCACCCACGCGGACAGTTCGGCCGGCAGGTCCAGCGGGGTCCGGGCGGTGACCAGGACCAGGCTGTCGGAGCGTTCCGGCACGAGCGCGAGGACCTGTGCGGGGTCCGAGGCGTCGTCCAGGATCACCGTGACCGGCAGGCCGGTCAGGTGCTGCTGGTACAGCTCGGTGAGCCGTTTGAGCTGCTGGTCCGCGGAGGAGCGCTCCCGGAAGAGGAGCTGCTCGCGGGGCGCGCCGAGCCGGTTCAGCAGGTGCAGCAGGGCGTCCCGGGTGGGCAGGGGCGGCTCCTGCGCGCTGTGGCCGCGCAGGTCCACCACGCAGGCGCCGCGGAACTGGTCGCGCAGATCGTGCGCGGCCCGCACCGCGAGGGTGGTGCGGCCGCTGCCGGGGGGTCCGTGCAGCACGACGACCGTCGGCCGGGTCCGGGTGCCGGCGCGCGACGCCTGCACCCACTGCCTGAGCTGCCCGAGTTCGGTCCGGCGCCCGGCGAACGGGCCCGCCGGTTCGGGCAGTTGGGCGAACGACTGGGCCAGTACGGACCGTCCGCGCGCCGCCGCGCTCTTGTCGGCGCCGCGCAGCTGCGGTCCCGCGGCCTTCTTCGGGCCGGTCGTCGCGCTCAGCATCCGCTGCTGGTCCAGGAACGGCCGGATGCCGCGCACCTCCAGCGCGGTGAGCCACTGCAGCCGCAGCTGCTCGGCGCCGCCCGGCTGCCCCGCCTCGCCGGCCCGCTGGTGGGCGGCCGGCAGATGGGAGCCCGCCACCTTCACGACGGTCGTCGCGGCGCCGACGACCCCGACGGCCACCCCGGCGCCGAGCGCGGTGCCCGGCCCGGTGCCCAGCGCGAGATCGGCGACCGCCGTCGCGACGGCGGCAACACCGGCCACCAGCAAGGGAGTCCGCCCGCCCTCGCGGGCGTAGCGCTGTCCGAAACTGACCTGGCCGGCCTCCGCCTCCTCCAGGGCGCGCGCGTAGGCCTCGTACTCCTCGGCGGCCGTCTGCGCCATGGCGTCCAGCGCGCCGCGCGCCCGGGTCATCAGCACCTGCCGGTCGCTGCGTCCGCCGGAGCGCCGTACTTCCTCCTCCACGGCCCGCGCCAACAAGCGCTCGGCTTCCGCCCTGTGGCCGTCCCGCATGATCCGTCCCCCTCCGGAGTCACCGCTTTCCTTGGTCAAGTGTGCTGCGGGCGGCCCCGCCACGCGAGGGGGCGAAGGGTTCGTGGGCACCGCGGCGGTGATCGCCCGGAGGCGCCTGACGTCCGGCGGGCGGGGTACTGCGGCAGGATGGACCCCATGCCGAACCGACTGGCTCATGAGACGTCCCCGTACCTCCTCCAGCACGCCGACAACCCCGTCGACTGGTGGCCCTGGTCGGCGGAGGCCTTCGAGGAGGCGCGCCGGCGGGGGGTGCCGGTGCTGCTGAGCGTCGGGTATTCGAGCTGCCACTGGTGCCATGTGATGGCGCACGAGTCCTTCGAGGACCGGGAGACCGCCGACCACCTCAACGAGCACTTCGTCAGCGTCAAGGTCGACCGGGAAGAGCGTCCCGACGTGGACGCCGTCTACATGGAGGCCGTGCAGGCCGCCACCGGCCAGGGCGGCTGGCCCATGACCGTGTTCCTGACGCCCGACGCCGAGCCCTTCTACTTCGGGACGTACTTCCCGCCCGCGCCCCGGCAGGGCATGCCCTCCTTCCGGCAGGTGCTGGAGGGGGTGCGGCAGGCCTGGACCGAGCGGCGGGACGAGGTGGCCGAGGTCGCCGGGAAGATCGTCCGGGATCTGGCGGGGCGGGAGATCTCCTACGGCGACGGCGTGGCCCCCGGCGAGCAGGAGCTGTCGCAGGCGCTGCTGGGGCTGACCCGGGAGTACGACCCGCAGCGCGGCGGATTCGCCGGCGCGCCGAAGTTCCCGCCGTCGATGGTGATCGAGTTCCTGCTGCGCCACCACGCCCGGACCGGGGCGGAGGGCGCCCTGCAGATGGCCCGGGACACCTGTGAACGGATGGCCAGGGGCGGGATCTACGACCAGCTGGGCGGCGGGTTCGCCCGGTACTCCGTCGACCGGGACTGGGTCGTGCCGCACTTCGAGAAGATGCTGTACGACAACGCCCTGCTGTGCCGGGTCTACGCCCATCTGTGGCGGGCCACCGGCAGTGAGCTGGCCCGGCGGGTCGCCCTGGAGACCGCCGACTTCATGGTGCGCGAACTGCGCACCGAGCAGGGCGGGTTCGCCTCCGCCCTGGACGCCGACAGCGACGACGGGAGCGGGCGGCACGTCGAGGGCGTGTACTACGTCTGGACGCCCGCCCAGCTCGCCGAGGTGCTCGGGCCGCAGGACGCCGAGCTCGCCGCGCGCTACTTCGGCGTCACCGAGGAGGGCACCTTCGAGCACGGTTCCTCCGTCCTCCAACTGCCGCAGCAGGAAGAGGTCTTCGACGCGGAGAGGATCGCCGGGATCAAGGAGCGGCTGCTCGCCGAGCGCGGCGGTCGGCCCGCCCCGGGCCGCGACGACAAGGTCGTCGCCGCCTGGAACGGGCTCGCGATCGCCGCGCTCGCCGAGACCGGCGCCTACTTCGACCGGCCGGATCTCGTCGAGGCCGCGGTCGGGGCCGCCGATCTCCTGGTCCGGCTGCATCTCGACGAGCAGGCCCGCATCGCCCGTACCAGCAAGGACGGACAGGCCGGGGCCCACGCGGGGGTCCTGGAGGACTACGCCGACGTGGCGGAGGGGTTCCTCGCCCTCGCCTCCGTCACCGGGGAGGGCGTCTGGCTGGAGTTCGCGGGATTCCTGCTCGATCACGTCCTCGTCCGGTTCGTCGACCCCGACTCCGGCGCGCTGTACGACACCGCGGCCGACGCCGAGCGGCTCATCCGGCGTCCGCAGGATCCGACGGACAACGCGGCGCCCTCCGGCTGGACCGCCGCCGCGGGCGCGCTGCTGAGCTACGCCGCCCACACCGGGTCGGAGCCGCACCGCACGGCCGCGGAGCGGGCTCTGGGCGTCGTGAAGACGCTCGGCCCGCGGGTGCCCCGGTTCATCGGCTGGGGTCTCGCCGCCGCCGAGGCGCTGCTCGACGGGCCGCGCGAGGTGGCCGTGGTGGCGCCCGACAAGGCAGACCCGGCGTCGAGGGCGTTGCACCGCACGGCACTTCTGGGCACCGCGCCGGGGGCCGTCGTCGCGTTCGGCACCACCGGGAGTGCGGAGTTCCCGTTGCTCGCCGACCGGCCGCTGGTCGGCGGTGAACCGACCGCGTACGTCTGCCGTAACTTCACCTGTGACGCCCCGACCACCGATGCCGACCGACTGCGCACGGCGTTGACCACGGTGGTGAGCGGCTGAAACGGCCGGAAACAGCCGCACGGCACGGTCGATCCCGAGGGGAAAGCTGAGCACCTGTTCGGATAAGTCGGGTTACGAGCGGCAGAGTTCCGAAACAATCTATTTATCGGAAGAGTTCCCGGACTTCACAGACTCCCCCTAGTCTCTCCACAGTGCCGCGACGGAGGTGGAACGCCGTCGCGGCAGGGGGCTCTGGGATCTGGGGGGATCTACTTGCTCACGTCTGTCTTCATCGCTGCCGTGTCACTGGCCTTGTTCTGGATGGCGGCGTTCACCCTGTGGTGGCAGATGCACGCGTGGCGTACGCCCGAAGTGCTCGCCTCCACCCGGTTCAGCAGTCCGGACGGCGGCGAACACGTCTCCTTCTCGCTGTTGCTTCCGGCGCGGCACGAACAGGCCGTGCTGGACCACACCATCCAGCGGCTGCTGGAATCCAGCCACACCGACTTCGAGATCATCGTCATCGTGGGGCACGACGACCCCGAGACCACGGCGGTGGCCGAGAGCGCCGCCGAACGCGACCCGCGCGTCCGTGTCGTCGTCGACACCCACGAGAAGAAGAACAAGCCGAAGGCCATGAACACGGCGCTGCCGCACTGCCGTGGCGACGTCGTCGGGGTCTTCGACGCCGAGGACCAGGTCCATCCCGAGCTGCTCGCCCATGTCGACCACGCCTTCCGGACCACGGGGGCCGACGTCGTGCAGGGCGGGGTACAGCTCATCAACTTCCACTCCAGCTGGTACAGCCTGCGCAACTGCCTGGAGTACTTCTTCTGGTTCCGCTCGCGGCTCCATCTGCATGCGCAGAAAGGATTCATCCCGCTGGGCGGCAACACCGTCTTCGTGCGCACGCACACCCTCAGGGAGGCCGGCGGCTGGGACCCGGACTGCCTGGCCGAGGACTGCGACCTCGGAGTCCGTCTCTCCAGCGCCGGCAAGAAGGTCGTCGTCGCCTACGACTCCGACATGGTGACCCGGGAGGAGACCCCGGGCTCGCTGATGTCCCTGCTCAAGCAGCGCACCCGCTGGAACCAGGGTTTCCTCCAGGTCTACCGGAAGAAGGACTGGAAGCAACTGCCGGGCTTCGGGCAGCGGTTGCTGGCCCGCTACACCCTCATGACGCCCTTCCTGCAGGCGTTCTCCGGGGTGATCATCCCGCTCAACGTGGCGATCGCGCTCTTCCTCGACGTGCCCGTCGCCATCGCCTTCGTCACCTTCCTGCCCGCCGTCACCGCACTCGTCACCTTCGTCTTCGAGCTCGTCGGCCTGCACGACTTCGGCAAGCAGTACGGCCTGCGCGTGCGCCTCGTCCACTATCTGAAGCTCGTCGTGGGCGGCCCCTTCTACCAGGTCCTCCTCGCGGGAGCCGCGATGCGCGCCGTCTGGCGCGAACAACGCGGCCGCAACGACTGGGAGCTGACCTCGCACGTCGGCGCGCATCTGACCGCGGCCACTCCGGCCCCCGCGAGCACGACCGTGCGGGGACCCGCGGCCGGGACCGTCGCCGGCCCCGCTCCCGATCCCGCAGCGATCCGAGAGGACGTTCCTGCGTGACCTCCACCCTTCCCGCGGTGACCACCGGCACGGTCCCCGCGCGGCGCGGACCTGTGCCTGACGAGCGTTCGACCGGCCGGACTTCGCCGAAGCGGCTGCGCCGTTCCCGTCCCGACCTGATCCTGTGCGGCGTGCTCCTGGCGGCGATCCTCGTCGTCCAGGGCTGGAACATCGCCGACTACCCGGCCCTGAGCGACGACGAGGGCACCTACCTCGCCCAGGCCTGGGCCGTCCAGGAGGGCAAGGGACTCGCCCACTACACCTACTGGTACGACCACCCGCCCCTCGGCTGGATCCAGCTCGCCCTGCTGACCTGGATCCCCAAGCTGATCAGCCCCGACGCGATGACCGTGGGCGCGATGCGGCCCGCGATGCTCGTGGTCGGCGCGGTCAGCGCCGTCCTCGTCTACGTCCTCGGGCGGCGGCTGTCGCTGCCCCGGTGGGCGGCCGGGCTCGGCATGGTCCTGTTCGGGCTCTCCCCGCTCTCCGTCGTCCTCCAGCGGGAGATCTTCCTCGACAACCTCGCGGTGATGTGGACCCTGCTCGCGTTCACGCTGGCCGCCTCGCCCAGCCGCCACCTCTGGCACCACTTCGGAGCCGGCGTCGCCGCCGCGACGGCGGTGCTCACCAAGGAGACGATGCTTTTCGTCCTCCCGGCGGTCCTCGTCACCATGTGGCGGCACAGCCACCGCGACACCCGTAAGTTCGCCCTCACCGGCGCGGTCACCGCCTGTGTGCTGATCGGCCTCGCGTACCCCCTCTTCGCCCTGCTCAAGGGCGAGTTGCTGCCGGGCAGCGGCCATGTCTCGCTCTGGGACGGCATCGCGTACCAGATGACGAGACCGGGGTCGGGCTTCATCCTCGACCACGGCTCGGGGGCCCACGGCGTGCTCCGGTCGTGGCTCTACTACGACCGCGTGCTCCTCCTCGGCGGTCTCGCGGGCGCGCTGCTGCTCCTGCTCACCTGGCGCTGGTCGGTCACCGCCCGCGCGCTGGCCGGCCCGTCGCTGGCCGTGGCGACCCTCGCGGTGGTCGCGATGCGGCCCGGCGGCTACCTGCCCGCGATGTACGTCATCCAGGCGCTGCCGTTCCTCGCGCTCGTCCTCGCCGGCGGCACGGCGAGCGTCGCCCACGCCGTCCTGCGCAGACGACGTGGGCCCGACGAGGCGCGGTGGCGGACCGGCGGCCGCTACGCCCTCGCGGCCGTCCTCGCCCTGGCGGCGGGGGCGTACGTCGTCCCGCGCTGGTACGACGGCGACCGCACCGCCGTCACCGCCGACGCCAACGCCCCCTACCGGGCCGCCTCCGCGTGGCTGGCCACGGCGGTCGACGACCCGGCCGGCACCCGGGTCCTGGTCGACGACGCGCTCTGGCTGGACCTGGTGCACGCCGGGTACCGGCCCGGGCTCGGCGCCATCTGGTTCTACAAGGCCGACCTGGACCCGGCGGTCACCAAGACCCTGCCTAACGGCTGGCGGGACATCGACTACGTCGTCGCCTCGCCGACCGTCCGGCGGGACGCCAGCGACCTGCCGCAGGTCGGGGCGGCCCTCGAGCACTCGACGCCGGTGGCCGCCTTCGGCTCCGGCGAGGACCGGATCGAGATCCGGCGGATCCAGACCGACTCCGGAGGCGCCCGATGAGCCACGAATACACCGAGTACAGCGCCCCCGTCCCCGATCTGAACGCCGCCGAGCTCGCCGAGCCCGGCGCGGTCACCATCGTCGTGCCGACCTTCAACGAGTCGCCGAACATCCGCCGGCTGCTGCACCGGATCACCGAGTCCGTGCCGTCCCGGCTGCCCTGCGAGGTCGTCTTCGTGGACGACTCCACCGACGACACCCCCGAGGTCATCCGGGACGCGGCGCGCGACTGCCCGTTCCCGGTGACCGTGCTGCACCGGGAGGAACCGGTCGGCGGGCTCGGCGGCGCGGTCGTCGAGGGGATGAAGGCGGCCGGGTCGGACTGGATCGTCGTCATGGACGGCGACTGCCAGCATCCCCCGTCCCTGGTGCCGGAGCTGGTGGCCACCGGGGAGCGGTCGAACGCCGGGCTCGTGGTCGCCTCCCGGTACATCAAGGGCGGCAGCCGCGCCGGGCTCGCGGGCAACTACCGGGTGGCCGTCTCCCGCGGGGCCACCTGGCTCACCAAGTCCCTGTTCCCGCGGAAGCTGCACGGCATCAGCGACCCGATGAGCGGGTTCTTCGCGATCCGGCGCAGCGCGGTCACCGCCGACGTCCTCCAGCCGCTCGGCTACAAGATCCTCCTCGAACTCGCCGTCCGCAGCCGCCCGCGCAAGGTCGGCGAGGTCCCGTTCGTCTTCGAGGAACGCTTCGCGGGCGAGTCCAAGTCGAGCGCGCGGGAGGGCCTCCGCTTCCTGCGCCACCTGGTCGGACTGCGCACCGCGTCGCCGGTCGCCCGCATGGTCGGCTTCGGGCTGATCGGGGCGACCGGGTTCCTGCCCAACCTGCTGGGACTGTGGGCCCTCACCGCCGCCGGACTGCACTACGTGCCGGCCGAGATCCTCGCCAACCAGCTCGGTGTCGCCTGGAACTTCGTCCTCGTCGAGCATCTGCTGTTCCGCGACCGCCGGGCCCATCGCCGCTGGTGGGACAGGGCCGGCCGGTTCGCGCTGCTCGCCAACGCCGATCTGGTGCTGCGCATCCCGCTGATCGCGCTGTTCGTGCACCGGTTCGGGATGGGCGCGCTGTCCGCGACGGCGCTGGCGCTGGTGACGACGTTCGTCGTGCGCTTCGCCGGTACCGAAGCGCTGGTCTACCTCCCCCGCAGGAAGCCGGGGGCGAGCCGCACCGCAAGGAGAGCCGTGTGAACAGACGCCGCAGACGGATCGCGATGCTGGCGGTGGCCGGCCTCACCGGAGGCCTGTCGCTGACCGGCCCGCAGCCCGCGTCCGCCGCCGACCTCGTCAAGAACCCCGGCTTCGAGACCGCGGGCACGGACGGCATGCCGTACTGCTGGGAGAAGTCGGGCTGGGGCGACAACGACTTCGCCTTCACCCACACCTCGGACGCGCACACCGGCGCCAAGGCGATGAAGGTGACGCTGACCCGCCGGGTGGACGGCGACCGCAAGGCGCTGATCACCGAGTCGGCGGCCTGCGCGCCCGCGGTGACGCCGGGCAAGCAGTACGACCTGTCGCTCTGGTACAAGTCGACGACCCCCGACACCTCCGTCACCCTCTTCCGGCACGACCCGACGGCGGGCTGGCAGTACTGGACGGACCTGAAGACGCTGGACATGGCGTCCGCCTACACCCGGGCCACCGTCCGCACCCCCGCGGTGCCGGCCGGCACCGACCGCGTCACCTGGGGCGTCTCCGTGTACGGGACCGGCTCGGTGACCACCGACGACTACACGATGGACCAGGTGCCGGACGTCCTCCCGCCCGCGACCTGCACCGGCACCACCGAGCAGTGCGCCGACGGCCGATGGGACGTCCTGCCCACGCGGAACCCGGTCCGCTCCATGCACTCCGTCGTCCTCCACAACGGCAAGGTGCTGCTGATCGCGGGCTCCGGCAACAGCGAGGAGCAGTTCGCGGCGGGCACGTTCACCTCGGCGGTGTACGACCCGGCCGACGGCAGCTACAAGGTCGTCCCGACGCCGAAGGACATGTTCTGCTCCGGGCATGTGCAGCTCCAGGACGGGCGCGTCCTCGTGATGAGCGGCAACAAGGCCTACCCGGTGGCCGGCGGACACGGCTACGAGGGCTTCAAGGACTCGTACGTCTTCGACCCCGTCACCGAGACGTACAGCAAGACCAACGACATGAACGACGGCCACTGGTACCCGTCGGCCACGATCATGGGCAACGGTGACGTGCTGTCCTTCGGCGGGCTGCGCGAGGACTCGACCGGATCGGTGACGGCCGAGCTGTTCTCGCAGGCGGAGCAGCAGTGGCAGCCGCTGTGGAAGGTCCACCAGACCTGGTCGTACTGGGGTCTGTACCCGTCGATGATCCTGATGCAGGACGGCCGCCTCTTCTACTCGGGCAGCCATGTCTTCGGCAACAACATCCCCGGTACGGGTGCGGCGGTCTACGACTACGACGCCAACACGGTCACCCAGATCCCCGGTCTCCAGAACAAGGACCAGCGCGACCAGTCGGCGAGCGTCCTGCTGCCCCCGGCGCAGGACCAGCGGGTCCTCACCCTCGGCGGCGGCAACATCGACTCCAACCCGGACGGCAACCGGCTCACCGACGTCATCGACCTGAAGGCGGCGAACCCGTCGTACGTCGCCGGGCCGCCGCTCCCGCAGGGCACCGTCGACCTCGGCAACGGGCCGGTGCCCGAGACCGGCGCCCAGGGCAAGATGTACGTCTCCGCCGTGCTCCTGCCCGACGGCAAGGTGCTGGAGACGGGCGGCGCGCTGCACAACCGGGCCGACCCGGTCTTCGAGTCGTCGCTCTACGACCCCGGCACGAACACCTTCGATCCCGTCGCCGCCGACCCGCAGGCCCGCGGCTACCACTCGTCCTCGTTCCTGCTGCCCGACGGCCGGGTGATGTCCACCGGCGACAACCCGGGCAACGGCACCTGGAACCACAACGTGTCGATCTACACCCCGCCCTATCTGCTCAGGGGCGCCCGGCCGGCGATCACGTCGGTCATCGACACGGAGTGGACCTACGGCGACACCCAGCGCATCACGGTGGACCGGCCCATCGCCAAGGCGGAACTGATCCGCCCGGCCGCGGTGACGCACTCCTCCGACCCGAACCAGCGCTTCGTGGACCTCCCGCTCTCGGTCGACGGCAACAACGTCGACCTCAACGTGACGAGCAACCCCAACCTGGCGCCGCCGGGCTGGTACATGCTCTTCGCGGTGGACGCGAACGGGGTGCCGTCGGTGGCGAAGTGGGTGCACCTCCAGGGCCCGGCCGGACTCGCCGCGGACTCCGCCTCGGCGTTCTCGGTGTCCTCGGGCACCGGGGCCGCACCGCATGTGCACTCCTTCGCCGACGACCTGAGCGGCAAGGTCACCGGCCCCGGCCGGAAGCGGACCTCGCAGGCGGTCGGCCCGACCGTCTCCGGCTGCGACCGGCACTACGGCTCGATCAACGTGTGCGTGCCGACGGCGTTCCCGGCGACGGTGAAGAGGACGACGGCCGCCCGCTGCTCCTGGCTCGAGGCCAACGACTACGGGCGGCTGAAGGTCAACGGCAAGGACGACCCGCTGGGGCTCGACCCCGACCGGGACGGCCTCGCGTGCGGAAAGGGCGATCTGCGCAGGGCCTAACCCGCGAACTCCGCCAGGGCGCGCTCCACGATGGCCACCAGCTGATCGTGGTGCGCGCCCTTCCAGTACGCGCGCCCGCAGGACAGGCACTGCGCGAACACGTCGTACGACTGCCGCGTGCCGTGCCGCAGCTGGTCGGCCACCTCCTCCTTGGTGGCCTCGCGCAGCAGCCCGTTGCAGGCGGTGCACCGCGTCCAGGGAAGGAGCTCGGGAGCGAACCGGTCGAGGACGTCACGGAGCTGCTGCTCGGGGTCGGTGCTGTAGACGTACGCGCCCGCCCACAGTTCGCGCCGCCGCAGCAGGCCCCGGTCCCGGCTCAGCATGACGCGCTGTTCGGCGGCCGACCGGGCGGCGAGCGCCGGGTCGCCGATGTCCGTCGACTCGTACGCCGTGTCCACGCCGAGCAGCCGCAGCCGGCGGGCGAGGGTGCCGAGGTGGACGTCGAGGAGGAAGCGCAGCGGCGCACCCGGGATCCGCTGCGGGCGGGCCACCGGGCGCACGGTCACCGACTCGCCGGCGGCGGGGATGTGGGAGACCGGTACCGCACGGCCGTCGACGAGCAGACTGCCGACCTCGGTGAGCGGCACCCCGAGCGACTCGACGACATGACCGAGGGTGGAGACGCCGTCGACGGCGAGTGCGGTGGCTCCCGCACGCCGTGCGTGCGGGACGAACAGGGCCAGCTCCGGGGCGACTTCGACGCGGATCTCGAATGCGTTCACCTGGTCAGGATGGCACGGGGGAGGGGCGGGGGCTCAGCGCTTTTCGTTGCTCAGGCCGTGTTCCAGGACGTCCATGGCGCGGTCGAGGAGGGCGCCGAAGTCGCCCTCGTGGCCGTGCTCGCCCCAGTACAGGGCCGTCTGCATGAGACCGCCGAGCAGGGACATCGTGTAGACGCGGACCTCCAGGCTGTCGGGGGCGCGGCCGGAGCGCTCGCCGATCGCGGTGCCGAGCATGCGGCCGAGGACCGACATGCTCTCCGTCATCCGCGAGCGCACCGCAGGGACCTGGACCATCAGCCGGGTGCGCAGCCGGGCCACTTCCGGGTCCTCGTCGAAGCCCCTGCGGGCGCCTTCCCGCATGACGTACCGCATGGTGTCCGCCAGCGGTTCGTCGGTGGGCCGGGAGCGCAGCAGCGCCGGCAGGACCGGATCCTGCTCGCCGGTGAGGACGATGTCCTCCTTGGTCGGGAAGTAGCGGAGGACGGTCGACGGCGACACCTCGGCGCGCTCGGCGATCTGGTCGATCGTCGTGGCGTCGTAGCCCTGCTCCTCGACCAGCGCGTAGGTGGCGGTGCGGATCGCCTCGCGGGTCTTGGTCTTCTTGCGCTCCCGGAGACCCGGCTGCGGGGGGTCGGCGGGAGAACTGCTGCGTGCGGCCGTCATGGGCTCATTGTCGGCCATCGCCCGCGGCGGCGAAGACGCCAGGACCCAGGGAGGGCGCTCGCGAGCAGGCTGCCGGGCAGCGCGATGCCGAGGGCGGCGCCGACCTGGCGCAGGGGCATCAGCAGGCCGGAGCCGCCGCCGGCGCGGTCGGCGCCCGGGGCGCCGGCCGTCGCGGGCACGATCGAGGAACCGTAGCCGTGTCGAAGCCGAGCGTGAGCATGCTCGCGACCAGGGCTCCCAGGGCCCACCAGCGGCGGGCGGCGGGGCACGAAAAAGGGCCACGGCTCGGAAGCCGTGGCCGGAAGAAGGCGGAAAAGTGACGTCATCCGTGCTGGTATGCCACCAGGGAGATGCCGACGTAGTGCACGACGAACGCGGCGAGGGTCAGCGAGTGGAAGACCTCGTGGAAGCCGAACCAGCGCGGTGACGGGTTGGGGCGCTTGATCCCGTAGATCACGCCGCCCGCGCTGTAGAGGAGCCCGCCGACGATCACCAGGACCATGACGGCGATGCCGCCCGCCCGCATGAAGTCCGGCAGGAAGAAGACGGCGGCCCAGCCCATCGCGATGTAGCAGGGGGTGTAGAGCCAGCGCGGGGCGCCGACCCAGAAGACCCGGAAGACGATGCCCGCGACCGCGGCCGCCCAGATGCTCCACAGCAGCCACTGTCCCTTCGACTCCGGCAGGAGCAGCAGGGTGAGCGGTGTGTAGGTGCCCGCGATGATCAGGAAGATGTTCGCGTGGTCGAGTCTGCGCAGGATGCCGTCCATGCGCGCGTTCCAGTCGCCCCGGTGGTAGAGCGCGCTCACGCCGAACAGCAGGCACGCGGTGAGGGCGTAGATGCCGCACGCGATGCGGCCGCGGGTGGAGTCGGCGAGGGCGGTGAGCACGAGGCCCGAGACGAGGGCGGCCGGAAACATTCCGAGATGCAGCCAGCCGCGGAGCTTGGGCTTGACCGGATGCGGCAGGGAGAGCGCGACGGGACCACGGCCGGCGGCCGGCGTGTCCGTTGGAGCGTCGGGGACGGGCGCAGTCATGCGCCGAATCGTACCTACGGAACCGTAGGTTGCGGATCAGTCCCGCGCGCCGAAGGGCGAAGAGTGGCCATCTTCTCACGGCGGCCGGGTCAAAAGGCCGTCGGCTGAACGTCATGTGGACGCAAAACGTCGCCGCTACACGTGGCCATCCTCACTCCGCTCACCTGTGAGGCCCTCTGGACATATGGGCGGTAGCATCGGATGATCAAATGAGTGCGGTCGACACCGGATGAGCGCCAAGGTCACCACCGAAGCATCCGGGTCGCAGCCCCCACGGGGCCTCCAGACAAAAATCCCTCATTTAGGAGCAATCGTGGCGCGCGACATCGCGGCTCCCCCCGTCATCCCCACCGACCACCAGGAACTCGTCTCCTGGGTGAACGAGATCGCCGAACTGACGCAGCCGGACAACGTGGTCTGGTGTGACGGATCCGAGGCCGAGTACGAGCGACTGTGCGACGAGCTCGTGGAGAAGGGCACCTTCAAGAGGCTCGACCCGGTCCAGCGCCCGAACTCCTACTACGCCGCCTCCGACCCCACCGATGTCGCCCGCGTCGAGGACCGCACCTTCATCTGTTCCGAGAAGGAGGAGGACGCCGGCCCGACCAACCACTGGAAGGCGCCCGCCGAGATGCGGGAGATCTTCTCCGGTGAGAAGGGGCTGTTCCGCGGCTCCATGCGCGGCCGCACGATGTACGTCGTCCCCTTCTGCATGGGCCCGCTGGGCTCCGACCTCTCCGCGATCGGCGTCGAGATCACCGACTCCGCCTACGTCGCCGTGTCCATGCGCACCATGACCCGCATGGGACAGCCGGTGCTGGACGAACTCGGCACCGACGGGTTCTTCGTGCGTGCCGTGCACACGCTCGGGGCGCCGCTGGCCGAGGGCGAGGCCGACGTCCCGTGGCCCTGCAACCAGACCAAGTACATCTCGCACTTCCCCGAGAGCCGCGAGATCTGGTCCTACGGCTCCGGCTACGGCGGCAACGCCCTGCTCGGCAAGAAGTGCTACGCCCTGCGCATCGCGTCCGTCATGGCCCGCGACGAGGGCTGGCTCGCCGAGCACATGCTGATCCTCAAACTGACCCCGCCGCAGGGCGAGTCCAAGTACGTCGCCGCCGCCTTCCCGAGCGCCTGCGGCAAGACCAACCTCGCCATGCTGGAACCGACCGTCTCCGGCTGGACCGTCGAGACCATCGGCGACGACATCGCCTGGATGCGCTTCGGCGAGGACGGCCGCCTGTACGCCATCAACCCGGAGGCCGGCTTCTTCGGCGTGGCGCCCGGCACCGGTGAGCACACCAACGCCAACGCGATGAAGACGCTCTGGGGCAACTCGGTCTTCACCAACGTCGCCCTCACCGACGACAACGACATCTGGTGGGAGGGCATGACGGAGGAGACTCCCGCCCACCTCACCGACTGGAAGGGCAACGACTGGACGCCGGAGTCCGGCGTCCCCGCCGCCCACCCCAACGCCCGCTTCACCGTCCCCGCCGCGCAGTGCCCGATCATCGCGCCCGAGTGGGAGGACCCCCGGGGCGTGCCGATCTCGGCCATCCTCTTCGGCGGCCGGCGCGCCTCCGCGGTCCCGCTGGTGACGGAGTCCTTCGACTGGAACCACGGCGTCTTCCTCGGCGCCAACGTGGCCTCCGAGAAGACCGCCGCCGCCGAGGGCAAGGTCGGCGAGCTGCGCCGCGACCCCTTCGCCATGCTGCCGTTCTGCGGCTACAACATGGGCGACTACATGGGCCACTGGGTCGACGTCGCCAAGGGCAAGGACCAGGCGAAGCTGCCGAAGATCTACTACGTCAACTGGTTCCGCAAGAACGAGGCGGGCAAGTTCGTCTGGCCCGGCTTCGGCGAGAACAGCCGCGTGCTCAAGTGGATCGTGGAGCGCCTGGACGGCAAGGCCGAGGGCGTCGAGACCCCGATCGGCATCCTGCCGACCAAGGACGCCCTCGACACCAAGGGCCTCGAACTGGCCGACTCCGACCTGGAGTTCCTCCTCACCGTGGACAAGGAGGTCTGGCGCGAGGAGGCCGCCCTGGTTCCCGAGCACCTCAACACCTTCGGCGACCACACCCCCAAGGAACTGTGGGACGAGTACCGCGCGCTGGTGCAGCGCCTGGGCTGACGCCCGTCCCCGAAAGACTCCGCGGCCGGCACGGATGTGCCCTGACCAGTGATCGTCACGGCCGGCCGCGGTGCGATGCGGCGAGCCGCGTACAACGGCGTACGTGGCCATGGGCCTGTCGTCGTCCCCCCGTCCGCCCCGACGAGGAGACGGCGGCAGGCCTTCGCCTACCGCCCCCTGACGGCCGGTCGGTCCCTGCGGTCGCGGGCCTTGCCGTCCCGCCCGAAGCCGTCGGTCTGCACGGTCCAGGGGCCGAAGGGCGCCTCGTCACCGTGGACGGAGGACTCCGTACGGCTGGAGCGGCCGCCGCACGGCTCGGAGGGCACCTCGGTCGTGCCCTTGCGCGGGTCGACGACCGGGCGGCGGGGGATTGCCCTGGCGGGGCGGTCGGCGCGTTTCTCGGTGACCGGGGTGCGCGACGTACGCGTCTTCGCCCGGTCCGTGCCCATGTCCGCAGGGTACGGAGGAAAGATGGCGCCCGGTCCGCGCGTCGCTGCGGGTGCACGCGGACCGGGGCCGTTCATGGTCCCCCGGAGGGGAGTCCCGGTGAGGGGATTCAGCCGGCGGTGCTCAGTTCCTGCTTCTCCGCCAGGGCGGCGGCGTGCGCGTCCATGCGCTGGGCCGCCAGGATCGCGGCCGCGGTGTCCGCGCGGGAGGCGGCGACGAGGAGCGCGCGGCCGGCCAGTGCGTGCGCCCGCTCGTGCAGGGCCGCGAGGCGCGGGTCCGCCTGGTCGGCGGCGAGGTCGGAGCGGACCGGGGCCCGCCCTCCCCGCAGCCGGGTCACCTGCTGCGCGAGCCGTGCGGCCGCGGCGTCCAGGTCGGCGGACGGCGCCGCCGCGCGCAGGTCGTCGGTGACGGCGAGCAGCGCCGCGAGATGAGCCGCGAGCTGGATGTCCAGCTCCTCCTCGCGGGTGCGGTGGGGGAAGTCCGAGGGCGTGCCGGCCATCGTGGTGTGGACGGATCCACGCGAAGCTGGGGTGCGGATCGGCTCGTACATAGGATGGCCTCCTGTGCTGTCAGGAAACCATCCTAGCTTAGATCTCGTCTAAAGTTGAGCCGTCCACGGAACCGCCGCTACGGCTGGCTGTAGCCGTCCAGGAAGCGGGCGATCCGGCCCACCGCGTCCCGCAGGTCTGTCGCCGTCGGCAGTGTGACGACCCGGAAGTGGTCCGGCTCCGGCCAGTTGAAGCCGGTGCCCTGGACGACCATGATCTTTTCCTGGCGCAGCAGGTCCAGGACCATCTGCCGGTCGTCCTTGATCTTGAAGACGGTGGGGTCCAGGCGCGGGAACAGGTACAGCGCCCCCTTCGGGCGCACGCACGTCACGCCCGGGATCTGTGTCAGCAGCTCGTACGCCGTGTCCACCTGCTCCTTGAGCCGCCCGCCCGGCAGCACCAGGTCCTTGATCGTCTGGCGTCCGCTGAGCGCGGCCACGACGCCGTGCTGCCCCGGCATGTTGGCGCACAGGCGCATGTTCGCCAGGATCGTGAGGCCCTCGATGTAGGAGTCGGCGTGCGCGCGCGGGCCGGAGATCGCCATCCAGCCGACCCGGTAGCCGGCCACCCGGTACGCCTTCGACATGCCGTTGAAGGTGAGAGTGAGCAGGTCGGGGGCGACCTTGGCGGTCGGGGTGTGCGTGGCGCCGTCGTAGAGGATCTTGTCGTAGATCTCGTCCGAGCAGACCAGCAGGTTGTGGCGGCGCGCGATGTCCGTCAGTCCCCGGATCATGGCCTCGTCGTAGACCGCGCCCGTCGGGTTGTTCGGGTTGATGATGACGATCGCCTTGGTGCGGTCGGTGATCTTGCGCTCGACGTCGGCGAGGTCGGGCATCCAGTCCGACTGCTCGTCGCACCGGTAGTGCACGGCGGTGCCGCCGGAGAGCGAGACGGCGGCGGTCCACAGCGGGTAGTCGGGGGCCGGTACGAGGACCTCGTCCCCGTCGTCCAGCAGCCCCTGCATCGCCATCACGATCAGCTCGGACACGCCGTTGCCGATGAAGACGTGCTCGACGTCCGTCTCGATGCCCAGCGTCTGGTTGTGCATCACCACGGCCCGGCGTGCGGCCAGCAGGCCCTTGGCGTCGCCGTACCCGTGTGCCGTCGAGACGTTGCGGAGGATGTCCTCCAGGATCTCCGGCGGGCAGTCGAAGCCGAAGGCGGCCGGGTTGCCGGTGTTCAGCTTGAGGATGCGGTGACCAGCCGCTTCCAGGCGCATCGCCTCCTCGAGAACCGGGCCCCGGATCTCGTAACAGACGTTGGCGAGCTTGGTCGACTGGATCACCTGCATGTCTGGGAGCTTACGGCCCGGTAACGCTTCCGGGGGCGTGTTTCCCGCCACGTGAGACGTGTGGTTTGGGTCGTTATCGCCGGTAGCTGTCCCAGGAGTCACTTCAGTCCCTACAATCCCCGGCATGTTCAGGCCAGGTGAGAGTGGCGGGCCCCCGGTGCGGCCGATCGTGTACCACCCGTACGCCGAGACCGATCCGGCCTCGTACGAGAGCTACGCCGATCCGGCGGCCGCCCATGGCTGGGAGAACGCCTACGACGAGACGGCCCAGCTGCCCCGGGTCTCCCCTCCGGAGAGGGAGCCGGGCGGCCGGGTGGACCGTCGGCGCGCCGAGCGCCGGGCGGGCGGCCGGTCCTCGCGCCGTGTGCTGGCCGCCGCGGGGGCGGTCGGTGCGGTGGCGCTGGCCGCGGTGGTGGCGGGGATGTCCTTCTCCGGGGATCCGGCCGCGGGCCAGCGCGGGAAGCAGGGGGACACCCGCTCCGCGGACGACGCGGTGAGTCCGTCGGACGCCCCGGCTTCGGCCGTGAGCGGCTCCGACGGGTCCGTGCGGCCGACCCCGTCCGCCTCCGTCGCCGCGGTGCCGTCCGCGGGGGGCACGGACTCCGCGTCGCCCTCGGCCGAGGAGTCGGCCGACGCCGCCGCGAGCCGGTCGGCGAGCGCCGCGCCCTCGGCCTCGGCGTCCGGGGCCGGGTCCGGGAAGGGCAATCCCGGGAAGGGGCGGGGCCGGGACAAGAGCGGCAGGTAGGCCGGAGCGGCCCCTCGGCCCCGGCTTCCGCGGCTGAAAAGCGACCCTTGTCGTCTCCTCTCTGCGCACTAACAATGCGCATGACAAAACAACGGGCGGCCGGAAGATCTCCGGTCGCCTTGTCGTAAGAGGGGACCCCCACATGAGAAAGCCTCTCGTCGCCGTGCTCTTCGCCCTGGCCATCGCCGGGGCGGGCGCGGCACCCGCGGTCGCCGCGCCGGTGAGCGCCAAGCCCGCGACCGCTTCCACGGCCTCGGCCTCCGCGGCGGACACCAAGGCCGCCGCCGCGCCGACGCTGCGGGCCGTCAACCTCGCCGGGACCGTCGCGCTCAGCAACTGTTCCGGCTCCGTCGTCCGCTTCCCGAACTCCCTGGACACCGACCCGGCGCTGGTGCTGTCCAACGGCCACTGCCTGTCGACCGGCTTCCCGGAGCCCGGCGAGGTGCTCGTCAACCAGGCCTCCAGCCGCACCTTCGGCCTGCTGAACTCCGCCGGCACCCGGGTCGCGACCCTGCGCGCCAGCAAGCTGGCCTACGGGACGATGACCGACACGGACGTCTCGATCTACCAGCTCACCAGCACCTACGCCACGATCAAGAACGCGTACGGGATCTCCGCGCTCACCGTGCAGGACACCCACCCGACCGCCGGCACCGCCATCACCGTGGCCTCCGGCTACTGGAAGACGCTCTACAACTGCAACATCGACGGGTTCGTGTACCGCCTGAAGGAGGGCGACTGGACCTGGAAGGACTCGGTCCGCTACACCTCCGCCTGCCAGACCATCGGCGGCACCTCCGGCTCGCCGGTGATCGACCAGTCCACCGGCAAGGTCGTCGCCGTCAACAACACCGGCAACGAGGACGGCGCGCGCTGCACGGAGAACAACCCCTGTGAGGTCGACGCGAGCGGCAACGTCACCGTCCGCCAGGGCATCAACTACGCCCAGGAGACCTACCTGATCCCGGCCTGCTTCACGACCGGCAACCAGCTCAACCTGAGCGCGACCGCCTGCACCCTGCCCAAGCCGTAGGGCTCGGGCCACCGGGCGCGCGGCGTTCCGTCACACGGGACTGCGACGGACCGCCCGCCCCGCCAGCTCGTCCGTGCGGCGGCCGTCCTCGACGACGAAGCGGCCGTCGATCAGGACGTGCGGGATGCCGGTGGGCAGGGTGCGCGGGGCTTCGTAGGTCGAGCCCGCCGCCACGGTGCGCGGGTCGAAGAGCACCAGGTCGGCGCGGTATCCCTCACGGACCAGGCCCCGGTCCGGCAGGCGCAGCCGAGCCGCCGGGCGGCCGGTCAGGTGGGCCACGCACTCCTCCAGGGACAGGATCCCCGCCTCCCGCACGTAGTGGCCGAGGTAGCGCGGGAACGTGCCGTACGCCCGCGGATGCGGCTTGGCGCCCGTCAGGACGCCGTCCGAGCCGCCCGTGTGGACACGGTGGCGCATGATCGTGCGGACGTTCTCCTCGTGGCCGACGTGCTGGAGGATCGTGGGGGCCAGCCGGTCCTCGACGAGGAGGCGGCGGGCCGTCGTCCAGGGTTCCTCGCCGCGCAGGAGCGCCGAGGCGTGGACCGTGCGGCCCACGTGGTCCGCCAGCCGCTCGTCGCCCACGCCCGAGATCTCGATGGTGTCCCAGTCCACCGGCACCCCGTGGCAGCCGTCCGCGCCGGTCACCTCCAGGTCGTGGCGGACGCGGGCGGCCGTGTCGTCGTCCGCGAGGCGGCGCAGGATCTCCTGCGGGCCGCCCTCGCTCGCCCAGCTGGGCAGCAGGGCCGCGAGAGTCGTGCAGCCGGGGGTGTACGGGTAGGTGTCGAGGGTGATGTCGGATCCGGAGTCCAGGGCCTCGTCCAGGAGCATCAGGAGCTCGGGCGCGCGGCCCTCGTTCACGCCGAAGTTCATGGTGGCGTGGGCCAGGTGCAGCGGGCAGCCGGCCTCGCGGGTCAGCTCGACCATCTCCGCGTACGCCGCGAGCGCGCCGGCCCCGTAACTGCGGTGGTGGGGGCAGTAGTAGCCGCCGTAGGACGCCACCACCCGGCACAGTTCCGTCAGTTCGGCGCCGCGCGCGTACATGCCGGGTGTGTACGTCAGCCCGGAGGACAGGCCCACGGCGCCCTGTTCCAGTCCCTCCGCGACCAGCCGGCGCATCCGGTCCAGCTCCCGGTCGGTGGCCGGGCGGTCCTCCCAGCCGACGACCAGGGCGCGGACCGTGCCCTGCGGGACGAGGTAGGCCGCGTTGACGGCGATGCCCCGGCCCCCGAAACCGTGGTCCAGGCGGTCCAGGTACTCGCCGACCGAACGCCAGTCGAAGTCGAGGTCGTCGCCGTACCCGTTCCAGCCGGTGATGGCCCGGCGGACCCCTTCGAGGGTGCGGTCGTCGACCGGGGCGTACGAGAGCCCGTCCTGGCCGAGGACTTCGAGGGTGACGCCCTGGGCGGCCTTCGCGCTGTGGTCGGGGTCGCGCAGCAGGGCGAGGTCGCTGTGGGCGTGCATGTCGATGAAGCCGGGGGAGAGGACCAGCCCCTCCGCGTCCAGTTCCCGCACCGCCTTCGGGCGCTGGCAGCCGGCGGCCGCCGCCTCCTTCACGATGGAGACGATCCTGCCGCCGTCGATCACCACGTCCGCGCGGTAGGAGTCCGCGCCGCTGCCGTCGACGACGTCCGCGTCCCGGACGACGAGGTCTTCCATGCCGTTGCCTCCTGCCAGTCTGTCGTCTGCCGCTGCCGGCTAGAAGAACGTGCGGATGTAGTCGACGACGGTGCCGTCCGCCTCGGCCAGCGGGATCAGCGGCCACTTGTCGAAGGACGTGCAGGGGTGGGAGAGGCCCAGGCCGACCCAGTCGCCCACCTCGAGGTCCGCCTCGGGGCCGGTGCGCAGCCAGGCGTGCTGGTCGGAGAGCGCGGTCACCGAGACGCCGGTGGCGGGGCGTTCCGTGCCGTCGCGGCGGATCACCTGGGCGACGGGCAGGTCCAGGTCGTAGGCCGCGTCGCGCTTGCCCGCGTTGACGAACGCCTGGTCGGGGGCGGGGCGGGAGACGACCTGGGTCCACAGGCGGAACGCGGGCTCCAGCGCGCCCTCCTCGGGGACCCGGTTGAACGGGGTCAGCCTGCGGTAGTGACCGTCGTCGTGCGAGACGTACGCTCCGGAGCGCAGCAGCTTCAGCACCGGCAGGGAGAGTCCGGGGATGCCGGCGAAGACCTCGGCGACCGTGTCGAACCAGGCGCTGCCGCCCGCGCTGACCACGATCTCCTCGGCTCCCGCGAAGCGCCCGGCCTCGTCGAAGTCGACGGCGAGGGCGACCAGGCGGCGCAGCCAGGCCCGCACCCGCTCGGGGTCGGCCCGCGGGACCTCGCCCTCGTAGCCCGCGACCCCGATCAGCCGCAGGGACGGCGCGGCGGCCACCGCGTCCGCGACCGCCGCGCACTCCTTCTCCGTACGGACCCCGGTGCGGGCGCCCTCGCCCGCGGCCAGTTCGACGACGACGTCCAGGGGGCGCCGGGCGCCGCGCAGCGCGGCGTCCATCAGCCCGACCCCGCGCACCGAGTCGACGTAGCAGACGAAGCGGAAGTCGGGGTCGGCGTCGAGCTGCGCGGAGATCCAGCGCAGAGCGGCCGCGTCCACCAGTTCGTTGGCGAGGAAGACCCGCTGGACGCCGTACGCCCGGGCCACCCGGACCTGGTGCGGGACCGCGAGGGTGATGCCCCAGGCGCCGCGGTCGGTCTGGCGCCGGAAGAGCTGCGGGGCCATGGAGGTCTTGCCGTGCGGGGCGAAGGCGAGCCCGTGGCGGACCGCGTAGGTCTCCATGAGGGCGAGGTTGTGTTCGAGGCGCTCGGCGGACAGGGCCAGCACGGGGGTGGCGAAGCCGTCGGTGAAGAGGTTGCGGCGCTGGGCGGCCAGCTCGCCGACGGTGAGGCCGTCGGCGTCCGGCGGGAGGCCCTTGAAGCGGTGGTCGACGCGTTCCCCGGCCAGTCGGGCGAGCGCCTCGCGTGCCTCGGTACCCATGGAACCTCCTGATCAGGAGCGTTGCGCAGCATGCAACGTCCATTGCGTATATCGCTTAGTGCTGTCTAACATCTCGGCCAACACGGGGTCAACGGAGCCTCTCCCGGCCTTCGCCCGGGGGGACCCCCTCTCGCTTCGCTCACCCGCACCAGCACAGGAGCCATGACGATCGTGACCGCCACCGGACCCTGCAACGCCTCCGACGCCGTGGACGTCGTCGCGCTCGGCGAGTCCATGGTCACCTTCCTGCCCTCCCGGCCGGGCCGCCTCGCCGACGTACCCTCCTTCGACCGGGGCATCGGCGGCGCCGAGTCCAACGTGGCCTGCGCGCTGGCCGCGGCCGGACACACGGCGCGCTGGGTCAGCAGGGTCGGCGCGGACGGGTTCGGCGACCATCTCGTCGAGACCGTCGGCTCCTACGGGGTCGACGTGACCTCCGTACGGCGCGACCCCGACCGCCCGACCGGCGTCTACTTCCGCACCGCCGGCGACCGGGCCACCGACGCGCACGAGGTCGCCTACTACCGGGCCGGGTCGGCGGCCTCCGCGATGTCCGCCGACACCGTCTGCCTCGACGCCGTGCGGGCCGGCCGGGTGCTGCACCTCACCGGGATCACCGCGGCCCTGTCCGCGGACTGCCTGGGCCTGCTGCGGGAACTGACGGCCCCCCGGCCCGGCGGCCGGCCCCTCGTCTCCTTCGACGTCAACCACCGGCCGGGGCTGTGGACCGACGGCAACGGCCCCCACGTCCTGCTCGAACTGGCCCGCGGCGCCGACCTGGTGTTCGTCGGCGAGGACGAGGCGGCCGAGGCGTGGGGCCTGGAGGGCGTCGACGCCGTACGGAGCGCGTTCCCCGACCCCGAGGTGCTCGTCGTCAAACAGGGCGCGCTCGGGGCGACCGTGTTCGACCGGGGGAGCGTCCTGCACGTCCCCGCCCCGCACGTCGACGTGGTCGCCGCCGTCGGCGCCGGGGACGCGTTCGCCGCCGGATTCCTCTCCGCCACCCTGCGCGGGCTGCCCGTGCGCGACCGCCTCCGGCACGGGCACCTCATGGCCGCCGCCGCCCTCACCGTCCCCGGTGACCTGGCCGTACCGCCCTCCCGGGACCACGCCGACCGGCTCGCGGCCCTCGACGACGCCGCGTGGGGGAGACTTCGACTCGGCCCCGGCTGGACGCACGCCGAAGAGCGGGCCGACGAGGAGGTACCCACCCCATGAGCCAGACCGTCGACCGAGCGCTGAGCATCCTGCCGCTGCTCGCCGAGGGCCCCGCCGACCTCGGACAGGTCGCCGACCGCCTCGGCGTGCACAAATCGACGGCCCTGCGGCTGTTGCGCACCCTGCACGAGCACGGCCTCGTCTACCGCCAGTCCGACCAGCGCTACCGTCTGGGCGCCCGCCTCTTCGCCCTCGCCCAGGAGGCGATGGAGAACCTCGACATCCGCGAGATCGCGCATCCGCACCTCGCCCGTCTCAACGAGACCTGCGGGCACACCGTGCACCTCGCCGTGTACGAGGAGGGCGAGGTCCTCTACATCGACAAGGTGGAGAGCCGCTACCCGGTGCGCATGTACTCGCGGATCGGCAAGCCCGTCGCCATCACGGTCGCCGCCGTCGCCAAGCTGCTGCTCGCCGACCTGCCCGAGCCCGAACGGCGGGCCATCGCCGAGAAGCTCGACTACCCCCTCTACACGGCCCGTTCGACCCCCAACGCCACCGCCTTCCTGCGCGAGCTGGACAAGGTGCGCGAACAGGGCTGGGCCACCGACCTCGGTGGCCACGAGGAGTCCATCAACTGTGTCGCCGCGCCCGTCCGCGGCGCCGACGGCCGGGTGGTCGCCGCGATGTCGGTCTCCGCGCCGAACGTCGTCGTCACCGCCGACGAACTCCTCACCCTGCTCCCGCTGGTCCGCCGCACGGCGGACGCGATCAGCGGCGAGTACTCCGGCAGGACCCCGATCAAGGAAGCCCCGAAGGAATGAGCCCGGCATGACCGAGAAGACCGCCCTCACCCCCAGCACCCACACCACCCCGCCCGCGAAGTTCTCGCACGGGGTGCGCAAGGGCAACATCCTCCAGGTGGCGGGCCAGGTCGGCTTCCTGCCCGCCGAGGAGGGCAGGCCCCCGACGCCGGCGGGCCCGACCCTGCGCGAGCAGACCCTCCAGACCCTCGCCAACGTCCGGGCCGTCCTGGAGGAGGGCGGCGCGAGCTGGGACGACGTGATGATGATCCGCGTCTACCTGACGGACACGGCGCACTTCGCGGAGTTCAACGAGCTCTACAACGCGTACTTCGAGGCGCAGCCCCTCACCGCCCCGCCCGCGGCCCGTACGACGGTCTACGTCGGCCTCCCGGCCGGGCTGCTGGTCGAGATCGACGCGCTCGCCGTCCTCGGCTGACCCACCCGGACACCCGGCCCGGCCGACCGGCCCCGCCGACGCTCCGTCAACACCCGCACGCCGTACCGCCTCACGGCACGGCGTCCCCGTTCGCAGGGGGCGCCGTGCCGCGATCCCCCCTGCCCGAAAGCATCGTGAACTCCAGCAGAGGACCCCCGAATGCCCCTTCCGCTCGCGGCATCCACCCCCGCCCAGGCGCCACCCCACACCGGCGGACTGCTCCTCCTGATCGACGGCACCGCAGGCCTGCTGACGGTCGCCGCCCTCGGCATCGCCCTGCTCCTCTTCCTGATCATCAAGGTCAGGATCCAGCCCTTCGTGGCCCTCCTCGCGGTCTCCATAGCCGTCGGCCTGCTGGCCGGACTGTCCGTGACCGAACTCTTCGGCACCGTCCAGCGTTCGGACGCCGTCTCCACCATCGAGTCCGGGATGGGCGGCATCCTCGGCCATGTCGCGATCATCATCGGGCTGGGCACGATGCTCGGCGCGGTCCTCGAGGTCAGCGGCGGCGCCGAGGTGCTGGCGTCCCGGCTGCTCGGCGTGTTCGGCGAGCGGCGGGCGCCCCTCGCCATGGGCCTGACCGGCCTGATCTTCGGCATCCCGGTCTTCTTCGACGTCGGCATCTTCGTGCTGGCCCCGATCGTCTACGCGGCCGCCAAGCGCGGCGGCAAGTCGATCCTGCTGTACTGCCTCCCGCTGCTCGCGGGCCTGTCGATGACCCACGCGTTCCTGCCCCCGCACCCCGGTCCGGTCGCGGCCGCCGGCCTGCTGCACGTCGACCTCGGCTGGGTCATCCTCATGGGGGTCGTCTGCGGTCTCCCGGCGGTGCTGGCGGCGTGGGCGTTCTCGGCGTGGATCGGCCGCCGCATCTTCGTCGCGGTGCCGCAGGACATGGTCGAGGCGGCGGCGGAGGCGAAGCGGGCGGTCGTCGAGGAGCAGCGGAGGCAGGGTGTCGTGCCGCGCGAGGACCCGGTGCCGCTGGGCACGGTCGTCGGGATCATCGGGACGCCGCTGGTGCTGATCCTCGCCGCCACGTTCTCCTCGATCGCGCTCGACCCGTCCACCTTCCGCTCGGTGATCGAGTTCTTCGGCAGCCCGTTCGTGGCGCTGACCATCGCCCTGCTCCTCGCCTACTACCTGCTCGGCATCCGGCGCGGCTGGTCGCGCAGGTCGCTGGAGACCGTCTCGACGGCCTCGCTGAAGCCGGTCGGCAACATCCTGCTGGTCGTCGGCGCGGGCGGGATCTTCGGCGCCGTCCTCAAGGCGAGCGGGGTGGCCCAGGCGCTGTCGGACACCTTCAACGACGTGGGTCTGCCGGTGATCGTCCTCTCGTACCTGATCTCGGTCGTGCTGCGGGTCGCCCAGGGCTCGGCGACGGTGGCGATCGTGACGACGGCGGGCATCGTGGCGCCGCTGCTCGCCGAGGGCGACCACTCCCAGGCCTTCGTCGCCCTCGTCATCATGGCCATCTCGGCGGGCTCCATCTTCGCCTCGCACGTCAACGACGGCGGGTTCTGGATGGTGGCCAAGTACTTCGGCATCAGCGAGCGCGACACCCTCAGGACGTGGACCGTGCTGGAGACGGTGCTCTCGGTGGCCGGGTTCGTGATGGCGGCCGGAATGAGCCTCTTCGTGTAGGACTCCGGTAACGAAGTCAGGGGCTGACTGTGTCCGGCACAGGATCTTCGACCATACTGCCCGCTGTGGAGCAGCGCATAGGTTCGAGCAGCCAGCCCCTGGAGGGCGCCGGGTTCGACCCGGCATTCATCCCCGGGCTCACGTCGCCCGTGACCGCGGAGCCGGCGGACAAGAGGCCGGCCGAGGACGACGGCGTCGACGCCGTCGAGTCCGGGGCGGGAGAGGGGGAGTCGGCGGAGCGCCCGCGGACGTCGGCGGAGCCGGACGCGTCCGACGGGTCCGGTGATGCGGGCGACTCCTCGGAGCCCGTCGATGGCCCCGTCTTCGAGGCCGCCGACCGCCGCGCGCGGATCGTCGCCGACGCCAAGGGCGTGCGGCTCCGTCTCGACGAGGAGTCGTGCGAGTTCCGCTGGGACGAGATCGGCGCGGTCGAGACCGAGACGCCGCGCTTCGGCAAGCGGTTCACCGTCACGGTGCACACCCCTGACCGCCGCTGGTACCCGATCGAGATCGAGGCGACGGCCAGGTCCCGCTTCCAGGAGTGGGAGGAGCAGCTGGACGCCGTCCTCGACGCCTACTTCGAGGACGGCGAAGCCGAGGCCGAAGCGGACGCCGGGGACGAAGCCGTCGTCGAGGACACCGGCGCCGAGGCCGCCGAGGCCGAGCCCGCCGAGCCCGGGGACGCCGACGCCAAGGCCGCGAAGCCCGAGGACGCCGACGTCAGGACCGCGGACTAGACGCAGTACTGGGACTGCTTCCCGATGGACCGGTACATGCAGTCCGCGTTCTCGAGAAGCTGGAGCACCGCGTCCCGGTTACGGGAGGTCTCCCGCTCGATGACCTCGTCGGGCGGGTAGAACCCCCCTCCGGAAGCGGACGACGGATACATCTCGAAGGTGTACGAGAAGATCTTCTGCGTGCCCCAGAGATAGTCGTCGATCGACCCGTCGGTGATGTACAGGTCGCTGGACTGCTCGGGCGTGTACCCGTTGCTCGCGGCCATCTTCTGCCCGACGGCCTTGAACGCGGCGTTGTCGTCCGCGGTCATGCCGGTCGCCGTGTCCGCGGTGGTGTAGCCGAACGGCCACAGCACCAGCTGGCTGTACGTGTGGAAGTCGATCCCGGCGGTGATCTGCTGCTTCCCGCCCACGATCCGGCTGCGCACGAAGTCGGCGACGACCTTCACCTCGGGCGCGGACTCGGCGGCCGTGCCCCGGTAGGTCTCGGAGGACGTGGACCCCGAGGAGCCGCCGCAGCAGCCGAACTTGTAGTTCCAGTTCCGGTTGAGGTCCGTACCGACGTACGAGGAACCGGAGTTGGGCTGCCGGTTCTTGCGCCACGAGCGGTACGAGCCGGTCGCGATGTCGTACTCGCCGCCGTCCGGGTTGAGGTCGGGGACGATCCAGATCTCGCGGCCGTCGACCATGCCGGTGACGCGGGAGTCGGAGCCGTAGCCGGCGCCCAGCTCGCGGATCAGGTACAGCGCCATCTCGACCGTGAGGTGTTCGCGGGCGTGCTGGTGGTGGGTGAACAGCACCTCCGGCTCGGCCTCGTCGGTGGCGACGTTGTCGCTGATCTTGACGGCCACGATGTCCCGGCCCTGGTACGACTTGCCGATGACCCGCTTGCTCATGATGCCCGGGTAGGCGGCGATGCGCTGGTCGATCTCCGCGGTCATCTCGGCGTAGTTGTGGTACTTCGAGTCGGCGGACGGGAAGTCGAAGAGCCGTACCTCGTCCTCGGCGACCCGGTCGGGTGCCGAGCCCAGCAGGGACACCTCGTACCCCTGCGCGCGCAGCTTCCGCACCTGGTCCGCGCGGCCGGAGACCACGACGGTCTCCTCGTCGGCCTCGTCGACGCTCACCCCGGACGCGGCGATCGCGGTGCGCGTCCGGGCGGTGCTGTGGTGGACGTGGATCTCGTACTGGCGGATGTCGTCGGCGGAGGGGGCCGCCTTCGGTGCGCTGCCCGCCGCCGCGTCGGTGACGGTCGCCGAGACCGGGCCGGCGAGCGCGAGGGCGAGCAGTGCGGCGAGGACGGTGGTCCGCCTGCCGCCGTGGGCGCTTGTGGCGCCGGCGCCTGAGCCGCGAATGCGAAGTCGCATGAACTCTCCTTGTGGGGAGCCGGGTCGTGGGGGGCTGTGCGCTTGCTGTGTGCGGCGGTGCGGTGCCGCTCATCGTCGAGGCATGGCATGAGCAGGTCAAGACAGGACAAGGGGCCGCTGGCCGAAATCATGCGGAATGCGACGAGTGGCCGGCCGCGCAGTTTATCCGCGCCCGCACCGGTCGGCCGGTATCCCGGGTCCGGCCGGAGTGTGAGCACATCGGGTGGAGATCCCGCACGCACCCTTGCCGGAGCGGCCTCTTTGGGTTTTCTTGACCTCCATGGCGGACACCACGGGACCCCCCACGGAAAACTCCACGCACACCGAGGCACCATCCGGCACCGACAACGCGTCCCCCCGCAGATCGAGTTGGAAGTACATCGGCCCCGGCATCGTCGTGGCCGCGACCGGCGTCGGCGCCGGCGACCTGGTGGCCACGCTCATCGCCGGCAGCAACTTCGGCTACACCCTGCTCTGGGCGGCCGTGGTCGGCTGCCTGGTCAAGATCTCCCTGGCCGAGGCGGCCGGCCGCTGGCACCTCTCCACCGGCCGCACCCTCTTCGACGGCTGGGCGAGCCTCGGCCGCTGGACGACGTGGTTCTTCGTCGTCTACGTGGTCGTCTGGGGCTTCGTCTACGGCGCGGCGGCGATGTCGTCCAGCGCGCTGCCGCTCCAGGCGCTGTTCCCGGACGTGATGGACCTGGAGTCCTGGGCCATCGCCTGCGGTCTGGTGGGCCTGGCGTTCGTCTGGTTCAACAAGTACGCCGTCTTCGAGAAGGTCATGACGGTCCTGGTGGGCGTCATGTTCGTGGTGACGGTGTACCTGGCGATCCGGGTCACCCCCCACCTCGGCGACGCCTTCGCGGGCCTGCTCCCGATCCTGCCGGACGAGAAGGACTCCGTCCTCAACACCCTCGGCCTGATCGGCGGCGTCGGCGGCACGATCACCCTCGCCGCCTACGGCTACTGGGTGAACGCCAAGGGCTGGACGAACACCGGCTGGATGAAGGTGATGCGGCTCGACAACCGGGTCGCCTACGTGACGACCGGCGTCTTCGTCGTCGCCATGCTCTTCGTCGGCGCGGAGCTGCTGCACTCGGCGAACGTGGCGATCGCGAGCGGCGACAAGGGGCTCATCCAGCTGAGCGACATCCTGGAGGCGAAGTACGGCACGGCGACCGCCAAGTTCTTCCTGATCGGCTTCTTCGCCACCTCGTTCACCTCCCTGATCGGCGTCTGGCACGGCGTGAGCCTGATGTTCGCCGACTTCGTGGCGCGCTACCGCGGCCGCGGCGACGGGGGCGGCACCGAGGTCGCCTCGGGCGAGCGGGAGCGCTCCTGGCCCTTCCGGGCGTATCTGCTGTGGCTGACCTTCCCGCCGATCGTGCTGCTCTTCCAGGGCCAGCCGTTCCGCCTGATCATCCTGTACGGCGTGCTGGGCGCGGCCTTCCTGCCGTTCCTGGCCGGAACCCTGCTGTGGCTGCTCAACTCCTCCCGCACGCCGGGGGAGTGGCGCAACGGACTGCTGAGCAACGCGATGCTGGTGCTGGCGGGCCTGCTGTTCCTGGTGCTGTGCGTCAAGCAGATCTGGGACCAGCCGTGGTCGGAGTTCTTCTGACCCGTCCGGCCAGCCGGGAGGGGAGAGAGAAGGCAGAGCGGGCGGAGACGGCAGGGAGGGGAGAGAAGGCAGCGGGGAGAGGAGCGCGGCGGGGGCGGGGCCGCTCCCGCCGCGCACCGCCACCGCGTGTCGTACCCCTCCCCGCTCCGCGGCGGGCCGGGCGCCACGCGGGAGATCCTCGGCCTGCTCGCGGGCGCCCTGGCCTGAACCCGAGGGCCGGTCCGTGCCCGGTCCGCGGCCCTCAGTCCTCCGTGGCCCGCCACCGGGGGCTGAGCGCGACGGCCCGCAGCTGCTCGACCGTGAGCGCGGGCTCCGCGCGGGTCGCGGCCTTGTCCTGCTCGGCGGAGTTGAAGGCGCTGACGACCACCCGCAGACCGTCCTCGCGCAGGGTGTCCACCGTCCACATCACGACCCCGGCGCCGCCCTTCTCGCCGGGCCCCTGCTCCGTCGCGACGCGCGTGCCGTCGGCAAGGGTCTCGGCGCCCGAGCCGAACAGCTCGCCGGCCACGTCGGACATGTTCGGCTGCACGTTGACCTGGACCAGGCTCGCGCCCTTGCCGTCGTCGACGACGAAGTAGCCGTACCCCGTCTCCTGGCTGCCGTGCGCGACGCGGTCCAGGTCCTTGGGCAGCAGCAGGGCGAGCTTGCGCAGGACGAGCCAGCCGGCCATCTCCCGGGGGCGGCCGGCCGAGCCCGACGGGGAGGCCGGCTTCCGCTCCTCGTCGGGGATGGCGTCGGCGATGCGGCGCCACTGCGGGGCCTCGGCCAGCTTCTTCAACTGGTCCTTCGTCAGCGGTGGTTCGGGTCGGCTGACGGGCTTGCCCTTCTCCGCCGCGGCGTTCCACTCGACGACGCTCACATGGTGCCCGGCCGGGGTGACCAGGTCCGCGCCCCACGCCTTCCGGTTCTCGCGGTGGTCGGCATACTCGTAGCCCTGGTAGACGGTGATCGCGGAGCCGTCGGACAGCAGCTCGGTCCGGCAGCTGTCGAGGCCCGTCTGCTCGCCGTCCGGGCAGGGCATCACAGCGGTGGACGGATTCACCTCCCCGGCGTCCGCCGGGATCCGGGCCAGGCCCACCGAGACGGACCCCTCGCCCTCGCCGTCGTCGAACACGCCCACCGCCAGCGGCGGCAGGTCCTCGCCCGTGCCCCGCGCCTCCGTACGGCTGAACGTGCCCTCGGGAAGCAGCTGTCGCAGGGTGCGGACCATGTCGTCGGAGGAGTAGACCGGCTCGGCGCCGTCGCTGCCGGACGCGGCGACGGTGGAGGGCAGGGGCTCGGGCCTGCCGCCCCAGGGCGCGAGCAGCGCCCCGCCCACCCCCACCAGGGCGAGGCTCGCCGCTCCCCCCGCGATCGCGGTCCTGCGCCGCAGCCGCATCCGGTCCCCCCGGGCCCGCCCGGCGGCGACGAGCGCGGCGGGGCTGTCGAAGGCGCCGCCCGCCTCCCGCAGGGCGGCGGAGAGCTGCTCCTCGAAGGGGTCGCTGTACTGGTCGACGGGCATGGTGAACCACCGCTTTCGGCGAGACGGGTCGAAGAGAGGGCGAAGCAGGAGGGAGAGGGAGGCGCGCGGTCGGGGTGTGCGGTGCGGGCGTCCGTGCTGCCGGGGGCGGGACCGGCGCCGGAGGCCGGGGCCGGGTGCCGGACGGCTCAGGGGCGGGCGTATTCGCCGATGTCCTCGCCCAGCAGCTCCCGCAGTCGCCCGAGCGCCCGCGAGCAGCGCGTCCGCACCGCCGCCGAGCTGGCGTTCATCGCGCCCGCGGTCTCCTCTATCGAGCGGTCCTCCCAGTACCGCAGGACCACGACCGCCCGGTCCTTGGCGGGCAGCCGCCCGAGGGCCTGCATCAGGGTCAGCCGCAACGGCGTGTCGGTCCCGCTGCCGTCGGCCATGTCCGGGAACGTCTCCACCGCCCGCTCGCGACTGCTGCGCCGCCGCTGGTGGGCGAGGAAGGCACGGGTGAGGACGGTCTGCGCGTAACCGGCCGGGTTGTCGACCCGGGACACCCGCCCCCAGCGGACGTACAGCCTGCCGAGGGTCTCCTGGACCAGGTCCTCCGCGAGGTGTGTGTCCCCGGCGGTGAGCAGACACGCGGACCGGTAGAGATGCCCGGTGCGTGCCGCCGCGAACTCGGCGTACTCGTCCGCGCGGGCGGCCTGCCTCATGAGTGTCCCCCTGTGTCGGTTGCCTGCCGGCCTCACCTCACTAATGCGGTGGGGCGCGGGAAATGTTTCAGGGGAGACCGAAAGTGGCCGCACAGGATCGCGGGGGTACTTTTCCGGTGTGACAGACCAGCCGCCGTCCCCTCCGCCGCCGCCGGGCTTCGGCCCGCCCCCGCCGCAGTACGCCCCGTCGTACGCCCCGCAGCACCCGCCGCAGTACGCCCCGCAGGCGGGGCCGCCGCCCGGTCCGGAGTTCCTCGCGGTCGACAAGCACAACGCGGTCGTCGTGGACGCGGCGGGCGTCGCCTTCGAGATGTACGACATCACGGTCGAGTTCCCCTGGCCGGAGGTCCGCAGCGTGCACTACAAGGCGAGCCCCAACGGCAAGGCGCTCATGGTCGCCGTGGTCCACGTGGACGGCAGGGTCTACGAGTGCGTGGTGACGGCGCGGCCGAGGGAACGGTTGCAGGGCTGGTTCGCCCAACTGGCCTGGGTGCTGGGCCACTACCGGCCGACGGCGTACTAGACGGCGGACGCGCGGGCGGCCTGACCTGTGGGCCCCAGGGCATGCGGACGAGGGGCATGCGGACGCGTGGACGGACGTGCCGGAGGGTGCCGTCCACGGTCGTCCCGTGGAGCGACACCCTCCGTCACCCGCCGCCCGCTGCCCGCCGTCCGTTCAGCGGCTGTTCGTGAGCGCGCGCGGCCCCGCCGCTACGGCAGTCCGTGCACGTGCGGGCCCACGGCCGCCGACCAGGCGTTGCCCGCCGACGCGTCCCAGTTCGTCGACCACGTCATCGCGCCCCGCAGGCCGGGATAGGTCTTCGACGGCTTGAAGGAGCCGCAGCCCGTGCCCTTGGTGAGGCAGTCCAGGGCGTTGTTGACCACCGTCGGCGACACGTATCCGCTGCCCGCGCCGCTCGTCGAGGCCGGCAGGCCGAGGCCCACCTGGGACGGGTCCAGGCCGCCCTCCAGCTGGATGCAGGCCAGCGCCGTCAGGAAGTCCACCGAGCCCTGGCTGTAGACCTTGCCGTCGCAGCCCAGCATCGAACCGCTGTTGTAGTACTGCATGTTGACGACCGTGAGGATGTCCTTCACGTTCAGCGCCGTCTGGAAGTAGCCGTTCGACGTCGACTGCATGTCGATCGTCTGCGGGGCCATCGTCAGGACCAGACCCGACCCCGCCTTCGACGACAGCGACCGCAGCGCCTGCGACATGTACGTCGCGTTCAGGCCGTTCTCCAGGTCGATGTCCACGCCGTCGAAGCCGTACGTCTGCATCAGCGAGTACACCGAGTTCGCGAAGTTCGTCGCGGACGTGGCGTCGCTCACCGACACGGTGCCGTTCTGGCCGCCCACCGAGACGATGACCTTCTTGCCGGCCGCCTGCTTCGCCTTGATGTCCGCCTTGAACTGGTCGACCGTGTAGCCGCCCAGGCCCGCCGAGTCCAGGTTGAAGGTCACGGCGCCCGGCGTCGTCGTCGCGTCCGCGAAGGCCACGGCGATGATGTCGTACTGGGAGGAGACGTCGGAGATCTTCTGGACGGTCGCGCCGTTGTTGAAGTTCTGCCAGTAGCCGGTCACGGCGTGCTTGGGCACGGTCCCGCCCCCGGTGCCGGTCGCGGTGGTGGTGCCCGTGACCGCCGTGGACTTCACCGACTCGCCCGCCGCGTTGGTCGCGGTGACCTGGAAGCTGTACGAGGTCGAGGCCGCGAGGCCGGTGACGGTCGCCGAGGTCCCCGTCACCGCCGTGACCTTCGTGCCGCCGCGGTAGACGGAGTAGCCGGTCGCGCCGGAGACCGCGTTCCAGGAGAGGGAGACGGACGACGAGGTGGCGCCCGACACGGCCAGACCGGCCGGGGCCGCGGGCACCGTCGGGGCCGGGTCGCCGCCTCCGCCGCCGTCGGGGCCGTACACCGACACGTCGTCCGCGAAGTACGCCGCCTGGCCGTACCAGCCGTGCGTGTACACGGACACCGACGTGGTCGACGCGCCGGTGGTGAAGGTCGTCGACAGCTGCTTCCAGGAGGCCGAGTCGGGCGTCCAGGTCGACACGTCCGTCGTGCCGGTGCCGGTCACGCCCAGGTAGGTGTAGCCGCCCTGGACCCATGCGCTGAGCGTGTACGTCGAGTTGGGCTTCACCGCCACGGTCTGGGCGCACCGGGCGTTGTCCTGCCCGGCCGGTGTCGCCTTGAGCGCGGCCGCGCCTCCGTGCACGGGCGAGGAGACGGTCGTGCCGCTGCCCGCCGAACAGCTCCAGCCGGTCAGGCCGGACTCGAAGCCGGCGTTCCTGGCGTTGTTCAGGTCCGCGGCGGACGCCTGAGCCGCGCCCGTCATGGACAGGGCGAGGGCGGCGGCGAGGACGCCCGCGGCTCCCGACCCGAGTCGTGTCGTTCGTTTCAGTGGGGACATGACAGTAAGTTGGTCCAGACCAATTCTGTTGTCAAGAGGTCCGGCCGTGGAGGGCGCGTGGAGGGGGTCCGTGGGCAACTTGCTCCGGTTTGGCGGTACTTGCGCGAAGAAGAGTTGCTTGGCAGCCAGGGAAAGCTGTTCTCCGGCCACAGAGGCGTGGATACAGTGCTGAGGTAGTCACGCAATGAAGTCACCCCGGTGCACCGGAGTAACGCCGGTGGGCCGGACCGCGGGAATCGGGGAGCTGCGCGTGCCAACAGCCATTGCCGTGACCGGAGCCGACCTGGCGCTGCCGCCGCAGGACGAGCGCACCCTGCCCGCCACCGTCCTCGCCGACCTCGACCAGCAGCCCCTGGACCGCGCCCTCGCCGCCGTCCAGGCCCTCGTCGATCAGTACGGACACGTGATCGTCGTGTTCTCGCGGTCCGTCCCCGCCGCCGTCGAGCAGCGACTGCACACCATCCGCTCCCTCCTGGAGAGCGACCGCATCGCGCTCTTCCGCCCCGACCTTCCGCCGCTCGCGGTGGCCGTCCTGGCCCGCCAGCTGCGCCAGCTGGCCTCCTGCGACCTCGGGCCCGGCGTCCTCGCCTCCGCCGGCCGGCTGCTCACGCACTACCTCCACGCGGGGGCGCTGCTCGGCTCGGTCGCCCGCCTCGACCGGGTGCCGGTGGTCGGCCTGAAGTCGCATGCCAGGTCATGGGTTCCGGGTAGTCAGTTCGGTGTGCTCGCCCACCCGCAACCGCACCTGGTCAAGGCCACTCCCGAAACCGCGCTGCCCGGACCGGAGTTCGGCACCTGGCTGCTCGTCGCGCGCGGGCAGCTCCCGTCCGACTGGGTCACCGAGGTCCTCGCCCCCGCCTGGAAGGTCCAGGGGCTGCGCGAGACACACCTGCCCGCCGAGTCCGCCGACTGGTGGGGCACCGGCAAGGCGATCGAGTTCTGCGCCTACCTGCCCGACCTCTCGGTCCTCTACCAGCTGGTCACCTCCGTCCGGCAGTCCCTCTGCCACTGGTGCGGCATCGACGTGATCGGCGACCGCTGCGTCTTCTGCTCCGCGACCCCGCCGCCTCCCTCCGACCTCACCGCCCGTCCCGCCGCCCGCGCGCTCACGGCGGGCGACTGAACCGGCCCCACCGGCCCGCCAGCCCCACCAGCCCGACCAGCTCGACCTGTACGCCTGTTCCCGTCCGCTCGACCCGACCCCCAACGAGGTTGCACGGCTCATGAACTCCCGTCAGCGCCGCGGCGTGATTCTCCTGCTCCTGTCGGTCCTGTGCGCCCTCGGCGCGTTCGCCGGCGTCCTCTCCGTCATCGACGACGTGAAGTCCAAGGTCGGCCCCGAGGTCACGGCGTACGAGCTGCGTTCCGACGTGGCGCCCTACACCACCCTGAGCGCGGGCCAGTTCAAGAAGATCGAGATGCCGGAGCGCTGGCTCTCGGAGAACGCCGTCACCGACCTCGACGCGATCCGCGGCAAGATCGCCGTGACGACGCTGAAGAAGGGCTCCCTGCTCCAGAGCGACATGATCGTCGACCAGCCCGCCCTCCGGCCGGGTCAGCAGGAGGTCGCCATCATGATCGACGCGGCCACCGGCGTCGCGGGCAAGATCACCCCGGGGTCGTCGGTCAACGTCTACGCCACCTTCGAGGGCGCCCGGGAGAGCGACCCCGACCAGTCGAAGATCATCGTCACCAACGCCCGGGTCCTCGACGTGGGCGAGCTGACGGCCCTCGAACCGGACGAGAACAACCGCAGCCAGTCGCCCACCGACGCGGTGCCCATCACCTTCGCGCTCTCCACGCTCGACGCCCAGCGCATCACCTACGCCGAGTCCTTCGCCAAGCGCGTCCGCCTCGCCCTCGTCGCGCCCGGCGGCGACACCACGGTCCCCGACCAGGACCGCACCTACGAACTCGTCACGGACAAGTGAGAGGCCGCCGCCCATGCCCACGAGGATCCTCCCGGCCGTCGGCGACGCGGACGCGGTCCGTTCCCTCACCACCCTGCTCAGCCAGCTCCCGGACGCCGAACCGGTGCCCCCGGTCTCCGACTCCACCCAGCTCGTGGACACCCTCGCCCGGCTGGCCGCCGAGTCGGTCGACGAGCTGCCCGAGGTCGTCGTCGTCCACGAACGCATCGGCCCCGTACCGGCGCTGGAGCTGGTCCGGGAGGTCGCCCTGCGCTTTCCCGCGGTCGGCGTCATCCTCGTGACCACCGACGTGGGCCCCGGCCTGTTCGCCGCCGCCATGGACTCCGGCGCCCGCGGCCTGGTCACCCTCCCGCTGAGCTACGAGGACCTCGCCAACCGGGTCCAGGCCGTCGCCCAGTGGTCGGTCGGAGTACGGCGCCATCTCGGCCACGGCACCGACGTGTTCACCGGCGTCGGCGGCACCGTCGTCACGGTCAGCGGCGCCAAGGGGGGCGTGGGCGCGACCCTCACGGCCGTGCAACTGGCTCTCGCCGCCCAGGCGTCCGGCCGGTCCACCGCCCTCGTCGACCTCGACCTCCAGTCCGGCGACGTGGCCTCCTACCTGGACGTCCAGTTCCGCCGCTCGGTCGTGGACCTGGCCGCCATCACCGACATCTCGCCCCGCATCCTCGCCGAGGCCGTCTTCCGGCACGACACGGGCGTGGCCCTCCTCCTCGCCCCCGCCGAGGGCGAACGCGGCGAGGAGGTCACCGACCGGGCCGCCCGCCAGATCCTCGGCGCCCTGCGCTCCCGCTACGAGGTCGTCGTCGTCGACTGCGGGGCGCAGCTGAGCGGCGCGGGCGCGGCCGCCGTCGAACTGGCCGAGCGGGCCCTGCTCGTCACCACCCCCGACGTGGTGGCCGTCCGCGGCGCCAAACGCACCGTGCGCATGTGGGACCGGCTCCAGATCCGCAAGGCCGAGGAGACGACCGTCGTCGTCAACCGCCACACGCGCGGCACGGAGATCCAGCCCCCGCTCATCCAGAAGATCACCGGCACGGCGATCGCCGCGACCACCGTCCCCGCCAACTTCCGGGAACTGCAGGCCGCGGTCGACGCGGGCCGGGTGCACGCCCTCGACGGCAAGGGCGCCGTGCGGCAGGCCCTGTGGGCGCTCGCGGCGGAACTGGGACTGGTCAAGGCGCCGGAGACCGCCCTCGTGCGCAGGGCGGGCGGCCGGGCGCGCGCCGCGGACCGGGGCGCGGCCGGGTTCCGGCGGCGAAGGGAGTGAACGGCATGTGGGGACACAGGGCGCGCGACCGGGGCCAGGTCACCATCGAGTTCCTCGGCATGACACCGCTGATCATCGTGACCTTGGTGGTGGTGTGGCAGTTCGTCCTCGTGGGGTACACGTTCACGCTCGCGGGGAATGCTGCCGACGAGGCGGTGCGGGCGGGGACGGCGGCCCCTCCGGGGGAGCGGCTCGAGGCGTGCCGGCAGGCGGGCCTGGAGAAGCTCGGGGACGCGTGGAAGGGGAACGCCGTGGTCGATTGCGGCGGCAGCGGCTATGTCACGGCGGACGTCTCCCTCAAGGTCCCGGTCCTCTTCCCCGGCACCATCGACTTCCCGTTCACGGTGCGCGGCCACGCCGGCGCCGTCGAGGAAGAGGACGGCGACTGAGATGCCCGGAGCGAGGTTCGGCGAGACCCGCGGCGCGAGGTCCGGGCGCGGGCGCGGGGGCGGCGGTGACCGGGGTCAGGTGGCCCTGGAGTACCTCGGGTTCCTCCCGCTGCTCCTCCTCGTGGCCCTGGCGGCCGTACAGCTCGGCCTGATCGCGTACGCGGCGCAGCAGGCGGGCACGGCGGCCCGGACCGGCGCCCGCAGCGCGTCCCTCGACGAGGACTACGGCGCCGGCTGCGCGCAGGCCGTGAGCAGTTGGCTGGACGTGAGTTGCAGCGCGGCCGGCCTGGGCGACGAGGTCCGGGTCACCTCCACCGTCACCATCCCGTCCGTCATTCCCGGCATCGGGGACTTCGGCCAGGCCCACAAGACGGCCACGATGCCGGTCGACCACTGAGGGAAGGGCATCCGACATGAGCCTGCGGGCACGCATCACCTCGCCCGAGGAGAACGGCGGCCGGGGCGAGGACGGTCACCTGGTGACCTCCTACCGGGCCAAGCTGCTGGAGGAGATCGACCTCGCCGAGATGAGCTCGCTGGCCGCCGCCGAGCGCCGGGCGCGGCTGGAGCGGGTGCTGGGACACATCATCAGCCGTGAGGGTCCCGTCCTGTCCACGGCGGAACGCTCCCAGCTGATCCGCCGGGTGGTCGACGAGGCACTGGGCCTGGGCATCCTGGAGCCCCTCCTGGAGGACGCGTCCATCACCGAGATCATGGTGAACGGCCCCGACGCGATCTTCGTCGAACGCGGCGGCAGGGTGGAACAACTGCCTCTCCGCTTCGCGTCGAACGACCAGCTGATGCAGACGATCGAACGCATCGTCTCGACCGTCAACCGCCGCGTCGACGAGACGAACCCGATGGTCGACGCGCGGCTGCCGTCGGGCGAGCGGGTCAACGTCATCATCCCCCCGCTGTCGCTGACCGGGCCCATCCTCACCATCCGCCGCTTCCCGCGCTCCTTCACCCTCCACGAACTCATCGGCTTCGGCTCGCTGGACGAGCAGATGCTGTACCTGCTGGCGGGCCTCGTGCAGGCCAAGTTCAACGTGATCGTCTCGGGCGCCACGGGCACCGGCAAGACGACGCTGCTGAACGCCCTCTCCGGCCTGATCCCGGACGGCGAACGCATCATCACCATCGAGGACTCGGCGGAACTCCAGCTCCAGCAGTCGCACGTGATCCGCCTGGAGTCCCGGCCGCCGAACGTCGAGGGCAACGGCCGCATCACCATCCGCGACCTGGTCCGCAACTCCCTGCGGATGCGCCCCGACCGGATCGTGGTCGGCGAGGTCCGCGGCGGCGAGTCGCTCGACATGCTCCAGGCGATGTCCACCGGCCACGACGGCTCCCTGGCCACCGTCCACGCCAACAGCGCGGAGGACGCCCTGATGCGGCTCCAGACCCTCGCGTCGATGTCGGACGTCGAGGTCCCCTTCGTCGCGCTGCACGACCAGATCAACAGCGCGGTGGACGTCGTCGTCCAGCTGACCCGCTTCGCGGACGGCGCCCGCCGCGTCACCGAGGTGGCCGTGCTCGACAGCCACGGCGGGGAGCCGTACCGGCTGGCGACGATCGCCCGCTTCGACGCCCGGCCGATGGCCGCCGACGGCCGCGTCCACGGCGCCTTCCAGCACTTCCCCCTCCCGCGCCGCACCGCGGACCGCCTCTACCTGGCCGGCCAGCCGATCCCGCAGGCGTTCGGGGTGGCGCGCGCGGCACACGAACTGACGACACGGGAAGCCCGGTGACGCCGATGGACCTCGAAACCCTGATCACCCTCACCACCGGCGTGACCGTCGTGACCTGCGCCCTGGCCGTCGCCGGCCTGCACGCCTACACCCGGGGCCGGGCGCAGCGCGCGGAGCTGGTGGAGCGCCTCTCCTCCACCGGCCGGCTCCCCGACACCGGCCGCCGACGGCGCTTCCGCACCCTGGACCGACGACTGCGCCGCACGAGGACGGGCCGCGCCCTCGAACTCAAGCTGGCGGCGACCGGCCTGGACGTGACCCCCGGCGAGTTCTTCGTCGGCATGCTGGCGGCGGTGGCCGGACTGTGGCTGATCGGCCAGGCCACCCTGGCGCCCTTCTTCGGCCCGATCGCGGGCCTCCTGGGCGTCTGGGCGGCCTGGCAGTTCCTCAACTGGCAACGCCAGAAACGCATCGAGCGGTTCATCAACCAACTCCCCGAACTGGCCCGCATCCTGGCCAACGCCACCCACGCGGGCCTGGCGCTGCGCACCGCGATCGGCATGGCCGCCGAGGAGCTGGAGGCCCCGGCGGGCGAGGAACTCGCCAAGGTGGCGAACCAGTTGGCGGTGGGGCACTCCATGGACGACGCCCTGGGCGAGCTCGCCGACCGGCTCCCCTCCCGCGAACTGGTCGTCCTCGTCACCACCCTGGTCCTCTCCAACCGGGCCGGCGGCCAGGTCGTGGGCGCCCTGCGGAACCTGACGGAGACCCTGGAGGAGCGCAAGGAGACCCGGCGCGAGGTCCGCACCCAGCTCTCGCAGGTGAACATGACGTCCTACGCGGTGCCCGTGCTGGGGGTCGGGGCGTTGTTCCTCATGAACAGCGTCGAGGACGGGACGCTGGACCGCATGACGGGCTCGGCGATCGGCCAGGCCTGCGTGATCATCGCGTTCGGTCTCTACGCGGTCGGCTTCGTCCTCATCCGCCGTATGTCCCGTATCGACGTCTGAGCAGGAGGTGGCGCAGAGGATGGAACTCCTGCTCGCACTCGCCGTGGGCCTCAGCGTCTGGGGCATGTTCGCCGGCATCCGCATGTACCGGGCCGACGTGAAGCTGCCCAGCGACCTCGCGCTGGCCCTGGAGGTCGGCTCGACGCGCACCGGCGCCGTCGGCTCGCTCGTGGACCGCCTGGGCATGCGGTACGCCCCCGCCGTCCTGCGTCTGATGGGCCCCAAGCAGGTCACCAGGTACCGGCGCAGGATCGACCTCGCGGGCAACCCGGGCGGCCTGACGATCGACCGCTACGCGGCCCGCCGCGCGGTCTACGGCGCGATCGGCGCCCTGGGCGCGTTCGCCGCGCTGCTCCAGGGCAGCTTCTTCGTCGCGCTGCTCATGCTGGCCTTCGGCGCGTTCTGGTCCGAGGTCGGCATCTGGTCCGCGATCCGGGTCCGCAAGGACGCCATCGAACGGACCCTGCCGGACTTCCTCGACGTCCTCGCCGTGGTGGTCAGCGCGGGACTCGGCTTCCGCCAGGCCCTGGACCGGGTGGCCTCCCGGTACGAGGGCCCCTGGGCGGACGAGATCCGCATCACGCTGCGTCAGATGGACCTCGGCGTGAGCCGCCGCGAGGCCTTCCAGGAACTGCGCCGCCGCAACGACTCCGAGCAGGTCGCCATGTTCGTCACGGCCCTCCAGCAGGGCGAGGAGCTCGGCGCGCCGATCGTCGACACGCTCGTCTCGATCGCCAAGGACATGCGCAGGACGGACGCGCAGAACGCCCGCCGCAAGGCGGCCCGCGCGGTCCCCAAGGCCACGCTGATGATCACCACGTTCATGGTCCCGGCGACGATGCTCCTCCTCGGCGCGGGGATGCTGCTCGGCTCCGGCACCGACTTCAGCTCGATCACGGGCGAGTAGGCGGACGGGATGACGGCCATGACGACGACCGGGGCGACGACCGCGAGGACGACCGAGGTGACGGCGGGGGTCTCGGCCGGGAAGAAGACCGAGGTGACGGCCGGGGAGGAGACCGGGCTCCGGGCCGGGAAGAAGGCCGGCAGGAAGGCCCGTCTCCCGGCCGCGAGGAGGTCCGTGGTCCCGGCCGCGAGCACGACCGGGGGCTCGATACACGAGGACGTCCGCCTTCAGGTCAACGCGCTCCAGGCGATGTGCCGGCAGGTGTTCGGGTTCCGCCTGGCCATGATCGCCGTCGCCACCCCCGCGGCCCTCCTCAACGCCGCCCCGGGCCTGGGCACCCGCCTGGTGGGCGCGGCCGTGGTCGTCACCTTCATGGGGTCCTACGTCCTCTTCCGCGACTGGGAGCGGTTCGGCCCCCTCCTCCTGCGCCACCCCTCGCTGCTCGCCGTGGACACCCTGTTCGGCACTCTGCTGCTGATCTCGGCGGGCCCGGACACCACGCTCGCCTACGTCAGCGTCTGCACCCCGCTGCTGGCCGGCATCGTCTACGGCTGGCGGGGCGCCGCCTGTTTCGCGTCCCTCCAGTCGCTGATCCTGCTGCTGGTCCACGCGACCCTCGTGCGCGAGCCCGGCGTGAGCCTCGCCGAGCGGCTGCTGCTGCCGGGCCTGTGCGTCATCACCGGCGCGATGGGCTCGTCGCTGCGCCACCTGATGCTCCGCTTCGGCGCCGCCAACCAGGCCCTGACCGAGGTCAAGGCCCGCCTGGCCGGCACCGAGGCGGTCGCCGCCGAACGCGCCCGGCTGGCCCGGGAGATGCACGACTCGGTGGCCAAGACGCTCCACGGGGTGGCGCTCGCCGCGGACGCGCTGGCCCATTCGGCCTGCACACCGGGCATGGACCCGGTCATCGTGCGGCAGCACGCCGAACTGGTCGCCCGCGCCGCGCGCCGCGCCGCCGCCGAGTCCCGCGAGCTCCTCACCGACCTGCGCCGGGAGTCCGGCCCGGGGCAGGACGTCGACCTCCTGCCCGAACTGGCCGCCCGCACGGATGTGTTCGGGGACCGGACGGGCCTGCCGGTCAGCTACCACTCGTCCGGCGACCGCACGACGCTCCCCGTCCCGCCCGCGGTGGCCCGGCAGCTCCTCACGATCACCTCGGAGGCCATGGAGAACGCCCACCGCCACGCGGCCCCGACCCATGTCGAGGTGCGCGCGGCCGTGCACGACGAGCTGCTCACCCTGAGCGTCCGCGACGACGGCCGCGGCCTCCCGCCCGGCGCCACGCTCGAACAACTGCGCCGCACCGGCCACTTCGGCCTGGTCGGCATGACCGAGCGGGCCGCCTCCGTCGGCGCCCGCATCCGCATCGGCCACGGCCACGGCTCCCGGGGCACCGAGGTGCGCCTGGAGCTCCCGCTGGCCGCGCTCACGGAGGAGGTCGTCTGATGCCGGACCGACCGCCGCACAGTCCCGCCGCCGAGCAGCCGCTCTTCCCGCCACCGCCGAGCCCCTGCCCCGTGCGCGTGGTCGTGGCCGACGACAACCCGGTGGTCCGCGCGGGGCTGACCGCCCTGCTCTCCGGCCGGGAGGACATCACGGTCGTCGCGCAGGCGGCGGACGGCCGCGAGGCCTGCGAGGCGGCCCGCCTGCACCGCCCCGACGTCGTCCTGCTGGACGTCCGCATGCCCGGCGTGGACGGCCTGTCCGCGCTTCCGCACCTGGCGCGGATCACCCGGGTCGTGATGCTGACGTACAGCCATGAGGCCGAGATCGTCCGGGAGGCCCTGCGCGGCGGGGCCGGGGGCTATCTCGTCCACGGGGAGTTCACCGTGGAGGAGCTGGTCGCGGCGGTGCGGGACGTCACCCGGGGCCGGGCCCACTTCACTCCGACGGCGGCGACAGCGGTCCTGGCACATCTGCGGAGCGATGCGACTGCACACGTCAAAACGGATCCATCTCCCCCATTTTCAGCGACTTCTACGGAAGCGCTTTCGCAGTTGCAACCAACCGTGAGACAGTCTTTCCCGGTAGTCAGGGCGAGGTTCCGACTCAGCGCGAGGGAGGCGGAGATCATGGACCTCATCGCGTCGGGCATGAACAACCAGCAGATCGCCGCCACCTGCTTCATCAGCGAGAAGACGGTCAAGAACCACATCAACCGCATCTTCGCCAAGCTGCACAGCAGCAGCCGCTCCGAGGCGGCGGCCAAGTGGCTGGGCACGGCGGTGACCTCATGAGAACCCGCCGGACCTCACCTCCGCCCCCCGACTGGGCCCGGGATTGGGCCCAGGGGCCCTTCTCCGCGGTGGACGCACGGTCTTACGTTGCCGGTCACGCCACCAACGGAGAGGAACGCCATGAGCGACCTGCTGCTGAAGACCGCCGTCGCGGCCAAGGTCCGGGTGAGCGGCTGGACGAACACGACGGTCCGGGCCGTGCGGCGCCGCGCCGACAACGACAAGGGGCAGACCGCCGTCGAGTACCTGGGCATCATCGCGGTGGTGGTGGCGATCGTGGTCCTGATCGCCAACACGAACCTGGGCCAGACGATCGTCGACAAGCTCACGACCCAGATCGGCAAGGTGGCTCCCTGACACGAGTCCGCAGGCGCGCGCACGGCGACGCAGGGCAGGTCTTCCCCATCTACCTCGTGGTGGTGGCGGGCCTGCTCTTTCTCGCGTTCGCGTACTTCGCGGTCGGGCAGGCCGCGGTGAACCGCAACGGCGCGCAGACGGCCGCGGACGCGGCGGCGCTGGCGGCGGCTCAGGAGACGAGGGACCAGCTCGCGGACAAGTGGCTCGACGCCGTCCTCGATCCCGCGCAGTGGGACGACATCTTCGAGGGAGACGTGGCATTGGCTCCCGCGTGCTGGCGCGCCTATGAGCTCGCGGCGCAGAACGACGCCAGTGTGGACGCCTGTCAGGACGGACTGCGGACCACGGTGAAGGTCCAGGCGAACAAGTCGGCGGGTGACTCCGTGATTCCCGTGACGAGCACCACGAGGGCGCACGCCTTCGCCACGGCCGTGATCGACTCCTTGTGCACGTTCGAGCCACCGGTCGAGCCGTCGGGCGAACCCTCCGGTGAGCCGTCGGCTGAACCGCCGGGCGAGGACGCCGAGAACGACGCGCTGCCGACGCTCACCTGTGACGACAGGGACTGGGAGCTGGACCCGGACGATCTCACCGATCTGCCCGGACCCGAGGATCTCTTCGCCGTCCACCTGGCCACCGACTGACATGCGATCGACGAGTGCAGAAAGAAGCGGAGTGATGAGCATGCGGTTCACCGCGAAAGCCCGCAGGGGGATGGTCGCGCTCGCGGTCGTGGCCGGGCTGGCCGTCGGTTCGGCCGCCTGCGGCGGCGGGGGCGACGACGACAAGAAGCCGCAGTCCTCGGCATCTTCCACCAAGTCCGGCGGAACACAGCCGAATCCGCAGGAGGGGCAGTCCGACGAGCCGTTGGCCGAACTGAAGGGCCCCAGCGGGCTCCTGCTACAGATCACCTCGGCCGTGCGTGACTCCGGCGGATTCGTGACCGTGAACGGCGCTTTGAAGAACGACAGCGGCACGCTGGTCACGATCCCGTCCGCACTGAGCGGCAACGAGACCGAGATCATGAACAACGGAAGGTCGCTCGGCGGCGCGACCCTCGTCGACTCCCAGAGCAAGAAGCGCTACTACGTCCTCCGCGACACCGAAGGCCGCCCCCTGACGACGACCGGCTTCTCGACGCTCAAGGCCGGGGAGTCCATCGACGTCTTCCTCCAGTTCCCCGCGCCCCCCGCGAGCTCGACGGACGTCTCCTTCCAACTCCCGCTGTTCCCCAGCGGGGTCATCAAGATCTCCGGGTGAGGCCGATCATGACCCCACGTCTCACTCTGGTGGTGGCCGCGGCCACCCTCGTGATGATCGGCACGGTGCCCGCCGCCGAAGCGGACACCACCCCCAGTGTTCCCCCCGGCACCGAGCCCACCGCCACCGCGCCCGTGGAGGTCGATCCCAACGACCCCGACCTCAAGCTCCCCGAGGGCGGCACCCTCGCCGAGCCCAAGGTGCTCGACATCAAGCAGGTGGTCGAGGACGAGTCGGGTGACGAACGCCGGGAGGACACCAACGCCGACGTGACGTTCGCGCTCCAGGCCGAGGTGCTCTTCGGCAAGGACAGCGCGAAGCTCGGCGCGGCGGCCCAGGCCCGCATCGCCACCATCGCCGCGGAGATCAAGAAGCAGAACAACCCCACCGTGGTCCGGGTCTTCGGCTTCACGGACAACCTGGGCTCCTCCGCCCACGGCGACGTCCTGTCGAAGCAGCGGGCGGACGCCGTCCAGGCGGAACTCGCGGGTGATCTGAACGACCCGGACATCACCTTCGAGGTCCGCGGCTACGGCGAGCAGTACCCCATCTCCGACAACTCCACCGAGGCCGGCCGCAAGAAGAACCGCCGGGTGGAGGTCACGTTCCCGCGTACGGCGGGCTGACCTTCACCTCCACCCGCACCCCCACCCGCAACCCCCAGCCCGCCATCGCCCCGGCCGCCGCCTCCAGGACGTGCCGGGACCGCGGCCGGGGCAGGCCCAGCCGCCCCGGCGGCATGGTGCGTACGGCGATGACCCGCAGCCGCCGGTCCAGATAGGCGACGTCGATCGGCATGCGCATGCGAAAGGTGTGCACGCTGCCGGCGGGTGACAGCAGCATCGCCCCGTCCACCGCGTCCCGCCCGAGCAGGCCCCGGGTCCGGGCCCGGTAGGAGGCGGCGATCTCCAGGGGCACCCGGAAGCCGCCCCCGTCCGCGCCGTCCCCGACGCACACCACGAGTTCTCCCCGGCCGTCCCGCCAGCGCGCCATCCCCGTCTCCCCTCGGTCGTGTCGCTGCTCCCCGGTCCCCCGGATCCTTCGCACCGTAGCGAGCCGGGACACCCGGAGGGGACCGTCGTGTGCGGAGGACCGTCCCGATGACGCCGACGTCCCCCGACAGGCACATCGGGTACATCGAGTACATCGGTTACATCGAGGGGCCGGACCGCGACCGACGGACCGCCGTAAATCGGCGGCACCCCCGCGAGCCCTCTGCCACCATCCCCGTATGGACCACAAGAACCGGGACCCCCGCGACCCCCGCGACCCCCGCGACACAGGCGACACCGGTGGCGGCGGCGACCAGGCGGACTCCGCCTTCGAGGCGCTCCTCGCCGAAGGGGCCGCCGTCCCCACCGAGGGGTGGGACTTCTCCTGGTTCGAGGGACGGGCCACCGAGGAGCGGCCCTCCTGGGGGTACGCGATGTCGCTGGCCGGACGGCTGGCGGGCGCCGGCGCCGCGCTCGACGTGCAGACCGGGGGAGGGGAGGTGCTGGACTTCGCGCTCGGCCGGGCGGCTCCCAAGGCCCCCGTGCTGACCGTGGCGACCGAGGGCTGGCCGGCGAACGTGGCCAAGGCCACCGCCCTGCTGCGCCCCCGCGGCATCGCGGTCGTCGCGTCCCCGGAGGACGCCCCGCTGCCCTTCGCGGACGCCGCCTTCGACCTGGTCGCCAGCAGGCATCCGGTGCGGCCCCTGTGGGACGAGATCGCCCGCGTGCTCCGGCCCGGCGGCACCTATTTCGCCCAGCACGTCGGCCCGCGCAGCGTCTTCGAGCTCGTCGAGCACTTCCTCGGGCCGCAGCCGGCGGAGGTGAGCGGCGCCCGGCATCCCGAGCGCGAGCGCGCCGGGGCGGAGGCGGCGGGGCTGGAGGTCGTCGGCCTGCGGACGGAGCGGCTGCGCGTCGAGTTCCACGACATCGCCGCAGTGGTCCACTTCCTGCGCAAGGTCGTGTGGATGGTCCCGGGCTTCACGGTGGAGGCCTACCGGCCCCAACTCCGCGCCCTGCACGAGCGGATCGAGGCCGACGGCCCCTTCGTGGCCCACAGCACCCGTCATCTCTTCGAGGCCCGCCGCCCGTAGGCGCGGGACGGCCGGGAACCGCCCTCCGCCTGCCCGCACCCCCGGTTTCCGACCCACAGAGTTTCCACATCGTTATCGCCTCCGGTTCATATCCCCTGCCGACCTCACGTAAGTTCTCCTTCGGGTAATTCGCGTGAGCAAAGCTGCGTGGACGTCACCGCGCAGCGGAGGGGGTTGCGCGGTGACGCCCGCGTCAAGCGGGCGTTCCGGCCCGGGTTAGCCCGTCGGAGGGACGGACGGGCGCGTGCGCGACGGAGCCTCAGGATGCTCCACAACCTCTGCTTCCCCTGGTGCTCAGGCCCATTCCCCTGGGAATCCGTTGTGTTTCGGCCATGCGCCACCCATGAACAGTGCCTTCCGAGACCACCGGCGCGTCGCCGGGCGACTCCGGAGAGTAGTTGTGGCGCGCCGATGCACGCAGCATCACTTACGAAGGGTTATGGTGGAAACCCCCCCTCGGGCCGGTCCGTCTCCCCCTCACGGACCGGCCCGTTTTTTTGCCCCGGCACAGTCGCCCGGGCGGGGGCCGCGCCTCGCACCCCCGTCAACGGCCCGGGTCCCAAGGGGTAGGCTGCGCCCCGCGGGGACCGCACCGTACGGAGGGGCTGACAATCACGTGAACCTGCGCGACAAGCTGCGCGGCCTTCTGGTCAGGCTGTACGCACGCCGGGTGGAAGGTCACCTGGACCACGCTCAGGTGCCGAAGCACATCGGCGTCATCATGGACGGCAACCGGCGCTGGGCGAAGGCCGCGGGCTCCACCACCGTGCACGGTCACCGCGCCGGCGCGGAGAAGATCGAGGAGTTCCTCGGCTGGTGCACCGAGACGGACGTCGAGGTCGTCACCCTCTGGCTGCTGTCGACGGACAACCTGGACCGCCCCGACGACGAACTGGTCCCGCTCCTCGGCATCATCGAGGACGTCGTCCGCACCCTCGCCGCCGACGGCCGCTGGCGCGTCCACCACGTCGGCACCCCGGACATCCTCCCCTCGCACGTGCAGACCGCGCTGAAGGTCGCCGAGGAGTCCACCTCCCACGTCGACGGCATACTGGTCAACGTCGCCATCGGCTACGGCGGCCGCCAGGAGATCGCCGACGCCGTGCGCTCGATGATCGTGGACGCGGCGGACCGCGGCACCTCGATGGAGGAGCTCGCCGACTCCGTCAGCGTCGACCTGATCGGCCGCCACCTCTACACCGGCGCCCAGCCCGACCCCGATCTGGTGATCCGTACCAGCGGCGAGCAGCGGTTGTCCGGATTCATGCTGTGGCAGACGGCCCATGCGGAGTACTACTTCTGCGAGGTCTTCTGGCCGGCCTTCCGCAAGGTCGACTTCCTGCGGGCCCTGCGCGACTACGCGGCCCGGCACCGCCGTTACGGCGGCTGAGGCACGAGGCGGCGGACGCCCTCCGAGGGCGTCCCGAATACCCCGTTCGGGGCGGAAGTAACGAGGAGTTCACCGGCGCGCCGTCATATGCCGTGGCATGGCGGCGCATTTTCGAGGGCATAAGCCAAGCAGGTCGACGCCCGAACCACGGGTGTCGGATCTCAGCGGGCGGCACGGGGCCGTCCGCCCGGGAGGCCCTTTTGCACCAGCCCGACCGTGCGGTCACGGCACGGAAGAAGCAGCGGGGGGCCGGTTCTCGGCCCGTGCGAAGCGGCCGCCGACCGGTCCAGCTCCACTCCGTCGCTCCCCGACCTCATCCGAGGGGGTACGTCCTTCCGTGGTGACCAGCACAAAGCGCCGTATGCCAGACCGGCGCACCTATGTTCTCGACACCAGCGTCCTGCTGGCCGACCCGAACGCCCTGACCCGCTTCGACGAGCACGAAGTGGTGCTCCCCATCGTCGTGGTCACGGAACTGGAGGCCAAGCGGCACCATCCGGAGCTCGGCTACTTCGCCCGGCAGGCGCTGCGCCTGCTGGACGACTACCGGGTGAAGTTCGGTCGCCTCGACGCCCCCATCCCGATCGGGGAACTCGGCGGCACCGTCCGTGTCGAGCTCAACCACTCGGACCCCAGCGTGCTGCCCTCCGGGTACCGCCTGGGTGACAACGACTCCCGCATCCTCGCGGTCGCCCGCAACCTCCAGGCCGAGGGTTTCGACGTCACGGTCGTGTCGAAGGACCTCCCGCTCAGGATCAAGGCGTCGTCGGTCGGCCTCCTCGCGGAGGAGTACCGCGCCGAGCTCGCCATCACGGGCTCCTCCGGCTGGACCGGAATGTCCGAAGTGACCCTGGCCGGCGAGCAGGTGGACATCCTCTTCGAGGAGGGGCACATCCACGTGCCCGAGGTCGCCGACCTTCCCGTGCACACCGGTCTGACCATCCAGTCGGAGCGCGGCAAGGCCCTGGGCCGGGTCACCGCCGACGGCAACGTCCGGCTGGTCCGCGGCGACCGTGAGGCCTTCGGCATCAAGGGCCGCAGCGCCGAGCAGCGCATCGCGCTCGATCTGCTGCTCGACCCGGACGTCGGGATCCTGTCCATGGGCGGCCGGGCCGGCACCGGCAAGTCCGCGCTCGCGCTCTGCGCGGGTCTGGAGGCGGTCCTGGAGCGCCGCCAGCACCAGAAGGTGATGGTCTTCCGGCCGCTGTACGCGGTGGGCGGACAGGAGCTGGGCTATCTGCCCGGTTCCGAGGCCGACAAGATGGGCCCCTGGGCGCAGGCGGTCTTCGACACGCTGTCCGCGGTCACCAGCCGCGAGGTCATCGAGGAGGTCACCGCGCGAGGGATGCTGGAGGTCCTGCCCCTGACCCACATCCGGGGCCGTTCCCTCCACGACGCCTTCGTGATCGTCGACGAGGCTCAGTCACTGGAACGGAATGTGCTGCTCACCGTTCTGTCCCGTATCGGCGCGAATTCCCGGGTCGTTCTGACCCACGATGTGGCGCAAAGGGACAATCTGCGAGTCGGGCGTTATGACGGCGTGGTCGCCGTCGTCGAGAAACTGAAGGGGCATCCGCTCTTCGCGCACGTCACGCTGAACAGGTCCGAGAGGTCCCAGATCGCAGCACTTGTGACCGAAATGCTGGAGGATGGGCAGATCTGAATGACCCGCCCCGATTGACGGAGAACAAGCGGTAGTTGGCGCCGTCCGACAAAGGCTGTGAGCCTAGTCGGGCGGCGCCGACGTATGTGGGGGTTTCGCGAAATCCCCGGGGTCCCCACAGGTGTGAGCTTTCACACGCAACTCGGAATTGCCTTGCGCCGTCGGGTTACGGCAAAGTCTCAGTCCTGTCAGGCCCCGCATGCGACACACCTGTGCCCCCAGCGGTACCGCACCACCTGAGCATCACCGTCAACTCCATACCGACCGTCGCATGCCGCCCGTGCACCATGTGGTGCTCCCTCGCCGGGAGTTGCCCACCGGGTCCGTGTCTCCTGTGACCCCGCAGTTCGGAGACCAGCGTCAAGGGCACGATTGCGTCCGCCAGGGTCACCGAAGCGGGCGATGCTGGAAGGAAAACCGTGTGAGCCGGATCTCGGTCCGGGGATTCGCAGTGGCCTCGGCCACGGCGGTCACCGCTGTCGGAAGCGTCGTCGGCGTTGCCTCGGGCAGCGTCGCGCAGCCCAACGACGCTGAAGCGACGGCCAGCGACGCGACGCTCCTCGCTGACATTCCCGTGGGCCAGCAGGCCCAGGTGCAGACGGCGTCCCTGACGCAGCAGGCCAACGTACAGGCCATCGCCGCGGACGAGGGCGCGAAGAAGGATGCCGAGGAGACGGCCCGCAAGGCCGCGGCCAAGTCGGCGATCGCGAAGAAGGAGGCCGCCGAGAAGGCAGCCAAGGAGCGCGCGGAGGCGAAGGCCAAGGCCAGCCGCAGCGCCGGGGACTTCCCGATCCAGAGCTCCTACAGCGTCGCGCAGATCCAGGCGATGGCGGCGCAGATGGTGCCCAGCGGCCAGTTCCAGTGCTTCAGCAACATCGTGGACCACGAGTCCAGCTGGAACTACCACGCCGTGAACGCCTCCTCCGGCGCCTACGGACTCTTCCAGGCCCTGCCCGCCGGCAAGTACGCGTCGGCCGGCTCCGACTGGCAGACCAACCCGGCCACCCAGATCAAGTGGGGCCTGAACTACATGGACAGCCGGTACGGCAGCCCGTGTGAGGCCTGGTCGTTCTGGCAGGCCAACCACTGGTACTGAGCCCATGCGGCCCTGGTCGTGCAGTTCTCCATCCGACCGCACAACAGAAGGAAACCGCGTGAGCCGAATATCGGCCCGGGGATTCGCCGTGGCCTCGGCCACGGCGGTCACCACTGTGGGCGCTGTCATGGGAGTCGCCCAGGGCAGCGTGGCCCAGCCCCACGACGACTCCGAGGCGACGGCGGGCGAGTCGACCCTCCTCGCGGACTTACCGGCAGGCCGGCAGGCCCAGGTGCAGACGGCCTCGCTGACCCAGCAGGCCGGCCTCCAGGCCATCGCCGCGGACACCACCGCCAAGAAGACGGCGGAGGAATCCGCCCGTAAGCAGGCGGCCAAGGCCGCGGTGGCCAAGCAGAAGGCCGCCGTGGCGGAGGCGGAGGCGAAGGCGAAGGCCGCCCGGGAGGCCGAGGAGAAGGCCGCCGCGAAGACCGAGGCAGCCACCACCGAGGTCGCCTCGACCGCGTCGGCGGGCAGCTTCCCGCAGCAGGCGTCGTACACCGTCGCGGAGGTCCAGGCCATCGCCCGCCAGATGGTGCCCAGCGGCCAGTTCCAGTGCTTCAGCAACATCGTGGACCACGAGTCCACCTGGAACTACCAGGCGGTCAACCCCTCGTCGGGCGCCTACGGTCTCGTCCAGGCCTACCCCGGCTCGAAGATGTCGTCCGCGGGCGCCGACTGGCGGACCAATCCGGCCACCCAGATCAAGTGGGGCCTGAACTACATGAACGAGCGCTACGGCAGTCCCTGCGACGCCTGGGACTACTGGCTGGCCAACGGTTCCTACTGAGCCGTAGCCGCCGTCCTCCGCTCAACCCCGCGCAGCCCCTCCCCGTCCTAGGGGGAGGGGCTTTCGCCCTGTACGGTCGGTACGGCCGGGGCCGACGACTCCAGGGGGAGTGGTGGGGGAAGACGGGGGAAGAGGACGGATCATGTCGAGAGTTCCAGGATGGCTCGGCCGGCTCGGCGCCGGACTGAGCGAGATGGGTGAGCGGCTCGACGAACGGCGCGCCGAGGTCGAGCGGGAGAGGCGGGAGGCCGCCGCCGAGCCCGAGCCGACGCCGCCCGACACCGCCGCTCCGGCCGCCGAGGCCTACCCGGAGGAGCTCGTGCCCTCCGCCCCGCGCCCCGACCCCGCCCAGGCCGTGCCGTGGGGCGTCCGGGTCGCCGCCGAGGCGGGCTGGCGGCTGCTGGTGCTCGCCGGGACCGTCTGGGTGCTGATGAAGGCCATCAGCGCGATCCAGCTGGTCGTCATGTCCTTCGTGGTCGCGCTGCTCCTGACCGCGCTCCTCCAGCCCACCGTGGCCCGGCTGAAGCGGGCCGGAGTGCCCGGCGGAGCGGCCACCGCGCTGACGGCGATCCTCGGGTTCGTCGTCATCGGGCTGATGGGCTGGTTCGTGACCTGGCAGGTCATGGCGAACATCGACAACCTCTCCGACCAGGTCCAGGACGGCATCGACGACCTGCGCCGCTGGCTGCTCAACAGCCCCTTCCACGTCACCGACAAGCAGATCAACGGCATCGCCAAGAACCTGCGGGACGCCATCGGCGACAACACGGACTCGATCACCTCGGCGGGCCTGGAGGGCGTCACCGTCGTCGTCGAGGCGCTGACCGGCATCCTCCTGGCGTTCTTCTCGACGCTCTTCCTGCTGTACGACGGCAAGCGCATCTGGGAGTGGACGCTCAAGCTGGTGCCGACCGCCGCCCGGCCGGGCGTGGCGGGCGCGGGCCCGCGGGCCTGGGCGACGCTCACGGCGTATGTGCGCGGCACGGTGATCGTCGCGCTGATCGACGCGATCTTCATCGGCCTCGGCATCTACTTCCTGGATGTGCCGATGGCCGTCCCGCTGGCCGTCTTCATCTTCCTGTTCTCGTTCATCCCGCTCGTCGGCGCGGTCGCCTCCGGCGCGCTCGCGGTCGTGGTCGCGCTGGTCACGCAGGGCGTGTTCACCGCGGTGATGACCCTGGCGGTCGTGCTGGCCGTGCAGCAGATCGAGGGTCACATCCTCCAGCCGTTCATCCTCGGCCGCGCGGTCCGCGTCCACCCGCTGGCGGTGGTCCTGTCGGTGGCCGCGGGCGGCATGGTGGCGGGCATCGGCGGCGCCATCGTGGCGGTGCCCCTGGTGGCCGTGACCAACACGGTGGTGGGCTACCTGCACACCTACTCCCGCGAACAGGCGCTGCGGCACGCGCCGCGGCCGAGGGGCGCGACAGCGGTGGGCGTGGCGCCGGTGGCGGCCCCGGCCACCTCCCCGGCGGCGGCCCCCGAGCAACCCCCCGCGGCGCCCGAGCCGCCCGCCGACCGGACTCCGTGAGGGAACGTCCATGGTCTTCCAACCGATCAAATGGACGCCGAACACAGCGAATTGAGTCCCCCGACGGAGCAACTTCCGTCAGCTGAGGGCAGCTCGGAAATCCCTCGCTGGACCCTGCGAACGGGCTGATACACCTTCCCTCCTCAGCGCTACGCGTCAGGCGTATGTGCGAGAGGTCCAAGGGGAGTGATGTCGGGCTACGAGCTGCTGGCACGCGACCTCGCCGCGTGCTGCCGGGACGGTTTCACCGGGGAACTGCGCGCCCTCGGCTCGCCCGGCGGCACCTTCCATCTGCACGGCGGGCTGGTCGTCGCGGTCGAGTCCCCGGGCGCGCCCGCCCCCGAGGCGCTGCTGCTGCGCTCCGGCCGCATCGGCGGCGAGGAGTGGGCCGGGCTGGTGCGCGAGGCGGGCGGCGCGCGCTGGCCGGCCGCCGGGCTGATCGCCCACGGCTACGCGGGGGCCGCCCAGCTCCGGGTGGTCTGCGCGATGGCCCTCCAGGACGCGGTGTTCGCGGTCGTCGCGGGCAGCGTCGACGGCTGCGAACGCGGCCCGGCGACCGGGCCGCCGCCCGCCCCGGTCGCCGTGGGCGAACCGCCCACCCGGTTGCTGCAGGTGGCGTCCCGCAAGCTCGGCGCGCTTCTGGAGCAGCCGTACCCCGTGCGCCCGGACCGGGAGCGTCCCGTGCCCGCCTCCCTGTCCTACGCGGCCGGCCGGCTCGGTGTGCTCCAGCGCGAACTGCTCACCCACGCCGACGGCCGGTGCACTTCCCGGGACCTCGCCTTCCGCACCGGGCGCGGGGTGTACACCGTCACCGTCGAGGTGGCCCGGATGCTGGGCGAGGGGCTGCTGGAGTGCGTGGACGCGCCCCGGCCGATCCCGGTCCGGCTGCCGCCCGACGGACACGGTGTACGCCCCCGCGAACCGGCCCCGCCGCGGCAGCCGCCGGTGCCGGAGGCGACCGCCCTGCCGCGCCGCCGCCCCGGCGCCAGCGGCATCAACGAAGCCCTCACCACGGAACGGAACGGCACCGGCTGGAAGGAGTTCTTCCGCCTGCGGAACCCGACGACGAAATGACAGCCCCGCGCGGGAGACCGGCAGAACCCACCGCAGAAGGATCCGCCTGCGGTATTCGGCGGAACGCCCGCCACAGGGCCGGCGGAAGCCGCGGCGGGAAAGTCCGGCAGGAGAACCGCGGCAGGAAACCGCGGCAGGAAACCGCACCAGGAAACCCCGGCAGAGGGACCCCGCGGAGAAACGCACCCCACGTCGACTCCCGCAGGACCCCAGGAAAAAGACGGTCATATGCGATCAGGATCAAGGGAGTTGCACACATGGACCACACAGCCCTCGCGCGGGAGATGCGCGGCCTGCGGGAGCAGGTGGCCGGTATCACCGACACGGCGCTGGCGGCGGCGGACGGGCTGCTCATAGCCGCCGACACCGCCGACTCCATCGACCCGGAGGGCCTCGCCGCCCTCGCCGCGGCGGGCCTCGGCCTCGCCCGCCGCACCGCGGAGGCCACCGCCCGCGGCGCCCTGCACCGCACGGTGGCCTACGGCAGCCACGGCTGCGCCGCGTTCTACGCGGTCGGCGACACCGCGCTGATGGTCGTCCTCGGCGACGAGGGCATGGACGTGGAACGCCTGCACCGGGCGACCCAACCCGCCCTGCGCCGCATCGATCTGATCCTGACCGACCGGGCCGGGACGACCGTGAAGACCGCTGAAGGAGTCTGAAGGGATGGCGACGAAACGTATGACCCCAGGTTTCTCCGACCAGGTGATGGGCCTGGTCAAGTCATTGCGCACGGATGCCCCCGACTGCGTCGCCTCCGGCGTCGTCGACATGGCCACCGGCATGCTGCTCTCCTACGAGACCGTCGACAACCATCCGCCCGAGGTCCTGGACCTGCTGGCGGGCGCCACGCTCGACCTGTTCCAGGGCCGGACGGTCGTGATGATCGAGGACGTCTTCAAGGAGCGGCGCGGGATCCAGAGCGACAACCACTTCTTCCAGGAGATCCTCGTCAACAGTGAGAACCTCACTCACCTGTTCGTGCGGATGACGGAGCAGCAGGACGTCGTCGCGGTGGTGGTCTGCCGCAAGTCCGTCAACGTCGGCATGCTGTTCGCCCAGGTGCGCAGGGTGGTGCGGGAGTACCAGCTCTGAACGCGCGACGGTCCCTCCCCGCCCGGGGAGGGACCGTCCGTTCACCGCGTGGCCGCGTTCACCGCGTGGCCGCCGCGCTCACTCGGTGCGCAGGCCGTCCGGCCGCAGCAGTCTGAGCAGCGGGGGCAGGCTCAGCAACGTCACCAGCAGGACGACGACCGCCCCGATGCCGGTCATCGACAGCACGCTTCCCCAGTCGACGCTCACCGGCGTGTCCGCCATCTTCAGCAGGACCGCGCCCAGCGTCAGCCCCACCGCCAGGGCCAGCACCAGACCCAGCGCGATCGGGATCGCCGTCTGCCACAGCACCGACAGGCCCAGCGTGCGCCGCCGGGTGCCGAAGGCGACCAGGGAGGACAGCAGCTTGCGGCGCTCGCGCAACTGCTCCAGCTGGGAGACCAGCAGGCTCGCCCCGATCAGCAGCAGCACGCAGGCGGAACCGACGAGCAGACCGGTGCGGATGGTGGTGAACTTCGTGTCCTGCCGCGTGGACGCCCAGGTCATCGGGCCGGCCAGCGGATCCACCCGGTACGCCGTGTTGCGGGCGTACTCGTAGGCGTCGGGCACGGACTCGTCGATCGAGAGGTAGATCTCGCCGCTGACCATCTTCTCGGCCGCCGCGGGCAGCGCGCTCGGCGTCATCAGGAAGCCGCCGCGTTCCCAGTCGGTGAGGCCCTTGACCGACCGCGCCTCGATGATGCCCGCGGGGACGGTCCACACGACCTCCTCGCTGCCGCCGGAGGAGGAGGGCTCGACGTACAGCTTCCTGCCGGGCTTGTTCAGCTCGGGCCCGTCGGCGGAGTACTCGTCGCCGTCGAGGACGAACAGGTCGCCGTCCTTGCACGAGGGCAGCTTCGCCACCTCGCGCAGGGCCGGGCAGTCGCCCACGGTCAGCTGGGCGGAGAGCTCCGGGCCGTTCTCGTCGTTCCAGGAGGAGGAGCCCAGGTAGCCCTCCCACAGGGCCGTGACCTTGCGGACGGCCTTGGTGTCGGCGAACTTCCGGGCGGTCGCGGCCAGCGGGGCGCCGTCCGGCACCTGGACCTGCATCTGCGCCCGGGTGAGGTCCTTGCCGGTGGGCTTGGTGTAGGCGCCGTCCACACCGGCGAACAGCATCTGGAGCGCGATCGCACCGGCCACCGCCACCGCGATGCCGTTGACCATCCTGGCCGCCGTGCCGCTGCTCAGCTGAAGCCGTCGTACCGCCAGTTGCCAGGCCACGCCGCCCGAGCCGAGCCGGCTGACGACCGTCTCCACGAGCCACGGCAGCAGCGCGGTGATGCCGACGAGGATCAGGACCACGCCGCCGCTCACCAGGTACTGGTTGAAGTCGCCGCTGTCCTGGCCCTGACCGACCATCGGGTAGAGCATCGCGAAGCCGCCCAGGGGCAGCAGGAGCCGCCACCACAGCCGGCGCCGGGCGGGCTTCGCCGTGCGCACCACGCCCAGCGGCTCGATCACCACGCCGCGCAGCGCGAAGAGGGTGACCAGGACCGCCGCCGTGGGCACCGCGAGGGCCACCAGCGCGGCCAGCGCCGGGGAGGGGTCGAGGTAGCTGGGCCACACGCTGATGCCCATCACCTCGACCGAACCGGCCACCTGGCGGCCGATCAGGAAGAACACCGTGCCGAGGACCAGGCCCAGCAGCGCCCCGGCCATCGCCTCGCCCGCCGCGATGCGCCGGGTCATCCGGCCGTCCGAACCGATCAGCCGGAGGGCCGCGAGCCTGCGGTCGCGCCGCTCGCCGCCGAACCGCACGGCCGCCGCGATGAACACGGCCACCGGCATCAGCAGCACCACGATGACGACGAGGATCAGCAGGAGCAGGACCGGGTCGGTCTCCTCCTTCGACGGGTTCGGGTTCCCGAACTCCTTCAGCCGGGTCGCTCCGTAGCTCTCGACGTGCTCGGCGAGTCCTGTGGCGCCCGAGTAGTAGGCGAGCTCCTGGGAGCCCACCAGCCCGCTCTCCCCGATGGTCCCGACGACGCGGTACGGGATCCGCTCCCGCAGCAGCGCCGAACCGTCGGAGGCGAGCAGCTTCTTCAGGGCGGGCGAGACCACCATGTCGCCCTCGGCCGGGAACCGGCTCAGGCCGGGCGGCAGCGGCGCACGCGCCCCCTCCGGCTCCACCAGCCGGCCACGTACGTCCTTGTCGCGGAACGTCGTGTCGGCCGTCGCGACGAGCAGGGTGTCGTCGGCCTTGGCCGGCTGCTCGCTGCCGAACTGCCAGTCCAGCCGCGCCTCTTCACGGTCGTGCCGCACCGCGAGGGCGTTCGGCACCGCCGTCGTCAGCAGCAGGACCGCCACGCCGAGCCCCACGCCGACCGCGGTCAGCACGGCCCGTATCCAGCCCTCCCGGCCGCCCGCGAAGGCGAACCGGACCCCCAGGCCGAGGTCCCTCGACCACTGACGCAGGTTCATACGACCCGCTCCATGTCCCGCGACTTGCCGTCCCGTACGACGATCTCGCGGTCGGAGTAGGCGGCGACCCGGGCCTCGTGCGTGACGAGCACGACGGCCGTGCTGGCCGACCGGGCGGCCTCGGTGAGCAGTTCCATCACCCGTTCGCCGTTGAGCGAGTCCAGCGCGCCGGTCGGCTCGTCGGCGAACACCACGCGCGGGCTGGTGACGAGCGAGCGCGCCACGGCCACCCGCTGGCCCTGTCCGCCGGACACCTCACCGGGCCGCTTCCCGGCGAGGTCGTCGACCTCCAGCCGTTCCATCCAGCCCAGGGCGGTGCGTTCGGCCTGCTTGCGCGGGGCGCCGTTCAGCCGCAGCGGCAGCGCCACGTTCTCCACGCAGGTCAGTTCCGGGACGAGCTGCCCGAACTGGAACACGAAGCCGAACTCGGAGCGCCGCAGCTCGCTGCGCCGGGCGTCGTTCATCGTCGCCAGCTCGCGCCCGTCGTACAGGATCGAACCCGAGTCGGGCGTCACGATCCCGGCGAGGCAGTGCAGCAGCGTCGACTTGCCGGACCCGGACGGGCCCATCACCGCGACGACCTCGCCGGGGTGGATGGAGAACTCGGCGCCGGCCAGCGCCATGGTCGGCCCGTACGCCTTGTGCAGGTTCTCGGCGGCGAGCAGGGATCCCCCGGGGGCGTTCACGCGATCACCGCGGCCTTCAGCTTGTCGAGCCGGGCGGCGGCGAGCTCCAGCCAGCGCAGGTCGGCCTCGAGGTGGAACAGGGCGTGGTCACAGATCAGCTGGTCGGCGAAGTCGCCGGAGCGCTTGCGGTCCGTGAGGATGCGCATGCTGCGCAGGTGCTCGGCACGCTGGGTGTCGAGGATGTCGGCCGCGTCGCGCCGGGTCAGCAGCGCGAGGACGACCTTGGTGTACAGCGTCGACTGGAGATACGGCTCGGGCTTCTCGGGCGTCGCGAGCCACTGCTCGACGTCGGTGATCCCGGCGTCGGTGATGGCGTACCGCTTGCGCTCGGGGCCGCCGCCGGCCTCGATGCCGTCGACCTCGACGAGCCCGTTCTTCAGCAGGCGCGACATCGTCGAGTAGACCTGGCCGTAGTGCAGTGGCCGGTCGTGACCGAACTTCTCGTCGAAGGCCCGCTTGAGGTCGTAACCGTGGCGGGGCCCGGACTCCAGGAGTCCCAGGAGGGTGTGACCGATGGACATGGACAGGACTGTACACGCGGTGTATACGCGGTGTGTATACATGCTGTGCGCGGGCGACGGCGGGGAGTGGCGGTGCGCAGGTGAGGGCCGATTGTCACTGTTCTGGAACAGGCGGGGCGCCGGTGCGGGGCCGGCGCGCGGCAGCCGGCCCGTGCGGGAGGGCGGCTCGGCCGCGGTGTGCGCACCGCCCCGCGAGGGCGGGGCGGGCCGTCAGGCCGAAGGGGGGCCGGGGGCGGAGCCGCCGGGGGGACGCCCGCGGCGGGGCAGCGGCCCCGCCTCGCCCGGCAGCCGCCCCGCTTCCTTCAGCGCCTTGCGCAGCAGGAACTCGATCTGCGCGTTAGCCGACCGCAGTTCGTCCGATGCCCAGCGGGCCAGTGCGTCGTGGACCAGCGGATCCAGCCGCAGCAGCACCTGCTTGCGCTGCTGCGGCCGACGCTGAGGGGCCGGGCCCTCGGCCGGTTCGCTCACTGGTAGAGGGTCCCGGTGTTCAGTACCGGCTGAGGCGCGCGGTCCCCGCACAGCACCACCATCAAGTTGGACACCATCGCCGCCTTCCGTTCCTCGTCCAGCTCCACGATGCCCTGTTCGGCGATGCGCTGGAGCGCTGCCTCGACCATGCCCACGGCTCCGTCCACGATCTCCCGCCGGGCCGCGACCACGGCGCCCGCCTGCTGCCGCTGGAGCATCGCCGAGGCGATCTCGGGAGCGTACGCGAGGTGGGTGAAGCGGGACTCGATGATCCGCACTCCGGCCGCCTCCACGCGCGCGTGCAGTTCTATGGCCAGCTTCTCGGTGATCTCCTCCGCGTTGCCGCGCAGCGAGAGGCCGTCCTCGTCGTGCGAGTCGTAGGGGTACTCGATGGCGATGTGCCGGACGGCCGCCTCGGTCTGGGTGGCGACGAACTCCAGGAAGTCGTCCACCTCGAAGCTGGCCTGCGCGGTGTCCCGGACGTTCCACACCACGACCGCGGCGAGTTCGATCGGGTTGCCGTAGGCGTCGTTGACCTTCAGTACGGCCGTCTCGTGGTTGCGCACGCGGGTGGAGATCTTCTCGCGGGAGGTGAAGGGGTTCACCCAGCGCAGTCCGTCCTCGCGGATGGTGCCCCGGTAGCGGCCGAAGAGCTGCACCACGCGGGCCTCGCCCGGCGACACCGTGTTCAGCCCGCACATCGCGAGGAACGCGGCGACGCCGACCAGGATGCCGACGGTGATCAGCCCCGCCTTGAGGCCGGTCGCATCCGTCCGGGCGCCGAAGACGATCATCCCGGCGCCGGCCAGCAGTCCGGCCAGGCCGAGCAGCAGCGCGAGTCCGCCGGCCACGCTGCGCGCGGGGAACTCCTGCACGCGCGGGGCGGGCATGTCGGGCGCGTCGACGGTGTCGACGGCGGCTTCGGCGGTGGCCGAGGGGTCGTGCGTGGGCATGGTGGGTCCCCGTTTCTCGTCGCCCGCCGATTCAGCAATCAGCGGTCTATCTAAGTGATATCACTTTAGCGCCTCATGGCAACCCTGTGCCACTCTCGTACGTCGGACTCGGTGGGGACGTCCGGGCGGTTCCCTCGCGAGGGGTGCTGATTCTCACGCCCTGTGCGGGCCGGACCGAGGCCTCTTCGTCATAGGCAGCGGTGTTAGCTTTCTGAGCTGACCTGCCCCTGCCCCCGGGCACTGGTGTGACTGCCGAGTAGGAAGCGGAGCGAGCGGACTCATGGGACGAGCGGACGAGAGACGAGCTCGACAGCGCGGTGGGCGCCGCGCGGCGCCCAGGGGCCGCTCGACGGAGACGGACCAGCCGACCCCCGTGCGGGCGGAGTCCGTGGCGACCGCCGAGCCCGAGACCGCTCCCGCGACCGGGGGCCGCGCGGCCGCGCGCCGGGGCGCGAAGAAGGGCGGCAAGGGCGCCAAGGGCAAGGCCGGCAAGAAGGACAGGAGCCTCATACGCCGGATCTTCACCTGGAAGAAGATCCTCGGCACCTTCCTCGGCCTGACCGTGGCCGTCATCGGCGCCTTCCTCTGGCTGTACATCAGCACCCCGATTCCCGAGGGCAACCCCGACGCCGACCTCCAGAGCAACGTCTACGAGTACGACAACGGCGCGATCCTGGCCCGCGACGGCGAGGTCAACCGGGAGAACGTCGACCTCTCGAAGATTCCCCTGGAGGTCCAGCACACCTTCGTCGCCGCCGAGAACAAGACCTTCTACGGCGACGCCGGCGTCGACCTGAAGGGCACCGCCCGCGGTGTCCTCAACACCCTCATGGGCAAGGGCGCGCAGGGCGGTTCGACGATCACCCAGCAGTACGTCAAGAACTACTACCTGACCCAGGAACAGACCGTCACGCGCAAGCTGAAGGAACTGGTCATCTCCCTCAAGCTGGACCGGGAGAAGGACAAGGACTACATCCTGGCCGGGTACATCAACACCAGCTACTACGGCCGCGGCGCCTACGGCATCCAGGCGGCCGCCCAGGCCTACTACCGCGTCGACGCCGACAAGCTCAGCGTGCAGCAGGGCGCCTACCTCGCCGCGCTGCTCCAGGCGCCCAGCCAGTACGACTGGACCTCCGCCTCCGACACCGGCAAGAAGCTGGTCACGGCCCGCTGGAACTACGTCCTCGACAACATGGTCGAGCAGGACTGGCTGGACAAGAGCAAGCGCGACGCCATGACGTTCCCGGTGCCCAAGGAGCCCAAGGCGGCGCCCGGCAAGGAGGGCCAGATCGGCTACCTCGTCGACGCGGCCAACACCGAACTGGCCAAGCAGCTGGTGGCCCAGGGCATCGCCGACGACTACGAGTCGGGCATGGCCCTGGTCAGGCGCGGCGGCTGGAACATCGAGCTCAACATCGACAAGAAGAAGCAGAAGGCGCTGGAGACGGCCGTCAAGGAACAGCTGACCAGCAAGCTCGACAAGAAGAAGCGCTCGGTCGACGGCGACGTCCAGGCCGGAGCGGTGTCGGTGAACCCCAAGACGGGCGCCGTCGAGGCGATGTACGGCGGTACCGGCTACACCGACCACTACACCAACAACGCCACCCGCACCGACTACCAGCCCGCCTCCACCTTCAAGCCGGTCATCCTCGCCGCCGCCTTCGACGAGGCCGCCAAGACGCAGGACGGCGACGAGATCACCGCGAACACGATCTACGACGGCACGAGCAAGCGCCCGGTCGTCGGCAGCGACATCGGCTTCGCCCCGGAGAACGAGGACGACCAGGACTACGGCGACGTCACCGTCCAGACGGCGCTCAACAAGTCCATCAACTCCGTCTTCGCGCAGATGGGCGTCGACGTCGGCATGTCCGAGGTGCTGAAGGTCGCGGCCAACCTCGGCATGGACACCGCGGACCTCAAGGCCGTGCCCGCCCAGACCCTCGGCACCATGGGCGCGAGCCCCCTGCAGATGGCCGGCGTCTACGCCACCCTCGACAACCACGGCAAGCAGGTCACCCCGGCGCTCATCAAGTCGGCGGAGAACAGCGCCCACCCGACGTTCAAGCACGCCGACCCCATCGGGGAGCAGGTCATCAGCCGCGAGGCCGCCGACTCGGTCACCTCGGTGCTCACCGGCGTGGTCGACGACGGTACGGCGAAGAAGTCCGTACGGGACAACCCGCTGCGCAAGGGCCAGAAGGTCGCCGGCAAGACGGGTACCTCCGACAACAACAAGTCGGCCTGGTTCACCGGTTACACGCCCGACCTGGTCACCTCGGTCGGCCTCTTCGGCGAGTCCGCGAAGGCGCCCCACCCCCAGGTCCCGCTGACCGGCGCGACGACCGGCCTGTCCTCGGACGCGGGCCGTATCAACGGCGGCGGCTTCCCGGCGCAGATCTGGGCGGCCTACACCTTCGGCGTCTCGACCAAGGTCAGCAAGTTCGACCTGGAGACCGACCAGGGCGCGGCGGTCCAGACCGCGTCGCCGTCCCCGTCCACGTCGCCGTCCCCGTCCTCGTCCCCCTCCTCGTCCCCGTCGACGAGTTCGTCCCCGTCCTCGTCGCCGTCGACGAGTTCGTCCCCGTCCTCGTCGTCGAAGCCGAGCTCGTCCCCGTCGGACACGCCGACGGACGACACGTCGACGGAACCGAGCACGGGCGACCCGTCGACCGGATCGGAGGATCCGGAGGATCCGCTCTTCGGCCAGTAACGGCCAGTAACGGCCCGAGGTGACCGGTGGTGGCCGGTGACGGCCACCGGCGGCAGGACACATGTGGAGGGGGCGCCCGGAGATCTCCCGGCGCCCCCCCCACCCGTGTGCGCCGGCCCCCCCCGCCGGGTCAAAGAGAACCCCACCACCATGCCCGGGCGCACCCGGGGGGGTCCC